>NZ_JAEUMN010000056.1 GCF_016793225.1 Phenylobacterium sp.
GGGTGGACGATGATCGGATCGGCCGGGCCGTCGGCGTTCTTGGGTCCCGTGAGCGAGCGCCCCTGCAGGCGTTCCTTGGCGAACGCCGCCGCCGCCTGGTAGGCGGCCTCGGCCTGGGCCACGCCCTGCAGCCCCACGCCCAGCCGCGCCTCGTTCATCATCACGAACATCAGGCGCAGGCCCTGGTTCTCCTCGCCGATCAGCCAGCCGGTGGCCTCCTCGTGGCTGATCACGCAGGTGGCGTTGCCGTGGATGCCCATCTTCTCTTCCAGGCCCAGGCACTTCACCGAGTTGCGCACGCCCGGCCTGCCCTCGGCGTCCGGGATGAACTTCGGCACGATGAAGAGGCTGATGCCCCGGACGCCGGCCGGCGCGCCTTCGATCCGCGCCAGGACCAGATGGACGATGTTCTCGGTCAGGTCCTGCTCGCCGCCCGAAATCCAGATCTTCTGGCCCGAGATGCGGTAGGTCCCGTCGGCCTGCGGCACGGCCTTCGTGCGCAGCAGGCCGAGGTCGGTGCCGCAGTGGGGCTCGGTGAGGTTCATGGTGCCGGCCCACTCGAACGAGGCCAGCTTGGGCAGGTAGAGGTCCTTCTGCGCCTGCGAGCCGCCCACGTGGATCGCCGAATAGGCCCCGTGGGTCAGGCCCGGGTACATGGCGAAGGCCATGTTCGCGCCCGACGTCATCTCGGAAACGGCCATGTTGACCACGTGCGGCAGGCCCTGGCCTCCGTAGGCGGGGTCCGAGCCCAGCGCGGGCCAGCCCGCCTCGACGAACTGGCGGTAGGCGTCCTTGAAGCCGGCGGGGGTCGTGACGCTGAAGTCCGGGCTCCAGGCGCAGCCCTCCTTGTCCCCTACGCCGTTCAGCGGCGCGAGCACCTCGGAGGTGAACTTCCCCGCCTCGTCCAGGATGGCCTCGACCGTGTCGATCGAGGCGTCGGCGAAGGCCGGCAGGTTGGCGTAGCGCTCCAGCTGCAGCACGTCGCGCAGCAGGAAGACATAGTCCCGCACGGGGGCCTGGTAGGTCATGCTCAGAACTTCCCTCCGCTCATCCCGACGACGGCCGGGACCCAGGTCTCAGGCCGGGTCCGGCCGGGATGCGCCGCGAGCGTTATAGAACCCGCGCTCGCGGTTCGCCATCGGGCTCCCGGCGATCGCCGGGACGAGCCTGGGAAGCGGGCTTACGCCTCCACGCCGTCGAGCTGGCGGCGCATGGTCTGGTCGTAGGCCTCGGCGCGGGGCAGCAGATCGGGGCGCGTGGCCGAAAGGCGGCGCTCCATCTCGGTGATCCCGGCCTGCAGCTGGGCGATCGCATCGTCGATGTCGGTCTTCTGCTGCTCGAGCGCGACGATCCGCTCCTTGAACTTCCGCAGGCTCTTGGCGGCCTGCTGGGCGCCCGTGTCGTCGGCTTCGTAGAGGTCCAGGATCTCGCCGATCTCGGAGAGCGAGAGGCCGACGCGCTTGCCGCGCAGGATCAGCTGCAGCCGGGCGCGGTCGCGGTAGGAATAGACGCGGTTCATCCCGTCGCGCGCCGGGTTCAGCAGGCCCTTGTCCTCGTAGAAGCGCAGGGCGCGCGGGGTGCATTTGAACTCGAGGCAGAGCTGGCGGATCGTGTAGGTCCGCAGCGGACGACGCAGGTCCATGGGCATTGGTGGCCTCCCTCGTATTATCGTTGATAACAAACCCTACGCGGCTTTCCGTTTACGTCAAGGGAGACTCGCCGCGTCAACGACCCGAAACGAGCAACTCATGCCCCTGATCGCGGGCCTGGGGATGCCGTGGAGGGCGATTGTGCCTCGCAAGTCGGACGGGAACGTGGCGAAGCTGCGCAGGATGGATGACGCTCTGGCGACGCGGGCGCCCGGCCGCTAGGCTCGCCCTCGAACGGCCGGGGGATCCGAGTTGAAGCGTTTCTGGTTGGCGGCCACGGCGGCCGCGGTTCTCACCTGGTCCACGCCCGCGCTGGCGGCCCGTCCTGCGCCTCCGCCGGACGCCCTGGCGGGCCTGACCCGGCAGGAGGGCCTGGTCCCGATCTATGTCGATGCGGCCAGGGGCCGGATCCTGGCGGCCCTGCCCGCGCCCGGCGCCGACGGGGTCGCGGGCCGCTACCTCTATGTGACGGCGCTGAGGACCGGCCTGGGGTCCGCGCCCGTCGGGCTCGACCGCGCGCGCCTGGGCGACACCCAGGTCCTGGCCTTCCGCCGCGTGGGGCCGCGGGTGCTGGCCGAGTTCGAGAACCCCCGCTTCCGGGCCGCCGGGGCGCCCGAAGCCGAACAGGCCGCCGCGCGCGAGGCCTTCGCCACCTCGGTCGTCTGGCAGGGGAAGATCGAGCAGACCCTGGCCGACGGCCGGCTGCTGGTCGACCTGTCCGGCTTTCTCACCCGCGACGTGATCGGCATCGCCGACGCCCTGAAGCAGGGCGGGGAAGCCGGCTTCAAGCCGGTGGCGGAACTGTCGATGGCCGATCCCGCCGCGGTCCGGGTCTTTCCCGAGAACGTGGAGTTCGAGGCGCTCCAGACCTTCGCCTCCGAGACGCCCGGGCCCGAGGTCCGCAACATCGCGCCGGACCCGCGGCTGGTGACGCTGGCCGTGCGGCACAGCCTGGTGAAGCTTCCCGAGCTGGGCTACACG
Source organism: Phenylobacterium sp. (assembly GCF_016793225.1). Classification (GTDB taxonomy): domain Bacteria; phylum Pseudomonadota; class Alphaproteobacteria; order Caulobacterales; family Caulobacteraceae; genus Phenylobacterium. The sequence goes on from NZ_JAEUMN010000056.1 coordinate 2,631, forward strand.
CCGCGCCCCTTCGACCCGCGGTCCGGGGCCTTCGACGGCCTCGTGATGGACTACGCCGCCCCGCTCGACCGCGACATCGTCCAGCGCTATGCGCGCCGCTTCCGGCTGGAGAAGACCGACCCGGCGGCCGCGGTCTCGCCGGTCAGGAAGCCGATCGTCTTCTACGTCGACCGCGCGGCGCCCGAGCCCGTCCGCACCGCCCTGGTGGAGGGCGCCCGGTGGTGGGCGGCCGCGTTCGAGGCGGCGGGCTTCAAGGACGCCTACCGCGTCGAGGTCCTGCCCGAGGGCGCGGACCCGCTGGACGTCCGCTACAACGTCATCAACTGGGTGAACCGCGCGACCCGCGGTTGGTCCTACGGCCAGGCGGTGACCGACCCGCGCACCGGCGAGATCGTCAAGGGCTCGGTGCTGCTGGGGTCGCTCCGCGTCCGGCAGGACATGCTGATCTTCGAGGGCCTGGTCGGCGCGGACGAGAGCGGCAAGGGCGGACCGAACGATCCGATCCAGGTGTCGCTCGCCCGCCTGCGCCAGCTTTCGGCCCACGAAGTCGGCCATTCGCTCGGCTTCGCGCACAACTTCGCCGCCTCGTCGCAGGACCGCGCCTCGGTGATGGACTACCCCGCGCCGCGGGTGAAGCTGACGGACGGCAGGATCGACCTGTCGGACGCCTATGGCGTCGGGGTCGGCGCGTGGGACCGGTTCATCGTCGACTGGCTCTATGGCGACGGCGATCCCGAGGCCAAGGCTCGCAAGGCCGCCGCCACCCTGCGCTACACCGCCGACAACGACGCCCGGCCGATCGGCTCGGGCCAGCCCCACGGCGCCATCTGGGACGACGGCGCCGATCCGGTGGCCGAACTGGCGCGGGTGATGACCGTGCGGCGCGCGGCGATCGCCGGCTTCGGCCCACAGGCGCTGCGCCCGGGCGAGGCGGCGCAGGCGCTCAAGCGCAAGTACGCGCCGATCTACCTGCTGCACCGCTACCAGCTCGAGGCGGCGGCCAAGGTGCTGGGCGGCGTGGACTTCAGCTACGCGGTGAAGGGCGACGCCTCGGCGACGGCCGCGGTCGTTCCGGCCGACCGGCAGCGCGCGGCGCTCGCCGGCCTGCTCGCCGCCATGGCCCCGGAGGCGCTGGACACGCCCGAGGCGCTGATCCCCCTGCTGTCGTCGGGCCAGTCCGGCGACACCGACCGCCAGTACCAGATCGAGGTCTTCGACGGCGCGGGCGGCCCCGTGTTCGACAGCCTTTCTGCGGCCGACGTGGCGGCCGGCCTGGTCTTGGACAACCTCCTGGCGCCCGAGCGTCTCACCCGCCTCGTGGACCAGCGCCGCCGCGATCCGGCCCAGCCGGGCGTGGGCGAGGTCGTGGACCGGCTGCTGACGCAGGCCTTCGCGCCCGCCTCCGGGCGGTACGCCGAGATCGCGCGCCGGGTCCAGACCCGGACGGCCCTCGAGCTTGCCGCGGCCGCGCGCCGCCCCGATGTGGCCCCGGCGGCCAAGGCCGAGATCGGCCAGCGCCTCTCGGACCTCGCGGCGCGCCTGAAGGCCGCCCAGGGCGCCGACGCCTCGGAGCGCGCGCACCGCCTGACGCTGGCGGCCCTGCTCACCGACAGGGACGAGCTGGCGCGTGTCCTGGCCCAGCCCAAACGGCGGCCGGAGGCGCCGCCCGGCATGCCGATCGGCTCGGACGAGGACTGAACGGCGCGGCTCAGCCCGCGACGAGCTCTCCGGCCAGGGCCCGCTCGATCAGCTCGATGGTCCGGTCGACGCCGAACATGGCGACGAAGCTGCCGAAGCGCGGCCCCTGGCTCTGCCCCAGCAGCACCTCGTAGAGCGCGGCGAACCAAAGGCGCAGCGGTTCGAAGCCGGCGGCCTTGCCCACCTCGAACACCTCGTTCTGGATCGCTTCGGCGTCCGCCCCCGCCGGCAGCGCGCGCAGCTTTTCCACGAGCGCCCGCATGGCCGCGTGCTCCTGCGCGGTCGGCGCGCGGAACCGCTTCGCCGGCTTCACGAAGTCCTCGTAGTAGTTGATCGCGTAGCCCGCGAGCTTGTCGAGCAGCGGCTCGCTGGCCGGCGTCGCGCCCGGCAGGTACCGGCCGATGAAGGCCCACAGCAGGTCCTTGGTCGAGGCGTCGGCCGCCGAGACCAGGTTCAGCAGCAGCGAGAAGCTCACCGGCGAGCCCTTGCCGGGCGGGTGGCCGCCGTGGACGTGCCAGGCGGGGTTGTCGAGCTGCGCCGCGTTGTCGCCCTCGGCCTTCTTGCGGTTCAGCGCGTCGAGCTGCTGCAGGTACTCGTCGGTCGCCTTCGGGATCACGTCGAAGAACAGCCGCTTCGCCGACTTCGGCGACTGGTACATGTAGTAGGTCAGGCTCTCGGGCGTGCCGTAGCGCAGCCACTCCTCCATGGTCAGGCCGTTGCCCTTGGACTTCGAGATCTTCGTGTTGTTCTCGTCCATGAAGAGCTCGTAGTGGAACGCCTCGGGCGGCGTCCCGCCCAGCGCCTGGCACACCCGGTTCGAGACCCGCACGGAGTCCACCAGGTCCTTGCCCGACGCCTCGAAGTCCACTTCCAGCGCCGTCCAGCGCGCCGCCCAGTCGGGCCGCCACTGCAGCTTCACGTGGCCGCCGGTGACGGGGACTTCGGTGAGCTCGCCGTCCTCGTCCCGGAAGACGATCGTGCCCCGCTCGACATGCCGCTCCAGGGTCGGGACCTGCAGCACGCGGCCGGACTTCGGGCTGATCGGCAGGAACGGCGAATAGGTCGCCCGCCGCTCCTCGCCCAGGGTCGGCAGCATGATCGACTGGATCTTGTCGAACCGCGCCAGGATGCGGAGCAGGACGTCGTCGAACCGGCCGGACCTGTAGGTCTCGGTCGAGCTCATGAAGGTGTAGTCGAAGCCGAAGCCGTCCAGGAAGGCGCGCAGGCGGGCGTTGTTGTGCGCCCCGAAGCTCTCGTACTCGCCGAACGGGTCGCGCACCGACGTCACCGGCTTGTCGCGATCCTCCTCCAGCATCTCCCGGTTGGGCACGTTGTCGGGGATCTTCCGGAACCCGTCCATGTCGTCGGAGAAGACGATCAGGGTCGTGGGGATGGCGTCCTCGGTCAGCGCCCGGAAGGCGTTGCGCACGATGGTCGGCCGGGTCGCCTCGCCGAACGTCCCCAGGTGGGGGAGGCCCGAGGCGCCGTAGCCGCACTGGAACACCACCGGCTTCGCCAGCGCGGGCAGGGCGGCGACGGCCTCCAGGTACTTGCCCTCGCCGAACATCGTGGCGGCCAGGTCGCGCTCGGCGTCCGACAGGCGCAGGCGGGTGACGCGGTCCAGGAGCAGGCGCGCCTGCTCGAACGGCCAGCTCCGGGCCTCGCGGGCCTGGTGGGAAAGTCCTTGCAGCATGGCTGCGCGGCCTACAGCCCATGGGCCGGACGCTCAAGCGCTATGAATCGTCACGGGACCATCGTCGAACCGCAGCGCGACTGACACGCGGGCCGCCTAAGCGGCTGCCTCAGTCAGAAGGGGATGTCCATGACGCGCTGGATTTGCACCGTGAGCGGAGCGGCGCTGGGCGCTGCGCTCGCCGCTTCGCCGGCTCTCGCCCAGGAGGCGGTCGAGGAGCTGGTGGTGACCGGCCAGCGCGCCTCGCAGCAGCTGGCCATCGAGACCAAGCGGGAGGCGCTCGGCGTCGTCGACGCGATCGCGGCCGACGACATCGGGCGGCTGGCCGACAAGAACGTGGCCGAGAACCTAGAGCGGTTGCCCGGCGTCGGCGTCGCCTACGACCAGGGCGAGGGCCGCTATGTCTCGATCCGCGGCACGCCCTCGACGCTCAACAACGTGACGCTGAACGGCGTCGAGGTGGGCAACCCGGACGGCGACAGCCGCGCCCTGCCGCTGGACATCGTCAGCGGGCAGTTGCTCGGGCGCCTCGAGGTGCTGAAGGCGGTGACGCCGGACCGCGACGCCCAGGGCATCGGCGGGACCATCAACCTCGTCACCCGATCCCCCTTCGACTCCGGCAAGAACCTCACGGCCCAGGTCTCGGCCCAGGTCGGCTACCAGGAGTTCAACGAGAAGACCCCCGTCCAGGGCGACGTGACCCTCGGCATGGTCCGCGGCGACTGGGGTGCGCTGCTGGGCGTCAGCTACTCGTACCGCGACTACCGTTCGGACGGCCTCTTCCCGGACGACTGGCGCACCGTGCCCGGCGTCGCCCGCGGCGGCCTGCCCATCAACCTCAAGTTCACGAACTACACGCTCGAGCGCGAGCGGATCGGGGTCAGCGGCGCCGTGGAGTGGCGGCCGAGCGACGACGACCGCGTGTTCTTCCGCGGCCTGTATTCGCGCTTCACCGAGAACGAGTACCGCCAGCGGTTCCGGCTGGATTTCGCGTCGAACCTCGCCAACGTCACCCTCAACCCGGACGGGACGACCGGCGTCGCGCGCAACGTCGAGGCGCGGCAGGACCTGCGCACGGAATACAAGGAGAAGTCGCTCTCCACCTTCCAGCTGGGCGCCTGGCATGTCCGCGGGCCCTGGCGGGTCGAGTACGACGTCTCCTGGGGCTACAACGAGCTGATCGAGCCCAACCAGCTCTGGCTGTTCCGGGGCGGCGCCGCCACGGTCGACTTCGACATGGGCCCGCTGCTCTACACCGCCACGCCGCGCAACCTGGCCGCCAGCGACCTGGGCTTCCGCCAGTACACCGCGCAGGACGAGAGCGGCGAGGAGACGAACAAGGCCGCCCGCTTCGACCTGCGCCGCGACCTCGACATGGGGAACGAGAGCTTCCTGAAGGTCGGGTTCAAGCTGCGCGAGACCGACAAGAAGTTCGACGGCCGCACCGACCTGTTCGAGCGCGCCGCGGCCGCCGCCAACCGGTTCACCCTGGCCGACTTCGGCCTGCGGGGGCCCGACATGGCGGTCTCGCTGGGCGAGGCCGCCTACGCGAACCGCTTCGTGATCGACGAGGATGCGATCAAGGCGTTCACCGCGCAGAACCTGAACGGCCCCAGGATCGTCCGCAACAACGCCACCAGCCTGTCCAACGACACGCTCAGCGACTACAGCCTGACCGAGCGCGTGGCGGCGGGCTACGCGATGGCGAACATCGACCTCGGCGCGGTGACCGTCCTGGCCGGATGGCGGGTCGAGTCCACCGAGACCGACATCCGCGGCTTCCGCCTCAGCGGCGGCGTGGTCACTGCCGTCCGGCGCAGCGGCGAGTACAGCGACTTCCTGCCGAACGTGCACCTGCGCTGGACGCCCGCGGAGGACGTCATCGTCCGCGCCGCCTACACGCACACGCTGGGCCGACCGCAGTACCCGCAGCTTCGGCCGGGCGGCCTGCTCACCGTGGTGACCAACCCGGACGGAACGCTCGACGGCGAGCTCTCGGAAGGCAACGTCGACCTGGACCCGTTCCGGTCCGAGAACTTCGACCTCTCCGTCGAATGGTACTTCGCGCCGGGCGGGCTGCTTTCCGCGGGCGCCTTCCTGAAGCGCATCGACGATCCGATCTTCAGCTTCCGCGAGACGCGGACCGGCGTGCAGCTCGACGGCCGCACCTTCAGCCGCCTCTTCTACACCCAGCCCCAGAACGCCGAGCGGGGCGAGATCCGCGGTCTCGAAGTGCAGTACCAGCAGCAGTTCACCTTCCTGCCCGGCCTGTGGGGCGGGTTCGGGGTGGCGGCGAACGTCACCCTGACCGACTCGGACCTGACCGTCCCGGGCCGCGGCGAGTTGCCCTTCATCGGCCAGTCCGACCTCCTGTGGGGCGCCCAGCTCTTCTACCAGAAGGGCCCGATCGAGGCGGCGCTCTCCTACCACCACACCGGCAAGGCGCCGCAGTCGATCGGCGGCAATCTCGACGCCGACACCTTCGATGACGACTATCGCCGCCTGAACGCGAAGGTAAGCTATGCTCTGAGCGATCGCGTCGAGGTGTACGTGGACCTGCAGAACCTGACCGACGAGAAGCTGCGCGAGTACCAGGGCGGCCGCGAAGACTGGCTGACCAACTACGAGCGCTACAAGCGGACCTACTACGTGGGCGTGCAGGCCCGGTGGTGACCGACCGGCGCCATCTCTTGCGCCAGGCCGCGTGGCTCGCGGGGGCGGCGCTCATGCCGGGCGCGTGGACCTCGGCGGTCGCGCAGACGCGGATGGCCGAGTATCCGTTCGGGCTCGGCGTGGCCTCGGGCGATCCGACGGCCGACGGCGTGGTCCTCTGGACGCGCATCGCGCCGCGGCCGCGCGAGCCCGGCTTCGGGATGGGCCGGGCGCCGGTCATCGTCGAGTGGCTGGTGGCCGAGGACGCCGGCCTGACGCGCGTCGCGCGCAGGGGCCAGGCCATCGCCGCCTGGGAGGCCGGCCACGCCGTGCATGTGGAGGTGGGCGGGCTGCGGCCGGACCGGGAGTACTGGTACCGCTTCACCGCCGCGGGCCACCAGAGCCCCTTGGGCCGCACCCGCACGGCCCCGGCGGCCGGGGCGCCGGTCGAGCGGCTCCGGCTCGCCTATGGCTCGTGCCAGAAGTTCGAGGCCGGCTTCTGGTCCGCGCACGCCGGCATCGCCGCCGAGACGCCCGACCTGGTGCTCTTCCTCGGCGACTACATCTACGAGCAGGCCGCCAAGGCGGGCGCGCTGCGGGCGCACCCGCCGCAGGAGCCGGTCGACCTCGACGGCTACCGCCTGCGGCACGCCTGGTACCGGGCCGACGGCGACCTGCAGGCCGCCCATGCCGCGGCGCCCTGGATGGTGATCTGGGACGACCACGAGGTGGTCAACGACTACGGCCGCGACCAGGACCGCAGCAACCCCGACCCGAAGGCGTTTCTTCGCCGCCGCGCCGCCGCCTACCAAGCCTACTACGAGAACATGCCGCTCCGCCGGAAGCAGGTCCCGGTGGGCCCGGACCTGCAGCTCTACCGGTCGCTGGACTGGGGAAGCCTGGCCCGGCTGAACTTCCTCGACACCCGCCAGTACCGGGATCGTCGCACCTGCGAGGCGGTCTCGGACGAGAAGCGCATCCCCTACGACTGTCCCGACCGGACGGCCGCCTCGCGCTCGCTGCTGGGGCGGACGCAGGAGCGCTGGCTGGAGGGCCGCGCCAAGGACAGCCCCGCGCGCTGGAACGTGCTGGCCCAGCAGTACTTGATGGGCGAGCTCAAGCTGGACGACGGCCGCGTCTCGAACGACGGCTGGGACGGCTACGCCCAGACCCGGCGGCGCGTGCTGGAGACTTGGCGCGACGCGAAGACGCCGAACCCCGTGGCGCTTGGCGGCGACATCCACTGCTTCTTCGCCGGCGACCTCGCCCTGCGGCCGGGCGATGCGCCGCTCGCCAGCGAGTTCGTCGGCGGCTCGATCAGCTCGCTGGGCGCGGCGAACGATAGCCTCGCCGCCAGCGTGGCGCGCAATCCGCACCTCAAGTTCGCCGAGGGCCAGCGCCGCGGCTACGGCCGGGTGGAGCTCACCGCCCGGGATTGCCGGGTCACCTTCCGGGCGGTGGACAATGCGTTCGTGCCGTCCTCGCCCGTGCGCGACCTGGCCGCCTTCGTCGTCGAGGCGGGCCGGCCCGGACTGTCCCGTGCTTGAAGTCCTGCTGGCCGCCGCCGTGGCCCTCACCCGCCTCCCCGCGCCCGAGGCCGACCAGGGCGTGGCGGTGGACGCCCGGTCGATCTACGCCGTCGATAACTCGGTCATCGCGCGGTACGACCGGAAGACCGGCGCGCGCCTGGGCGAATTCCGCGGCGACCCGGCGAAGTTCCCGCACATGAATTCCTGCGCCGTCATCGGCGCCGAACTGGTCTGCGCGGCCTCGAACTATCCCAAGGTCCCGATGACCTCGCAGGTCGAGGTCTTCGACCCGGCCACGCTGCGCCACCTGCGCACGATCCCGCTGCCGGGCGCGCCGGGGTCGCTCACCTGGGTCGACCGCCACGGCGGCGGATGGTGGGCGGGGTTCGCCAACTACGACGGGCGCGGAGGAGAGCCGGGCCGCGATCACCGCGCCACCACCGTCGTCCGCTTCGACGACGGCTGGCGCGAGGCGGCGCGCTGGACGTTTCCGCCCGAGGTCCTCGGCCGCTTTGCGCCCTACAGCAATTCGGGCGGCGCCCTGGGGCCCGACGGGCGGCTCTATGTGACCGGCCACGACCGTCCGGAGCTCTATGTGATGGAGGCGCCTCCGGGCGGCGGCGTCCTGAAGCTGGTGGCGACGGTGGGAATTCCGGTCCCCGGCCAGGCGATCGTCTTTGACCCCAGCCAAAGCGGCGTCATGTTCGGCGTGAATCGGGCCGCCCGCGAGGTGGTGGGCTTTCGGCTGCCGCCGCTGGAGACGAAATGAACCGCAGAACGATCCTGGGCCTGGCCGCCGCCTGCGCCGCGCTCGCAGGCTGCGCCGCGCCCAAGGAGGCCGAGCGCCAGGAGATCGTCTTCTCGATCCTCTCGGCCGAGAGCCAGGCCAGCGCCGAAGCCGACTGGGCGCCCTTCCTGGCCGACATGTCCAAGGCCCTCGGCCGGCCGGTGAAGGCGTACTACGGCTCCAACTACACCGCGCTGGTCGAGGCCATGCGGTTCAAGCAGACCGACCTCGGCTGGTTCACCAACCAGTCGGGCCTCGAGGCCGTGCGCCGGGCCGGCGGCGAGGTCTTCGCCCGGTCGGTCAACCCGAACGGGGTCGACGGCTACGAGGCGGTGATCATCGTGAAGAAGGGGTCGGGACGGACCCTCGACGACATCCTGAAGTGCGACCGAAGCCTTTCGTTCGGCATGGGCGATCCCAAGTCCACGTCGGGCACGCTGGCGCCGATGACCTACCTCTTCGCGCCGCGGAAGATCGACCCGGCCGCGTGCTTCAAGACCGTCCGCTCGGCCAACCACGAAACCAACCTCTTCTCCGTGTCGGGGGGCCTGCTCGACGCCGCCACCAACAACACCGCCTCGATGGAGCGGCTTCAGCTCCTGGACACGGACATCGCGCGTCGCACGCTTTCGTCGGTGGAGATCGTCTGGCGCTCGCCCAGGATCCCCGAGGATCCGATCGTCCGGCGCAGGGACCTGGATCCGGCGCTCCGGAAGCAGATCGACGACTTCATCTTCGGCTATGGCGTCGGCGAGACGCCCGAAGCGTCGCGCCAGCGGGCGGTGCTGGCGAAGATCCAGACGCTTCCCTTCAAGCCTGCCGACGCGAGCCACCTGCTGCCGGTGCGGGAGATGGAAGCCACGGGCCAGCTCATCGAGGCGCGCAACCGCAACGACGCCGCCGCCGTCGGCCGGGCCGAGGCGGCGCTGGCCGAAATCGCGAGGGAGCGCGCCGCGAAGCCCTGACGGCCGGCTTCAGAGCGCGTCCCCACAAGTGGGATCGAAAGCGCCCAAGCTCTCGCTTTAGCCTCTAGACGGTCCAGACCTCGCCGTTGCGCACCGCGACCGGCCAGGGCGCGATGCGCTGGCCATGGCAGGGGCCGGACACGCAGAGCCCGTCCAGGGTGAACAGCGCGCCATGGCCGGCGCACAGGATGTGGCGCTGGTCGCGCGTCAGGTAGCGGTCGTCGAGGGGCGCGAGCGGCCAGCCCGCGTGCGGACACGAATCCACGAAGCCCGCAGCCCCGTCGCCCTGGCGGAGCACGAAGCCGGCGAACAGCCGATCGCCCTCTCGGAAGCGGAAGGACTTGCCGCCCGGGTCGCCGATCTCGTCGAGGGCGCACAACCGCACGCCAGCCGGCGGACGGGCGGGATTGGCAGGCTCAGAGCTGGCCAACGGTGACGCGGAACGGGCGGATCTCCACCCGCTCGAACAGTCCAGCCAGGGCGTAGGGGTCGTCGCGCGTGAACGCCTCGGCGGCGGCCAGGTCCGGCAGGTCCAGGATCAGCATCGACCCGGCCATGTCGCCGGCGTCGTCGAGGAGCGGCCCGCCGACCTTCACCTGGTCCAGCCGTTGGCGGACGTACGCGAGGTGCGCCTCGCGCGCGCCCATCCGGACGTTCAGCGAATCGGGCTTGTCGATACAGGTGAGCAGAAACAGCGGCATTCAGGTCTCCTCGCGCAGGGGGCGGGCGAGCAGGCCGCGGATCGCGTCGTCCACGCCGACCTCGCCCGCCAGGATCGCGGCCACGGCCTCGCAGATCGGCGTCTCGACCCCCAGGCGGCGCGCCAGGTCGCGCACCGCGGGCGCCGACGCCACGCCTTCCGCCACCGAGAGCTTTCCGGCCAGCGCCTGCTCCAGCGTCTGGCCGCCGCCGAGGGCCAGCCCGACGCTCATGTTCCGCGACTGCGGGCTGGAGCACGTCAGCACCAGGTCGCCCAGCCCGCAGAGGCCCGCGACGGTCTCCGCGTGGCCGCCCAGGGCGATCGCCAGCCGCGTGAGTTCCGAGAAGCCGCGGGTGATGAGGGACGCGTGGGCCGATCGGCCAAGGCCGCGGCCCTCCGAGATGCCGCAGGCGATGGCGAGCACGTTCTTCACCGCGCCCCCGGCCTCGGCTCCGGCGAGGTCGCCGGCGAGGTAGGGCCGGAAGGTCGGCGTGGCGATCGCCTCGGCCAGCGCCCAGCCCAGGGCTTCGTCCGCGCAGGCCAGGGTCACCGCGGTCGGCAGGCCGCGCGCCACCTCGCCGGCGAAGCTGGGCCCCGACAGCACCGCGGCCGCGGCCTGCGGGACCGTCTCGGCCAGCACCTCGGTCATCAGCTTCAGCGAGCCCTGCTCGACGCCCTTGGAGCAGAGCACGATCGGCAGGCCCGGCCGCGCGTGGGGCGCGAAGGCCGACAGCGCGGCGCGGGTGTGCTGGGCCGGCGCCACGGCCAGGATGAAATCGCTGTCCGCCAGCGCGGACATCTCGCCCGTCGCCCGGATCATCGGGTCGAGCGGGACGCCGGGCAGGAAGACCCCGTTCTCGTGCCGCAGGTTCACGGCTTCGACCACCTCGGGCTCGCGCGCCCAGAGCGTCACCCCGCGACCCGCCCGGCCGCACACCTGCGCCAGGGCCGTGCCCCAGGCGCCTCCGCCGATCACCCCCACGCGGTCGAGCGCGCCGGTCATGCCTTGGCCCCCTTGCGGCCGGCCTTGTGGGTCGGCGCCGCCGCCGCCGCGACCTCGTCGAGCGGCCAGCGCGGCCGCGCCACGGCGTCCAGCGGGTCGGACAGTCCGGCCGCCAACCGCTCGGCCCCGGCCAGGGCGATCATGGCGGCGTTGTCGGTGCAGTAGGCCAGCGGCGGCGCGGCGAACGCGAAGCCGTTCGCGGCGGCGGCGGCCTGCAGCCGCGCCCGGACGGTCCCGTTGGCGGCCACGCCGCCCGCCACCACGAAGCGCAGGCCCGAGCCGGCGTGCTCCGCGGCGTAGAGCTTCATGGCGCGGTCCGACCGTTCGGCGAGCTGGCCGGCGATCGCCGCCTGCACGGCCGCGGCGAGGTCGCGGCGCTGCGCCGGCGTCGTGGCCCCTTCGGCCAGCCGCGCGGCCGCGGTCTTCAGCCCCGAGAACGAGAAGTCGCAGTCCTTGCGGCCGAGCAGCATCCGCGGCAGCTCGTAGGCCGCGGGGTCGCCGCCCTCGGCCAGCCGCTCCAGCGCCGGACCGCCGGGGTAGGGCAGGCCCAGGGCCTTGGCGATCTTGTCGAACGCTTCCCCGGCGGCGTCGTCGATCGTGGACCCCAGCCGGCGGCACGCGCCGATGCCCTCCACGCTGAGAAGCTGGCAGTGCCCGCCCGAGACCAGCAGGAGCAGGAACGGGTAGGGCAGGTCAGCCGCGAGCCGGGCCGAGACGGCGTGGCCCTCCAGGTGGTTCACCGCGACGAGGGGCAGCCCTCGGGCCAGCGCCACGGCCTTGCCGAACGAGAGACCCACCATGACGCCGCCCACCAGGCCGGGTCCCGCCGTCGCCGCGACGCCGGTGAGGTCGCCGTAGCCGAGGTCCGCCTCGCGCAGCGCCGCCTCGGCGATGGCCTGGATCGACTCCACATGCGCGCGCGCGGCGATCTCGGGCACCACGCCGCCGAACGGCGCGTGCGCGGCGATCTGGCTGCCGACCACCGAGCTCAGCACTTCGACGCGGCCGTCCGCATGGCGGCGCACCACGGCCGCGGCGGTTTCGTCGCAGCTCGTTTCGAGGCCGAGGACGGTCTGGGTGGCGGGTGGAAGCGTGGTCATCCGGTTGCCGGGGGCGGGCGGCTCCTGTAGCAGCCCACGTCAGATTTCGTTCCGAGGTAGACTGCCGCCCGTGGCCACGCAACCTGTCGTCCGTATCGGGGCCCGCGGGTCGAAGCTCAGCCTCGCCCAGGCCGGCCACATGCAGCGCCGCATCGCCGCGCTGCTCGGGGCCGATCCCGCCAACCCCGCCGAGGTGGAGGCCGTCGCCCCCCTCATCGTCATCACCACCACCGGCGACCGGGTGCAGGATCGCCGCCTGCTCGAGATCGGCGGGAAGGGGCTCTTCACCAAGGAGATCGAGGAGGCGATGCTCGAGGGCCGGATCGACTGCGCGATCCACTCGATGAAGGACATGCCGGCGCTGCTCCCCGAGGGCCTGTGCATCGCGGCCGTGCCCGAGCGCGAGGACCCGCGCGACGCCTTCCTGAGCCGCGGTCCGGAACGCCTGGAAGACCTGCCGCAGGGTGCGCGTCTGGGCACCGCCAGCCTGCGCCGCCAGGCCCAGTGCCTGCACCGCAGGCCCGACCTCGACGTCCAGATGCTGCGGGGCAACGTGGACACCCGGCTGGCCAAGCTCGCCGCGGGCGAGGCGGACGCCATCCTGCTGGCCTACGCGGGCCTTCGCCGGCTGGGCCTGGACGGCGAGGTGAAGAGCCTTATCGATCCCGTGGAGTCGCCGCCGGCGCCGGGCCAGGGGGCCCTCGCCGTCGAGACCCGCGAAGCCGACCGCGACAAGCCCTGGGTCGCGGGGCTGGTGTGCGAGACCACCACGCTCTGCGTCGCCGCCGAGCGGGGCGCCCTGACCGCGCTGGAGGGCTCGTGCAAGACGCCGGTCGGCGCCCATGCGTGGCTGAGCGGCGGCACGCTCAACCTCGTCGTCGAGGCCCTGTCCCCCGGCGGCACGGCGCGGTTCCGCCACGTCGGCGCGTCCGAACTCTCGCAGCTGTCCGATCCGATGGCGTCCGCCCGCGACCTCGGCGCCTCGCTCGGCGCGGCGGTGAAGGCCGACGGGGGCGACGCCATCGTCCTCTGACCCGGCGCCGTCGCCCAACGGCCACGCTCGGCGGCGATCTTGGCCCGTGTGGCGATCCGGGGATTGAAGACCGGAGCGGGTGGCCGCATCGTCGATCCCGCCCCCGGCGCCGCCGGACAAGAGACCCCGCCACATGGCCCGAAGGCAGAGGATCTGGATCACCCGCGCCCAGCCCGGCGCCGACGTCACGGCCGAGCGCGTGCGCGCGCTGGGTCACGACGCCGTCGTGGCCCCGCTGCTGGCGGTGAAGGTCCTGCCGGACGTCGAGGTGGACCTGCGCGGCGTCGCGGCGCTCGCCTTCACCAGCGCCAATGGCGTCCGCGCCTTCGCCGACGCCAGCGGCGAGCGCAGCCTCAAGGTCTTCGCCGTGGGCGCCGCGACGGCGCAGGCGGCGCGCAGCGCGGGCTTCCGGTCGGTGCTCTCCGCGGACGGCGACGTGGAGGCCCTGGCCGAGGGCATTGCGGTGCGCCGCGGCGAACTGCGCGGGGCGGTGCTGCACCCGGGCGCGGCCGAGCCGGCGGGCGACCTGGCCGGCTCCCTGGAGAAGCACGGCGTCGAGGCGCGCCGGCTGATCCTCTACGAGACCGCCCCGGTGGCGCTGGAGGCGGCCGAGGCCGAGGACCTGGCCCGCTGCGACGCTGTCCTGCTGCACAGCCCGCGCGCCTCGCAGGTGCTCGCCAAGGTGCTGAAGGCGCATCCCGCGCCCCGCCTGCGGGCGCTGGGGCTGTCCAAGGCGGTGGTGAAGCCGCTGGCGCGCACGCCCATGGCCGCCAAGGCGTTCCCCCCGTTCCCGCTCGAGGCGGCTCTGCTCAACCTGATCGACCGGCGGCCCTGAGCCGGCAGCATGATCCCGCCCGAGCCCCCGGAGGCCGCACAGCCCGATCCCGACGATGCGCCGCTCCGGCCGCTGATGGGACCCGTGTTCTGGATCATGGTGACGCTGTGCGTCGTGTGCGTCGCGGCCGGGATCGGGGTGGCCTGGCTGGGGCCGCGGATCTGGGCGCCCGAAGCGCCGCCGCGTGACGCCGGCGTTGCCTTGCCGCGATCCTGACGGCTATCGGTAGCGCCGAGGCGCGTTCGCGCCCCTTTCGCGTAACCCAAGTGGGCGCCGGACCCGTCCGCCGCGCCGAGCTCCTCGGAGGCGTTGCGCGTGCCCCGGATCGTCTACCTCGTCCCCAATCCCGAGTTTCCGAGCGGGGGCAACAAGATGGCCTTCCGCCACGTGGAGGCCCTGGTGTCCCTGGGCTTCGACGCCGTGGTGCGCGCGCCGCCGTCGGGACCGCTGCCGAGGTGGTTCCGCCACGAGGCGCCGGTCGAGCGCACCTCCGGCGCGCCCCGGCCCGACGACATCCTGGTGTTTCCCGACGACGCCGCGGCCGAGCTGAACGCCGCAGCGGCCCTTCCGAACACCAAGGTCGTCTTCGTGCAGAACCCCTATTCCTCGGTGCTGGGCCTGCCGGCCATTCCCCCGGAGCGCGCCGCCGTCTACCGCACCTTCATGACCTGCAGCGACGGGGTTTCGGCCTGGGTCCGCCGCTACGTCGATCACGACGAGGTGGCGACCGTTCCGGCCTTCGCCGACGAGCGTCTGTTCCGCCCGGCGGCCAAGGCGCGCGTCATCGCGTGCACGCCGCGCAAGCGCCGCAACGAGCTGAGGGTGATCCGCCACCTCTACGCCCGCCTGCGCCCCGGCTGCGACTACCGCTGGGCGCTGATCGACGGCCGCACCGAGGCCGAGACGGCGTCCGCCCTGGCGTCGGCCTCGGTGTTCCTCAGCCTCGCGCGGCTCGAGGGCATGAGCCTGACCATCGCCGAAGCCATGGCCAGCGGTTGCCTGATCGCCGGCTTCACGGGCTTGGGCGCCCGCGAGTACGCCAATGCGGACAACGGCCTGTGGGTCGGCGAGGATGACTGCGAGGCGGCCGCCCACGCTCTCGTCCGGGCCGTGGAGCTGGCCGAGGCGCATGGTCCCGAGGCCGGGGCGATGCGGGCCGGGGCCCTCGCCGCCGCGGGAGGCTGGACCCATGCGGCGTTCGTCCGCACCCTGGACGACTACTGGCGCGCGCGCCTGACGCTTTGCAAATCGTGACCTTGCGGGTAAAAGCCCCGTCCCGGACAGGAGCCGCCATAGCTCAGCCGGTAGAGCGGCGCATTCGTAATGCGTAGGTCGGGTGTTCGAGTCACCCTGGCGGCACCATCCTTCTTCTCTCTTGCGGACGGTCAGGCGGCGGCGAGCCCGCTGGGGGCCATGACCTGGGCCTGGAAGAGATAGCCGCCGCCACGCAGCGTCTTGATCATCTCGCCCGCGCCGTCGCACGTCGCGAGCGTGCGGCGCAGGCGCGCGACGCGCGCGTCGATCGACCGCCCGCCCGCCGTGCCGCCCTCGCCGTGGAGCAGGGTCACCAGGGCTTCCCGGCGCAGCACCTCGCCCGGCCGCGCCACGAGCGCGCGGAGAAGGGCGGCGTCGGCGGGGCTCAGCCGGACGGTGCGGCCGGAGGGTGCGGTCACGTAGCCCAGCTCGGCGTCGAACCGCCACGTCTGCGGCGCGCCTTCGGCCTTCCCGCGGGTCTGCCGCGCCGCCCGCCGCAGCAGCGCGCGCACGCGGGCCAGCAGCTCCAGCGGGTGGGTGGGCTTGGGCATCACGTCGTCCGCGCCGAACTCGAGGCCGGCGACGCGGTCCAGGGTGTCCGCGGCCTTCGCCACCACGAGCACGGGCGCCGTCTCCGCCTCGGAGAGCCGGCGGCACAGCGTCAGGCCGTCGGCGTCGGGCAGGGCGGTCTCCAGGATCACGAGGTCGGCGCCGGCGGCGTCGAGCATGGGCTGGGCTTCGGCGGCGCTCTCGGCGCGCGAGACCTCGAAGCCGTGCCGCCGCAGCATGTCGGCGCCCGGCTCCACGGCCGCCGCGTCCGAATCGATCCAGAGGACCCGGGGCGCATGCGCCGGCGCGGCGGAGCGCGGGAACGCTGCGCCCGCGGCGAATTCGAAGGCGATGGCGGTCATATCAGCCTCTTCCTGCAATCGACCGGACGCCGAGGGTTCCGATGCCTGATGACTTTAGACTGCAAAGGATAGAGACTGTGACGACTTGTCGTCATACTTTCCATGAACGCCATTCATGTGTCACATGCATGTGACGACTGAAACCTACATCGACCGCTGTTCTCTTTTTGCAACATTCTTCCGGCAACGTATGCCGGCGCTGGCGGGCGCCGAATCCTGGCGGCGTCCGAGCCCGGCCTCGCGCGAGAGCAACTAAGAGACTGGATAAGAACGCGAAAACGGACTTCAGGACTGAGCGCGATGTGACGCGCTTGCGGCGACACATGAACCGACTTCATGTCTCGCATAAGACAAATTCAGTAAAGCCAAGCTGAGCGCGACAATAGTTTTCCTCCAGGCGGCGCTGTTCGCGCGGTCGGGCGCCCCCGGCCGTGTCCAGGGGGCCGGCTTTCATGTGGGGATCGGCCCGGCGCGCGCGTTGCGCCGCCGGCCGTTGGAGGATTTTGACCTTGAACATCAAGAGCATGCGCGCACGCCTGCTGGCGTCATCGATGATCTGTGGGGTGGCGCTCGGGGCCGGTCAGGCCCAGGCGCAGGCGGCTGGCGACGCCGACGAGGTGTCGGAGGTCGTCGTCACCGGGACGCGGATCCCGACGCCCAACCTGACCAGCGTCAGCCCGGTCACGGCCATCAACGCCCAGGACCTGAAGGCCCAGGGCGTGACGCGCGTCGAGGACATGATCAACTCGCTGCCGCAGGCGTTCGCCGCCCAGGGCGCGGCCATCTCCAACTCGTCGACCGGCACGGCGACGGTGAACCTGCGCGGCCTCGGCGCGACGCGGACCCTGGTCCTCATCGACGGCCGGCGCCTGATGCCCGGCACGCCCAACACCCTGGGCGGTTCGCTCTCCGCCGACCTGAACTTCATCCCGGCGGCGCTCGTGCAGCGGGTCGACGTGCTCACCGGCGGCGCCTCGGCCGTGTATGGCGCCGACGCCGTGGCCGGCGTCGTGAACTTCATCATGCAGAAGAACTTCGAGGGCGTGCGCCTCGACGCCCAGTACGGCCTCTACCAGCACAACCAGCATTCCGACATCGCCGACGTCGTGCGCGCCAAGGCCGCCACCTCGGCCCAGCCCCAGTTCTACGCGCTGCCGAAGGACAACGTCCGCGACGGCGAGTCGACGGAAGTGACCCTGGTGATCGGCGTCAATGCGCCGGACGGCAAGGGCAACGCCACGCTCTACGCCGGCTACCGCCACGTCGAGCCGATCCTGCAGGCCAACCGCGACTTCTCCGCCTGTACGCTGAACTCCGGCACGCCCGACTTCGCGGCCGGGGGCTGCGGCGGTTCGGGCACGGCCTTCCCGGCGCGCTTCGGCCCGCTGAACGGCGGGAACATCGTCGACACCTCGGGGCCCGGGAACACCTTCCGGACCTCGAACGCCAACGACGTCTACAACTTCGGCCCGCTCAACTACTTCCAGCGCCCCGACGACCGCTATGTGCTGGGCGGGTTCGCCGAGTACGAGGTCGCCTCGTGGGCCACGGCCTACGCCGACCTGATGTTCATGGACGACCAGTCCACCTATCAGATCGCGCCGGGCGGCATCTTCGCCGGCAACTTCACGTTCAACTGCTCGAACCCGTTCCTGTCGGCCCAGCAGCGCGGCCGCCTCAACGCCACGGCGGCCTCGGGCGGCGGCACCTGCGCCACCAACCCCAACGGCCTGGTCACGGGCACGGTCGCGCGCCGGAACGTGGAAGGCGGCGGCCGGCAGGGCACCACCCAGCACACCCAGTACCGCTACGTGATCGGCCTGAAGGGCGACCTGAACGACAACTGGAACTACGACCTGTTCATGCAGTACGGCCGCGTCTCGTTCGGCCAGGTGCAGACGGCGTTCTTCCGGACGCAGGCCATCACCAACGCGCTGAACGTGGTGTCGGTGAACGGCGTGCCGACCTGCACGTCGGTGATCAACGGCACCGACACGGCCTGCGTGCCCTACAACATCTTCCAGGTCGGCGGCGTGACGCCGGCGGCGCTCAACTACCTGCAGACGCCCTCCACCCAGAACGGCAACCTGCATGAGCGCGTGGTCAACTTCTCGCTCGGGGGCGACCTCACGGACTACGGCGTCAAGACGCCCTGGGCCGAGCAGGGCGTGGGCGTGTCTTTCGGGGCCGAGTACCGTCGCGAGACCCTCGACTACGCGGCCGACTTCGTGGCCTCGTCCGGCCAGCTCAACGGCGCCGGCGGGGCGAACCCGCCGGTCAACGGCAGCTTCGATGTCTACGAGGCGTTCGCCGAAGCCCGGATCCCGCTGGTCTCCGACATGCCTTTCGCGCGCTCGCTGCAGATGGAACTGGCGTTCCGCTACTCCGACTACTCCACGATCGGCACGACCGAGACCTACAAGCTCGCCGGCGACTGGGAACCGGTGGAGGACCTGCGGATCCGCGCCAGCTACCAGCGCGCGGTGCGCGCTCCGCACGTGCTGGAGCTCTTCAGCCCCCAGAACGTGGTGCTGAACGGCACCCAGGATCCCTGCGCCGGGCTCGCGGCGGGCAACCCGCTGGTGGCCACCTGCGCCCAGGCGTTCGGCCTGACGACCGCCCAGGTCCTGGCGATCGAGAACAACCCGGCCAACCAGTACAACGGCCAGCTCGGCGGCAACCCGAACCTGGATCCCGAAACCAGCGACACCTATTCGTTCGGCGTCGTGGTCCAGCCGCGGTTCCTGCCCGGCTTCAACGTCTCGGTGGACTACTTCAACATCAAGGTGAAGGACTACATCGGCCAGATCGGCCAGGACGTGACCATCAACCAGTGCCTGCAGACCCTCGATCCGTTCTTCTGCAGCCTGGTCAATCGTGACGCGCAGGGTTCGCTGTTCCTGTCGCCGCAGGGCTTCATCGTCGACACCACGCTCAACACGGGCGCCCTGCGCACCAAGGGCGTGGACGTCAACGCCAGCTACCGCACCGATCTCGACAACTTCGGGATGGAGAACATGGGCGGCCTGACCTTCAGCTTCGTGGGCACCTGGCTCGACGAGCTGGCGATCCAGACGCTGCCCGGCCTGCCGTTCTACGACTGCGCCGGCTTCTACGGCTCGATCTGCTCGGTGGCTGGCGGCCTGACCTCGCCGAATCCCGAATGGCGGCACAAGGCTCGCCTCACCTGGCGCACCCCGCTGGAGTACGGCGAGTGGTTCAAGGACTTCTCGCTCTCGCTGCAGTGGCGCCACTTCAGCAAGGTGACGCTGGACGCCTATTCGAACGATCCGCAGCTCAACAACACCGGGCTGCAGTACGAGTCGGACCGGGTGCTGCGCAGCCGCGACTACTTCGACCTGACGGCCACCTGGACGATGCGGGACAACCTCAACTTCCGGGCCGGCGTGAACAACATCTTCGACAAGGACCCGCCGCTCACCGGGGCGTCCAGCTGCCCGGCCGGCCCCTGCAACGGCAACACCTGGCCGCAGCTCTACGACTCCTTCGGCCGCTACCTGTTCATCGGCCTGACGGCCGACTTCTAGGACCTCCCGACGGAGGGCCCCCGCTCGCGCGGGGGCCTTTTCGCATGCGTGGGGAACCCGCGGCCGGACCGGGAATTCCGGCCTCCCATGCCCCGGACCAGCGTCTCCGCCTACTACCGTTCGGAAGCCGAGCGCGTGCAGCGCCTCGCCGACGCGGCCCAGCCGGGGCGGGGGCGGGAGGTCTTCAGCGAGGCGGCCGCCGAATACCGCCGGCTGGCCCACCGTCATGCGCCGGCGCGGCCACCAGAGCCGCCGCACGAGCCGCCCATGCAGCCGGCCGCCGTCCGCTAGCGCAGGCTACGTGGAAGGCGCCCGCTCAGGCCGCGTGCAGCACCGGGGCCGGGCCGGGGTCCAGGGCGCCCGCCAGCCAGTCCACGAACGGCCGCACCAGGTCCGCGCGCGGCGAGGCCGGGTTCCAGACCGCGGTGTAGTCCTCGCGCAGCGCCGCCTCGGCGTCGAAGAGCCGGACCAGGCGGCCGGTCCGCAGGTCGTCGCGCACGAGCAGCCCGCGGGCGAGGCACACGCCGGCGCCGTTGCGCGCCAGTTCCAGCGCGGCCAGCGGGCTGTCGGCGATCAGGGTCGCCGGCGTCGGCAGCTCGGAGAGGCCGATCTGCTCCAGCCAGACTCGCCACGGGTGCTCGGGCTGATGGATCAGCGCGGCCCGCACCAGCTCCTCGGGGCGCCGCGGCAGGTCGGGCCCCGGCGCGGCCACCGGGAAGAGGACCTCGCCCGCCAGGCGGCGCTGGGTCAGCCCGGCGCAGGCGCCGGCGCCGTACAGGACCGCGACGTCCGCCTCGCCCGCGGTGACCTCGGCGGCGCCGTTCACGGTCCTGAGCTCGATTTCGCGATCGGGATTGCCGGCCAGGAACTGGGGCAGGCGTGTCGCGAGCAGGCGTTCGGCCACCCCCGCGCTGGCGGCGACCACCAGGCGCGCCCGGCCCGGCCGCGCGGGCGTCTCGAAGGCCTCCGAGATCAGGTTCAGCGACAGACGAAGGCGGCTCACGAACGCACGGCCCGGCTCGGTCAGCGCGACGGTCCGGCCGTAGCGCTCGAAGAGGTCCACCCCCAGCCGGAGCTCCAGCGAGCGGATCGCATGGCTGATGGCGCTCTGCGTCAGGTTGAGCTCGTCCGCGGCCTTGGTGAAGCTCTCGTGCCGCGCGGCGGCCTCGAAAGCGGCTATGGCCCTGAGCGATGGCGGACGCACCGGCACGCGCGATCTCCCTCTCCGTGAGACTTCCGGAGGCCAGCATGACAGCGGCCGCTTCGGCTTCATGGGAATTGCGGCGAGGGGCGTCGCGCCTCGGCCGAAAGGTCGGGGTTTGCAGCGGGCGGACAGGCGGCCGCGACAAGCGGTCGCAGCCGGGGGCGCCGTCGCGGCGCGGGGCGCGCGAAAGCCGCGGGTCGCCCCGAAATGCGCCCGGAATTGCGGCGAACGGCGCAGCTGCGTCGACCAGCGGCCTTGGTTGTGGCGCCGAAGGCGTCAGAATGCCCGCCTGGGGGAGGCACGATGCGTCTGCCGCGCGTCAACAACTACCTGGTCGCGAACTTCGTCCTCTGGACGCTGACCTACGTCATCGTGACCGCACGCATGATGGCCGACCCCATGCCGCACGCGGGGGAGATGGCGCTGCGCCGCCTGGCCATGGCCATCTTCGGCTTTGCCGCCTGCCTCCTGATCGGCCGCATCCTCTCGGCCCTGGCCGACCAGCCGATCTGGCGGCGGCTCGTGGCCGCCGTGGTGCTGTCGATCCTGGGGGGCTTCGCCTACGCCTACCTGAACTACGTCGTCTTCTACCTGATCGCGCCGCTGTGGAAGGTCGAGCCCCTCTCGCCGATCTCGCTCTCGTTCACCGCCTCGATGTTCTTCTGGACGTTCATCAGCTGGTGCGCCCTCTACTTCGCCATCCGCTACGAGGAGGAGCTGAAGGAGAAGAACCTGCGGCTTCTGGCGTCGCAGGCCATGGCGATCGACGCGCAGAACCGGATGCTGCGCTACCAGATCAACCCGCACTTCCTGTTCAACACCCTCAACGCGCTGAGCTCGCTGATCCTCGCCAAGGAGAACGAGCGGGCCGAGCGGGTGGTGCTCTCGCTGTCCTCCTTCCTGCGCCACACGCTGGAGAAGGAGCTGCCCGACAAGGCGCCGCTCTCGGACGAGATCGAAGCCCAGCGCCAGTACCTCTTGATCGAGCAGGCGCGGTTCGAGGACCGGCTGAACTACGTGGAGAACATCCCGGCCGACCTGCGCGACGCCCTGGCCCCCAGCCTGATCCTGCAGCCGCTCGTGGAGAACGCCGTCAAGTACGGCGTCGCGCGCTCGAACGCGCCGGTCACCATCGAGATCTCGGCCGAGGCCTCGAACGGGCGACTGCGGCTGACCGTCTCGGACGACGGCAAGGACGGCGCCGGGCATGCGCCGCCGAAGCTGGGCCTGGGGCTCGAGAACGTCCGCCGCCGGCTGGAGCTGATCTACGGCAAGGCCGCCGAGCTCACCTGCGGCCCGCGCCGCCCCCAGGGCTTCCTGGCTTCGGTCGAAATTCCATTGGAGCGGGCATGATCCAGGACATCGCGCAGGCGACGACGCCCCTGCGGGTGGCGATCGTCGACGACGAACCCCCGGCCCTGCGACGGCTGCAGATGGCCATCGACAAGGCGCGTGACGCCGAGGTGGTGGGCCAGGCCAGCACCGGCGAGGAGGCCCTGCGCCTCATCGCCGGCGGCGGCGTCGACGTGGTCCTGCTGGACATCCGCATGCCGGGCCTGTCGGGCCTCGACCTCGCCCGGGCCATCGATCCCGAGCGGGCGCCGGCCTTCATCTTCGTCACCGCCTTCTCGCGCTTCGCCACCGATGCGTTCGAGCTCGCGGCCGTGGACTACCTCCTGAAGCCGGTGGAGTTCGACCGTCTGCACGCGGCGCTGGAACGCGCCCGCAAGGCGCTTCAGAGCCGGGCCGCGCGGTCCCGCATCGTGGAGCTGGAGGAGGTGGTCGCGGCGCTGCGCGCCGCCGAGACCGAGCCGCCCGCCAGCGGCTTCGCCGAGGAGATCTGGGTGCCGGACCGCGGCGACCGGCTGCGGCTGCCCGTGGCGCTGATCGACTGGGTCGAGGCCGAGCGCGACTACGTGCGCATCCACAGCCGGGGCCGCAGCTTCCTCGTGCGCAAGGCCATCCGGAAGCTCCAGGCCGAGCTGGACCCGGCCGACTTCCTGCGCGTCCACCGCGGCGCCCTGGTCCGGCGCGACCGCATCGTCCGCCTGGCGCGCCGCCCCGGCGGCCCGTCGGCCGTCGTGCTGCAGTCCGGCGCCGAGGTGCCGGTCGCCCGCCGCCAGGCGGCGCAGGTGAAGAAGATCGTCGGCGCGCGCGGCTGAAGCCGGCCTACACCGGCGCGCAGGTCTGCAGGTTGACGGGCATCGCTTCGCCGCGCGTCCACCCGTCGGCGGCTTTCGAGAACAGTGCGAACGACGAACCGGACTTGCCGGTGGAGCCGTCCGGGTTGCGGCCCGCGAAGGTCATGGCCGCGATCACCTGCGCCGTCACGCCCCGCTGGGCGTCGGCCGCGCCCACGGCGTGCTCCGCCTTGCAGGTCACCTGGAAGTCCTGGCAGCCCTTGCCCTCGACCTTGGCCGAGCAGGCCGAGTGGGTCGCCTCGATGTCCTTGCTCCACTGGGCGATCAGTGGGCGCAGGGCCACGTTGGGGTCGTCCGAAGCGGCTGCGTCGCCGCCCCCCGAGCTGCAGGCCGAGAGGACGGAAAGGGACAGGCCGGCGACGGCGAGGATGCGGATCACGGAGCGCTCCAGGGACATGCGGCGGAGCGCATAGCGTGAAGATCAAGGCGAGGGTGTGACGAAATGGCCGCGCAAAGGCAAATAGCGCCCCAGCGCCCGGTTTCGCCGCAGAAACGCACAGGGGGCTGTTCCCGTCGCGGGGCGAGCGCTGGAAGCCGGACGGAAGGACCTTCCCGACCATGCTCCCCCCTTGGGGGAGCTCGCGAAGCGAGAGGGGGAGGGCGGTAGGGGACGGTCCGGGGCGGAAACCCCCTCCCCGCCGCCGCTCCGCGCCGCCGGACCTCCCCCAGCGGGGGAGGACCTTCCCGACCATGCTCCCCCTTGGGGGAGCTCGCGAAGCGAGAGGGGGTGGGTTTCTGCGGACACGCGGGGGCGGGAACCCCCTCCCCGCCGTCGCTCCGCGCCGCCGGACCTCCCCCAGCGGGGGAGGACCTTCCCGACCATGCTCCCCC
>NZ_JAEUMN010000066.1 GCF_016793225.1 Phenylobacterium sp.
GTCCCAGCCGCGCCAGTAGACGAGGTTGTGCCGCGACCGGGCCGCCGCGCCTCGGGCGTGGTTCGACACCTCGTAGGCCTCGAAGCCCTGGGCCTCGAGCACGTCCTGGGTCGTGTCGGAGAGGTCGGCCGCGGCGGCGTCGGCCGGGATCGCGAAGCGTCCCCGCCGCACGGCGCGGTCGAACGCCGTGCCGTCCTCGATGGTGAGCTGGTAGGGCGATATGAGCTCGGCCCCGATCCCCACGGCCTCGCGCAGCTCGCCGGCCCAGGCGGCGGGCGTCTGGCCGGGCCACGCGTAGATCAGGTCCACCGACAGCCGCGGGAAGGCGCGGGCGGCCGCGGCGGCGGCCCGCCGTCCCTCGGCCGCGTCGTGGTTGCGCCCCAGGAACGCCAGCGCCGCGTCGTCCAGCGACTGCAGCCCCAGCGACAGCCGGTTCACGCCCGCGGCCGCGAGCGCGGCGAACCGGCCGGCCTCCGCGTCGGTCGGGTTGGCCTCGAGGCTGATCTCCAGGTCCCCCGCCGGCGTCCAGAGTCGGCGGGCCGTCGCCACGACCTCGGCGACCCAGGTCGGATCCATCAGCGACGGCGTCCCACCGCCGAAGAAGACCGAGACCAGCGACCGCGGCCCGGTCAGCGCCCGCTGCGCCGTCAGGTCCGCCACGATGGCCCGCGCCAGCTCGGCGGCCTCCGCACCACGGCCCCGCGCCCGGAAGACGTTGAAGTCGCAGTAGGGGCAGATCCGCGCGCAGTACGGCCAGTGGACATAGACCCCCAGCGGCGGGGGCTGGGTCACAACAGCGCCGCCTTGAGCTTGGCGAAGGCGCGCGCGCGGTGGCTCATGCCGTCCTTGTGCTCGGGCTCCAGCTCGCCGAACGTCCGGTCCATGCCCTGCGGCACGAAGATCGGGTCGTAGCCGAAGCCCTTGTCGCCGCGCGGCGGGAAGCTGAGGGTCCCGTCGATCCGGCCCTCCACCACCACGGCCGGGCCGCCCGGCCAGGCCACCGCCAGCGCCGAGGTGAACCAGGCGGCGAAGTCCTCGGCGCCCGCCTCCTCCAGGCGCTCCTCGACCTTGCGCATGGCCATGGCGAAGTCCTTCGCGGGTCCGGCCCAGCGCGCGGAATAGATCCCCGGCGCGCCCTCCAGCGCCCGCACCGACAGGCCCGAATCGTCGGCCAGCGCCACCAGCCCCGAGGCCTCGGCCGCCGCGCGCGCCTTCAGCAGCGCGTTGCCCGTGAAGGTGGACTCCGTCTCGTCGGGTTCCGGCAGGCCCAGTTCGCCGGCGGCCACCAGCTCGAAACGGCCCTCCAGGATCTCGGCCAGCTCGCGCGCCTTGCCGGGATTGTGGGTCGCCACCACCAGGCGGGTCCCGGGTTCGAGCTTCAGGGCCATGACGTCACTCCTGGGCGCGCCGCGACCCTAGCCTCCGAACGGACCCGCTGCATTGCAAAAGTTTAATATCGTTACTCGATATTCACGTGATCGGAAAACGATATGGCCGTATCGATAATCACATCGAAGCACGGGGCTTCGACCCACCACCCGCTGCACCGCAGCACACCAGACGGAGACCACAAATGTTCGCCAAGACCATGAACATCCTCGACCGCACCGCGATGACCTTCATCGTCGTCCTGGCCGCCGCGCCGATCCTCAGCATCGCCGCCCGCGCCGCCTTCCTCTAAGACTCGGCGCAACGAGTCATGAGGATCGTCC
>NZ_JAEUMN010000116.1 GCF_016793225.1 Phenylobacterium sp.
GCGGCGGACCCCTCGCGCATTTCCCCGACCACGATGCGGTCGGGCCGCATGCGCAACGCATCGCGCACGAGGTCCGCGACGGAGATGGGTTTGGGATGGCGGCGCGTGAGAACCGCCACGAGGTCCCAGGCCGAACACTGAAGTTCCGGCGTGTCCTCGATCACGAACACCCGGTCTGCGGCAAACTCCGGCTCGGCCAGGATCGCGTTGGCAAGCGTCGTCTTGCCCGAACCGGCGCCGCCCGAGATGAGGATGTTGCGGCGCTCGCGGACAGCCGCCCTGAGGAGGTTGGCCTGGGCCTCGGACAGGACGCCGGTCTCGACGTAGTCCTGCAGCGACCACACCATGGCCGGCCGCTTGCGGATCGAAAAGGCAGGCTGGGCGCAGACCGGCGGCAGAAAACCCTGGAACCGCTCGCCGGAGGGGAGCACGCCGGACAACCGGGGGTCCTCGCGGGTGATCGGCTCGGCGACATAGTCGGCCACCAGTCGGATGACCCGCTCACGGGCTTGGGCGGTGAGCGCGGCGCCCGCGTCCACGCGCCCAGCGCCCAGGCGGTCGATGACGAGGCGGCCATCGGGGTTGGCGAGCACCTCTACCACTGACGGGTCGGCCAGCGCCCGCAGCACCACCTCTCCCAGGGCGTGTTCCAGCGCCTCGCGCCGGCGGGCCTGGGCCAGCGCCTCCGCGGTCATTCGGCGGCCGTGGAGAACGACCGTGGCTCGGCGGCGGTCGCCTCGTCCGTCGTGCGCGTTCCGCCGGCCACGATCCGCGCCGCGGCGGCGTCCAGCAGGCGCCCGATGCGGGCCTCGACCGCGGCCCGCAGCAGTGGGTCCTGGTCCGCCGCCGTGTCGGGCAGGCGCGCGAAGAACGCGCGCGCGAACTCCACCAGCAGTTCCTGGACGATGGTCATGTCGCGAGCGGTGGCGCGCATGTGATCGCGCAAGGCGCGATCCAGCGACAGCAGCCGATCCTCGGGGTCCGCGGCTGGACGGCGCTGAAGGCCTCTCGAGATGGCCTGCTCGGCGGCGCGGCTCAGCGTCATCCGGTTGGCGCGCGCTTCGCGCCGCAAGGCCAGCTCGGTCTTCGGGTTCTCGAAATAGACCTGTACGCGGGGGGTGGGCTTCTCGTCAGCTTTGGCCACGGCGGCCTCCCTGCAGATGATCAAGGACCGCGTCCTGTGCCGCGAGGTCCTCCGCGGCCTTCTGGTAGATTTCCGCGACCCGGGCGGCCGCCTTGCGGTCGTCCATGGCGGCGACCGCCTCTTTGAAGCGCGGCAGTGCGGCGCTCGCGTCCTCGCCCAGGGCGCGGCGGCCGGCCCACGGGTGTGCAGGGTGGCCTGGCGAATCGATCTGCCCCACCGGCGCGGCGATCGCAGCGCGACGGCGGAAGGGTTGGCGCACGTCGTAGCGGACCTTGCGCGTGCGCAGCGGCTTTTGGCCCGCCACAAAGACGAGCTGCTCGTCGTCCGGAAGGGCGCGGATTTCCCCGGGTTCGAGAAGCGGTCGCTCCACCTCGGAGCGCGAGACGGAACTGCGTCCTGCGCCGAGCCCGGCCGGGCCGCTGCGGCTGGTCCGGGTCTCCGAGACTGTCCCGGTGAGGCGCGAGACCTTGTCCTGAGTCAGGGGATCGAGCGCCGCGAACGAGGTGTAGACGAAGCAGTTGTCGAGGATGGTGTTGTTGGGTCCGTAGGTCTCGACGATGTCGTTCAGGCTCTGGGCGACGAACATCGTCTTCAGCCCATAGCCGCTCATCAACCGCAGGCTCTTTTC
>NZ_JAEUMN010000127.1 GCF_016793225.1 Phenylobacterium sp.
GCTGGCCAACTTCATCAACAACAACCCCACCGTCGTGATGCTGGCGCTGGGCTTCCTGCTGATGATCGGCGCGGTCCTGATCGCCGACGGCTTCGGGA
Source organism: Phenylobacterium sp. (assembly GCF_016793225.1). Classification (GTDB taxonomy): domain Bacteria; phylum Pseudomonadota; class Alphaproteobacteria; order Caulobacterales; family Caulobacteraceae; genus Phenylobacterium. Next base: position 99 of record NZ_JAEUMN010000127.1, read on the forward strand.
TGCACGTGCCCAAGGGCTACATCTACGCCGCCATGGCCTTCTCGGCGGGGGTCGAGGCCCTCAACATGCTCGCGCGGCGGAAGAAGCCCACGGCCGAGGACAAGGTCCTGCACTGACCGCGACCCGGGGGGGATCGCTGGCGCCTTCTCCTCCCGGGCTGTCATCCCGGTTTCCGCGCAGCGGAAGACCGGGGCGCGGCGGCGCCGCTGCGGGCCGTCCCCGCCATCGGGCGCGTATGGGTCCCGGTTTTCGCCTGCGGCGAAACCGGGATGACAGGGTTGGGGGGTTCACACGCCTCCCACAGTCCTCCCCCGGGCTGTCATCCCGGTTTCCGCGAAGCGGAAGACCGGGACCCATAGACTCCGTGGGTCCGGATAGGACGCGGCGGCGCCGCCCGCGGGCCGTCCCCGCCATCGGGCGCGTATGGGTCCCGGTTTTCGCCTGCGGCGAAACCGGGATGACAGGGTTGGGGGGTTCACGCGGACGCGCCTTCCACCGGCCCCCCCACCGCTACAGGAAGCTGTAGGGGTCGATGTCGATCGCGACGCGCACCTGGCCCGGCGGCTTCACGCGGGCGCGCCACGCCGCCATGTAGGCCGACAGGTCCACCCCCCTGTCGGCGCGGACCAGGAACCGCTTGCGCCGCCGGCCGCGCACCAGCCCCAGCGGGGCGTCGGCCGGGCCGTAGACCTCGACGCCCGGCGTGTTGGGGGCGACCTCGGCCATGCCGCGCACGAAGGCGTCCAGCTGGGCGGCGTCGGGGCCCGAGGCGATCACCGCGGCCAGCCGGCCGAAGGGCGGCAGGCCCGCCAGCTCCCGCTCGGCCATCTCGGCGGCCACGAAGGCGTCGCGGTCCTGCGCCTTCAGCGCCTGCATCACGGCGTGCTCGGGGGCGTAGGTCTGGAGCAGCGCGCGGCCGGGCCGGTCCTTGCGGCCCGCCCGCCCCGTGGCCTGGGCCAGCAGCTGGTAGGTCCGCTCGGCCGCCCGCAGATCGCCGCCGCGCAGGCCGAGGTCGGCGTCGACCACGCCCACGAGGGTGAGCTTGGGGAAGTTGTGGCCCTTGGCGGCGGCCTGGGTCGCCACCAGGATGTCGATGTCCCCCGCCGCCATCGCCTCCACCAGCCGCCGGGCCTCGCGCGCGTCGAACACCGTGTCCGAGGAGAAGACCGCGATCCGCGCCTCCGGGAACAGCGCCCGCGCCTCCTCCTCCACGCGCTCCACGCCGGGGCCGATGGAGGCGAGGCTGTCCTTCGCCCCGCAGTGGGGGCAGGCCGCCGGCTTCGGCATGGAGAACCCGGTCAGGTGGCAAACCAGCCGGCCCGTGTAGCGGTGTTCCACCAGCCAGGAGTCGGTGTCGGGCGCGGTCATCCGCTCGCCGCAGGCCTTGCAGAGCACCAGCGGCGCGTAGCCCCGGCGGTTCAGGAACAGCAGCGTCTGCTCGCCGCGCTCCCAGGTCTCGGCCATGGCGCGCACCAGCGGCGGGGAGAGCCAGCGGCCGCTCTCGGGCGGAGTCTCGCGCAGGTCGACCAGCTCGATGTCCGGCAGCCGCGCCGTCCCGTGCCGGGCGGACAGCCGCAGCCAGCGGTAACGGCCCGTCTCGGCGTTGCGCAGGCTCTCCAGCGACGGGGTCGCCGAAGCGAGCACCACGGCCGCGTCCTCGATCCGGCCGCGCACCACGGCGAGGTCGCGGGCGTGGTAGATGAAGCCGTCCTCCTGCTTGAACGAACCGTCGTGCTCCTCGTCGACCACGATCAGCTTCAGGCGGCGGAACGGCAGGAACAGCGCCGAGCGGGCGCCCACCACGATGCGGCAGCCGCCGTCGGCGACGCCTTCCCACACCCGCCGCCGGGCAGGCGGCGCGACGTCCGAGTGCCACTCGCCGGGCGCCGCGCCGAAGCGCGCCGTGACCCGGGCGATCACGGCCTGGGTGAGCGCGATCTCGGGCAGCAGGATCAGCACCTGGGCCTCGGGATCGGCCGCCAGCGCCGCGGCGGCGGCCTCCAGGTAGACCTCGGTCTTGCCCGAGCCCGTGACGCCGTCGAGCAGGGTGACGCCGAAGCCGCCGAGCGACGACGACAGCGCTGAGGCCGCCGCCGCCTGGCTGTCGCTCAGCGCCGCGCCCCGCCGCGTCAGGTCCGGCGGCTGGAAGCCTGCGGCGGGGACCACGTGGTCGAGCGCCAGGACGCCCTCGTCGATCAGCCCCTTCACGACGCCCGCCCCGACGCCGGCCGCCCGCGCCAGGTCTGCCGGGGGCATGGGCGCCGTCGCCGCCGCGAGCACCTTCGACCGGGCGGGCGTCGGCCGCGCCGGGGCCGCGCCGGTGGCCCGGACCACGCGCTGGGGCCGCGCCTTCGGCGCGCGCGCGCCGCGCAGCGCGATGGCCAGCGGCTGGCCGGGCGCGTCCACGGCGTAGCGCGCGGCCCACTGCACGAACTCCAGCGTCCCCGGCGGCAGCGGCGGCTCGTCCAGCCGCTCGGCCACCGGCTTCAGCGGCCGGTTCCCGCCCGCCGCCTCGCGCAGGTCGGTGACCACGCCGCGGATCAGCCGCGGCCCCAGGGGCACGGCCACCTGGTCGCCCGCCGCCAGCCCCATGCCCTCCGGCTCGGCGTAGTCGAACGCCTCGGGGAGCGGCATCGGGATCAGGACGGAGGCGATTCGGCTCATCGGCGCGGGCGGTTTGATCCCGAGCCCTTCGCAGCTACAAGCGGCCGGAACAAGAGATTGGGACACGATGCAGCTCTTCCTCGACACCACGGACACCGCCGTCCTGAAGGACCTCGCCGCCACGGGCCTCGTGGACGGCGTCACCACCAATCCCTCCCTGATCGCCAAAAGCGGACGCAACATGCTGGAGGTGATCGGCGAGATCTGCGCGATCGTCCCCGGTCCGGTCTCGGCCGAGGTGGCGGCCATGGACACCGCGGGCATGCTCGCCGAGGGCCGCAAGCTGGCGGGCGTCGCCTCCAACGTCGTCGTCAAGGTGCCGCTCACCCGCGAGGGGCTGACCGCCACCGCAGAGTTCGCGGCCGAGGGCATCCAGACGAACGTGACGCTGTGCTTCTCGGCGGCCCAGGCCCTGCTGGCGGCCAAGGCGGGGGCCACCTTCATCAGCCCGTTCATCGGCCGGCTCGACGATCACGGCGCCGACGGCATGGACCTGATCACCGAGATCCGCGCCATCTACGACAACTACAGCTTCGACACCGAGATCCTGGCCGCGTCGATCCGCACGCCGGCGCACGTGACCCAGGCGGCCCTGGCCGGCGCGGACTGCGCCACCATCCCGCCCGACGTCTTCCAGGCGCTCTTCAAGCATCCGTTAACCGAACGCGGGCTCCAACAGTTCATGGCTGACTGGGCCAAGACCGGTCAGTCCATCCTGTAGAGGCTTGAGGTGACATGGACGGGTCGCAGGGGGAACTGTTCGCAAGCCACCCGGTGGACCCGTCCGCCGTCCGCCGTTTCCTGGCGGACAACCCCGACTTCCTGAAGGCCGACGCCGGCCTGCTGGCCGAGCTGGGCCTCACGGTCGCCAGCTCCAATGTGGTCGAGTTCGCGCCCCTGGCGCGCGTGCACGCCGCCCACCAGGAAGAGGCCAAGCAGCGCCAGCTTCTCGAGGAGGTGGCGCGGGCCAACTTCAACGCCCAGGCCCAGACCCACGGCGCCGTCGTCGACCTGCTCGACGCGCGCAACAACTCCGACCTCGCGCGCCGGGTGGACGAGCTGGCCCGAGCCCGGTTCGGGCTGGCCGCCGGGGTGATCGCGCTCGAGTGCGAGGGCCTGCCGCCCGCCGGCTGGCGCGGCCTCGTCCCGGGTCAGGTCGACCTCATCCTCGACGGCCCGCACCGCCTCGCCCGCATGGGGTTCGCGCCGACGGCGCTGGGCCTCTTCGGCGACGACGCCGGCGACATCGCCTCCATGGCCATGGTCCGAATGGCGATCTGGGAGCCGGCGCGGCAGGGCCTGCTGGCCTTCGGATCCCACGATCCCGAGGGGTTCACGCCCGAGATGGGCAGCGAGCTGGTCGCCTTCCTCGCCCGGGTCGTGGAGCGCACGGCCGAGCGATGGCCGCTGCTCTGAGCGCGAGCCAGGCCCGGGACGCCTGGCTGCAGCACCTGGCGCACGAGCGCCGCGCCTCGCCGCGCACGCTGGAGGCCTACGGCTTCGCCGCCGCGCGCTACCTGGCCTTCCTCGAGCGGCACCGCGGCGAGCCGCCCTCGGTCGCCGACATGGCCGGCGTCACCCCCGCGGAGGTCCGCGCCTGGCTCGCCCACCTGCGCAGCGGCGATCGCCCGTTGTCGCCGCGCTCGCTCAGCCAGTCGCTGTCGGCCATCCGGACCTTCCACCGCTTCCTCGACCGGCGCCTCGGCGCGCCCAACGCCGCGATCGCCCTGGTGCGCGGCCCGCGCGTGAAGCCGGGCGCCCCGCGGCCGGTGACCGAGGACCAGGCGGCGGGCCTGCTGGCCGAGCCGGCGCTCGATCCCGACCGCGAGGGTTGGGAGGCCGCGCGCGACGAGGCCGTGCTCACGCTCCTCTACGGCTGCGGCCTGCGGATCTCGGAGGCGCTCGGGCTGAAGCGGTCGGACGCCCCGCTGCCGGAAACCCTGCGCATCACCGGCAAGGGCGGCAAGACCCGGCTGGTCCCGGTGCTGCCCGCGGTGCGCGCCGCGGTGGACGGCTATCTCGCCGAGGTCCCCTTCGTGCTGGACCCGGACGGCCCGCTGTTCCGCGCCCGGCGCGGCGGGGCGCTCAGCCCGCGCCACGTGCAGGCCACGGTCCAGGTCCTGCGCAGCCGCCTCGGCCTGCCGGCCAGCGCCACGCCGCACGCCCTGCGCCACTCGTTCGCCACGCACCTGCTGGGCGCCGGCGCCGACCTGCGCTCGATCCAGGAGCTGCTGGGCCATGCGTCGCTCTCGACGACGCAGCGCTACACCGAGGTGGACGCGGCGGCCCTGCTGGGCGCCTACAACGCCGCCCACCCGCACGCCTGAGGGGCCGTCAGTCGGCGATGCGCGCCACGTGGTTCGGGCCGCCGTCCATGGTGCGCATCAGCAGGCACGGCCGCGTCCGCTTCTCGACCTCGCGCACCGGGATCCGGCTGCCCGTGATCAGGATCCGCTCCACGCGGGTCCGCTGGTCGGTGTCGGAGACGTAGTAGGGCGCGGGGCGGCAGCGGATGGGGGCGTGGTCCACGTCCCGGGCCGCGGGGCGGACGGGCGGCGGCTGCGGCGGGGGCAGCGTCGCCGGGGTCAGGGCCAGGACGAGGACGGCCAGGACGCTCATCGGCTCCCGCCCAGCAGGCAGGGCTCGCCCATCGGCATCTCGATCAGCTTCTTGACCCGCTCGTTCGGGTCCGGCCGGTAGAGCAGGGCGCGCTCGTGGGAAACCTGCAGGCGCCCGGCGTCCGTACAAAGCCGCTTCGGCGCCCTGGCGCCCGGGTCCAGAAGGGTCTGCGCGGCCACGGCCGGGCGCGCGTCCGGGGCGAGGCTCATGGCGGCGGCGGCGACGATCGTGACGAGCATTGCGGCCTCCCATTACGCAACCTCGCCAAGCTGCCACCGGTCGGCGGATGCGCCAAGTTACGCTTCGGTCACCTAACGCGCGGCCGTCAGCCGATGACGTAGCGCAGCCAGGCGACCCCGCCGTCCTCGCCCGCCTCGGTGCAGCGGAACCCCTCGCGCAGGTAGAACGCCTGGGCGCCGCGGTTGGCGGTCTGGCACTTCAGCTGCAGCCGGCCCCCGGCGGCCGCGATCACGTAATCAAGCAGCGCCTTGCCCACGCCGCGCCCGCGCGCGTCCACATAGAGCGAGTGCAGGAACGCCTGCGGCCGGTAGAGCGCGGCGAGGCCCAGGAGGCGGCCGTCCTCGACGGCCACGAAGACCTCCTCCTCGCGGGCCGCCGCCAGGAAGTCCTCGGCCCTGTGCCGGTCCTTCGGCAGCCAGGTGAACGTCTCCTGCAGCACGCGCACGTAGAGCTCCGCGCAGGCCGCCAGTTCCTCCGGCCGCGCCCTGCGGATCGTCAGGCCCTGGCTCAGGCCTGCATCGTCCACCCTTCGACTCCCATCGAGGCCTGCCGTACGGCCTCCGAGCGCGTCGGGTGCGGGTGGCAGGTGCGGGCGATGTCCTCGGACG
>NZ_JAEUMN010000149.1 GCF_016793225.1 Phenylobacterium sp.
ACGGACATGACCTTGCCCACAGGCGTCGCCTCCTGGTCCAACGGCGGCGCGGCGCGCGCAGCTCAGCGCCGCCCTCTCCCGGCCTCTCCCACGGCGCTGCCGCGCCTGGGAGAGGAGGAGTGGAACAATATCGGAACATCAGGAGTGGCGGCAAGCCGTTTCAACGCCCGCAACCCGCCCATCTCCGACGTTGGGAGCGTCGCGCAAAGGCGCTGCGGGCTTCAACAGAGATGGCCGAACGGGATGCCGGGCATGCCCGTGCGGCCTGGCTGGTTTTCCGCCCCGCTGCCTGACCGGGCAGGGCGGCGTCGGCCTGCGCCCGCACGCCGATGACGTCCGCGTCCTGCGGCAGGCCGAGTCCCCTGGGGAAGCGCTGATTCTCTTCTGGGGCGAACGAGTGAGTCGGTTCAATGTTTAGTTTAGGCAGAGCGGGACTTAAGGAATCGTCTGAAAGGAGATTGATACACCTTTTGCGCGCAACTACGTCGAACGACGATATGTTGCGACTTGCATCAACAGTAATGTTGGCTCACGAAAATGAGACTTATCGCGCCTTGCCACGACTTTTTCCCGATCTATATTTGACTCGATTTGTCGACCGATGCCGGTTCGGGGCCAGGATGTTCGACTTGACGGGGGAGCAGATCCGCGCGGCGCGGGTCGCGCGGCGATTGGATCAGGCCGAGCTCGCGAAGCGGGCGCGTTTGAGCCTGGAGACCATCAAGCGGATCGAGCGCATCAACGGACCCGTCTCCGTCCAGATGACCACGCTTCGCGCCCTCTTCCGGGCGTTCCAGGAAATGGGGGTCACGTTCGAGGCATCGTCCGATGCTGAAGGGGTTCGTTGGACGGTGTCCGACGAGTCGTGCACGGGACCGGAGCGGCGAGGCTGCTGAGCCTGCGAAGCCTCCGGACGCCGGCGAGGGCCGGGTGGAAGGCGTGCCCAACAAGACCACGGCCGACGTGAAGGCGCATCGTGCTCTTCCGCCAAGGCAGGGGACACCTGCCTGGACCAGACCTTCCCAGTCCCACCCCCACCGTTCCCATTCCGTTCCCGGCGATTCTGCGCTAGCCCATGGCGGTGTCCGCTCCGCCGCCTGCCCTGGCCCTCGCCCCCGCGCTCGTCGTCCTGCCGGGTCCCCGCTGCGCGCTCGCGCCACCTGAGGGCCCGGCTGCCCAGATCCGTCCCCCGGACGCGCGCGACCTTCTGCAGTCGGCGCCGGTGCTGGTCGCCCACGCGGCGATGACGGCGCGCCGCCTGGGCCTCGCCCCGCCGCCGCGCACGCCCCGCATCTTCGACGTCCTGGAGCTCTTCGCCTTCGTGCGGCCCGCGCGCTTCACCGCCCCCAGCGCCGCGGGCCTGGCCCAGGCGCTGGACCTGCCGGCGCCCGCGGGCGGGCCCGAGCAGGCCGCCAGCCTGCACGCGGCCGCGTGCAGGCTGCTGGCCGAGCTGGCGGCGGCGCCCACGCCCAGCCGCGAGGAGGCGCTGGCGCTCGCCGAGACCCTGGCGCGGGCCGGCTGGCCGTGGGGCCCGGCGGCCATCGGCGCGCTTCGGTCCCAGCCGGCCGGCAACCAGTTCCGCTCGTCCGGCCTCGACGTCTGGCAGCGCATCCCCGAGTGGGAGGCCGAGGCGCCGCCCGGCGAGCCGGGCAGCAGGCCCGTGGCGCCCGAGGCGGCCCAGGCGCGGCTGCGTTCGCTGCTCGAGACCGCCGGCCTCGACGAGGCGCGGCCGGCGCAGCGCGAATACGCCGCCGAGACCGCCCACGTCTTCGCCCCGCGCGAACGGGAGGGCGAGCCCAACATGATGCTGGCCGAGGCGGGGACCGGCGTGGGCAAGACCCTGGGCTACCTGGCGCCGGCCTCGCTGTGGGCCGAGGCCAACGGGCCGGCGGTGTGGGTCTCGACCTACACGCGCGCGCTGCAGCGCCAGATCGAGCGCGAGAGCCGCGCCGTCTACCCCGACGCGGCGGTGCGGGCGAAGAAGGCCGTGGTGCGCAAGGGGCGCGAGAACTACCTCTGCCTGCTGAATTTCCAGGAGCAGGCGAACGCGGCCCAGATGGGCGTCGGGGTTTCGGGGGGCGGCGACCTGGTGGGCATGGGGCTGGCGGCCCGGTGGGCGCGGGCCACCCGCGACGGCGACATGACCGGCGGCGACTTCCCGGCCTGGCTGCCGACGCTGTTCGCCACGCCGCCCGCGGCCCAGGCCTCGCCCGCCAACCTGGTGGACCGGCGGGGCGAGTGCGTCCACGCCGGCTGCCCGCACTACCGCGCCTGCTTCGTGGAGAAGGCGATCCGCGGCAGCCGGCGCGCGGACCTGGTGATCGCCAACCACGCGCTGGTGCTGAGCCAGGCGGCGTTCGACGGGGCGCGGGCGGCGCGCGGGTCCAAGGGCGACGCCGAGACGACGCACCTGAAGCGCATCGTATTCGATGAGGGGCACCACCTGTTCGACGCGGCCGACTCGGCGTTCTCGGCGGCGCTGTCGGGGCAGGAGGCGGCCGAGCTGCGGCGCTGGATCCGGGGGCCGGAGGGCCGGGGACGGCGCGGGCGGGGCCTGGAGAACCGGCTGCTCGACATCCTGGGCGACCGGGAGGACGCGCGCGAGGCGCTGGCGCGGTGCATCGGGGCGGCCTCGGCGCTGCCGGGGGAGGGCTGGAGCGGCCGGATCGCGCCGCCGACCGGGGAGGTGAACCCGCTGGGGCCGGTGGAGGCGTTCCTGGTGGCGGTGCTGGAGCAGCTGCGCGCGCGGGCGGCGCCGTCCGAGGTGGGCATGGAGTGCCAGGCGCGGCCGGCGCTGGACCTGGTGCGCGACACGGCGCGCGAGGCGGCCGCGGCGCTGGCGGCCGTGGAGGCGCCGCTGCTGGCGCTGGCCCGGGCGCTGGAGGACGTCATGGACGCCGAGGCCGAGACGCTGTCCGCCTCCGAGCGCGCGCGCATCGAAGGCGCCCTCCGGGGCCTCGACCGCCGCGCCCGCATGCAGCTGCCCGCCTGGCGCGCCATGCTGCAGGCCATCGACGAGGGCGCCGAGGACGACCCCGACTTCGTCGACTGGTTCGACGCCCACTTCATGTTCGGCCGCGTCGTCGACGCCGCCTGCCGCCGCCACTGGATCGACCCCACCGAGCCCCTGACCAACGCCGTGATCGCGCCTGCGCACGGCGTGCTGGTCACCTCCGCCACGCTGGCCGACCCGACGCTCGAGGACCCCTTCGCCCTGGCCGAGATGCGCACCGGCGCCGCGCGCCTGCCCGAGCGCCCGAAGACGCTCAAGGTGGGCTCGCCGTTCGACTACGCCGCCAACGCCCGCGCCCTCGTCGTCACCGACGTGAGCAAGGACGACGCCCGCCAGATCGCCGCGGCCATGCGCGAGCTGTTCCTGGCCGCGGGCGGCGGCGGCCTCGGCCTGTTCACCGCCATTCGCCGCCTGCGCGCCGTGCACGAGCGGATCGCGGCCCCGCTGGCCGATCGCGGCCTCGCCCTCTACGCCCAGCACGTGGACCCCCTCGAGGTAGGCGCGCTGGTCGACATCTTCCGCGCCGAGGAGGATGCCTGCCTGCTGGGCACCGACGCGGTGCGCGACGGGGTCGACGTGCCGGGCCGCAGTCTGCGCCTGCTGGTCTTCGATCGCATCCCCTGGCCGCGCCCCGACATCCTGCACAAGGCCCGCCGCGCCCGCTTCGGCAACAAGAGCTACGACGACGCCATCGCCCGCGCCCGCATCGCGCAGGCTTTCGGAAGGCTCATCCGCAGGGCCGACGACCGGGGCTGCTTCGTCATGCTGGACGCGAGTTCGCCGACGCGGCTGTTCTCCGGCCTCCCCGAAGGGGTCGAGCTGAAGCGGGTGACCCTGGTGGAAGCGATCGAGACCGTCGGAGCCTTCCTGGCTGCTTAGCCGCGCGCCATCTGTCAAGCAATCTGTTCGCTTAATGTTCTTGCCGTGCGCTGCGTGCTAAGGCCGAGCTTTCAATCTGGAGGCGTGTGCCGTGTTTCGCAGTTTCCTGACCGCGCTGGTCGCTGGGCTCTTGGCGGTCGCCGGACCTGTGGCGGCAGACGAGAGCGCACTCAACAAGGAGGGCTTCTGGACGGTCGGCCGCGGAGAGAGCGACAGCACCAGCTGCCTGGCCACCTTGGAGACCGAGTCCGGCGAGGTGTTCATGCTGCACGCGGAAAACGGAGCTCTCGCGCTCGCCGTGGGTGGAAAGCGGCCGCTCAAGGGCCGACGGGCGGCGTTCTCGACTGAAGCCTATAGTTTCTCATTCACGCCGGCCTTCGGCCGCGGCGGCGTACTGGTGAGCGAAGAGGAGATGAACGAGAGCTCCATCGCGGCGCTGCGGCTGGCCCGCGAGATCGCCGTCAAGCTCGATGGCCGCGTAGTGTTCAGCGCCGATGTGGAGAACACCGGGCTCGAGGGCGCGCTCGACGCCGTCATCGCGTGTTCGAAGGGCCAGCAGGGGTGGTGGGGGGCCGGCGTGGCCTCGCCTGCGACCGCGGACGTGCGGGGGGCGCTCAATCCCGAGGGCTTCTGGCGGGTTCGCGCCAACGCGGAGGAGGAGTCCTGCACCGCCTACGCCGCCATGAAGGGTGGACCCGCGATCGTCCTGGTGACGACCAAGGAGGGCACCTCCTTCGGGGTCAGCGCCAACAAGACCCTCAAGCAGGGCCGAAAGGGACTCTTCTCGACCGAGGCCTATGCTTTCGACTTCGAGCCGTCCTATGACGACAACTACCTCTACCTTGACGGTCCTATTGGCCAGAAAGCGCTGGCGGCGCTCCGGCTTGCGCGGGTGCTGCGTATCTCCGTGGATGGACGGCGGATCGCAGATATGACGCTGGAGGGCTCCGGCGTGGATGGCGTGCTCGACGCTCTGGTCGACTGTGCGTCCGGTCAAGACGGATGGTGGGGGCCGGGTCTCGGTTCCGAGGGCGCGGGCGCCGCCGGGAGCTCGGAGGACGATGCCGGCGACGGCAGCGGTACGGGGTTCTTCATCTCGGCCGACGGGCTCGCCATGACGGCGGCCCACGTCGTCGCGAACTGCAAGGCGGTCGAATCTCCGCGTTGGGGCGCCGTCAAAGTCGTCGCGCTCGACAAGCGGGCCGACCTCGCCATCCTGAAGACGTCGACTGCGGGTGGACAGTTCCTCATGCTGCGCGATCGCGGTCCGCGGCTCGGAGAGTCGCTCACCGCGGGCGGCTATCCGCTGGGCGGCCTCATCGGGTCAGGCCTGAAGATCACCACGGGCGTCGTGAGCGGCCTGAGCGGCCCCGAAGGCGACCGCAGCCTCATCCAGATCTCGGCCCAGATTCAGCCAGGCAACAGCGGTGGCCCCGTGGTCGATGCGAACGGGCGGCTGATCGGCGTGACGGTGTCCAAGCTAGATGAGGTAACCCTCGTGCGAGCCACCGGCGAGTTCCCGCAGAACATCAACTTCGCGGTCCCCGTGACCCTGCTGCAGGCCTTCCTGGATGAGAACGGGGTGGCCTACAGGACGGTGGGCGGCGCAGGCGCCCCGAACGCTCCCGCGGCCGCGCCCCTGACGAGTGTCACCTTCAGCCTGATCTGCCGGCGCTGAACATCGATCGACCGGGGGCGTCCTGCGCGCCCTCGTCTCAGTTCGGGGTTGGCAGAGGTGTCCGGGGGCGTCAGCCGCCGCGCTGGCGCATCGCCGCCATCGCGGCCTCGAGCTCGGCGGCGGTGACCTTGCCGTCCTTGTTCGCGTCGATCAGGTCGAACCGGTCGGCCTGCCGCCCCGCCGCCGTCCATTCCGCCTTGTCGACCGCGCCGTCGCCGTTCGTGTCCCAGCGCTTGATGAGGTCGGCCGGGGCCGGCATCTGCGCCTGTGCTGCGCCCGCGGCAGCCAGAAGGGCGGCAGCGGCGAGGATCGTGTTGCGCATCGAGTGTCTCCAGCTTGTGTCGCCGGATCTCGCGCCACGCCCATTGCGGCCGTGTTTCGCGATTGTGGCGCTTCAGTGCTTCCCGCGGTCGCGCCCGAAGTTGGGCTCGGCGCTTTCCTGCCCCATGGCGACGATGCCGCGGCGGATCTCGCGGGTGCGGCTGAACAGGTCGAACAGCTTGTCGCCTTCACCCCAGCGGATGGCGCGCGACAGCGCCTGCAGGTCCTCGGTGAACCGCCCCAGCACCTCGAGGACCGCGTCCTTGTTGGTCAGGAACACGTCGCGCCACATGGTGGGGTCCGACGCGGCGATGCGGGTGAAATCGCGGAAGCCCCCGGCGGAGTACTTCATCACCTCAGCCTCGGCGACGCCCTCGAGATCGTGAGCCGTGCCCACGATGTTGTAGGCGATCAGGTGGGGAAGGTGGCTCGTGATGGCCAGGACCAGGTCGTGGTGCTTGACCTCCATCTCCTCCACCCGGGCGCCGAGCGCCGTCCAGAAGCGGCTGAGCCGGTCAACGGCCGAGCGATAGGCCGCATCGTCGCGCTCCTGCGGCGTCAGGATCGTCCAGCGGTTCTGGAACAGCTCGGCAAAGCCGGCGTCGGGGCCGGACTGCTCGGTTCCGGCGATGGGGTGGCCGGGTACGATGAAGACGCTTTCGGGACACGCCGCGGCGAGGGCGTCCGCCACATGCGTCTTCACCGAACCCACGTCGGTCACCGTGGCGCCCGGCTTCAGTCCGGGCGCCGCTGCGCGCGCGGCCGCCTCCATCGACATCACCGGGACAGCGAACACCACCAGGTCGGCGTCGCGCACCGCCTCGGCCGCGTCGGACGTGACCACGTCGCCGAGCCCCAGCTCCAGGATCCGCGCCCGCGCGGCGTCCGAGGTTTCGGCGATGGAGATCTCGCCGACCGCTCCGCCGGCCTCGCGCGCGGCGCGCGCCACAGATGAGCCGATGAGGCCGCAGCCGATCACCGCCATCTTCGCGTAGATCGGCTCGTTCATTCCTCAGCCCTTGATGAAGTCGGTCAGCGCCTCGACCAGCGCGCGGTTGTGCGCCTCGAGACCGATCGTGATCCGCAGGTGATCCGGCATCCCGTAGTTCAGGAGCCGGCGCGTCAGCAGGCCGCGCGCACTGAGGAAGGCGTCGGCGTCCGCGGCGGTCCGCCCCGGCCGGTCAGGGAACCCCACGAGCACGAAGTTGGCCGCCGACGGCCCGACGACCTCGAATCCGAGGCCGCCCAGCTGCTGGGTCAGCCACGCGCGCCACTGGTCGACGTGAGCGATCGACCGCGCCTGGAACTCGGTATCCTTCAGCGCCTCGACGGCGGCGAGCTGCGCGGGGATCGACACATTGAACGGGAGCCGGATCCGATCCACCGCCGCAGCGATCGCGGCCGGCGCATAGCCCCACCCCACACGCAACGCGGCCAGCCCGTGCAGCTTCGAGAAGGTGTGCGTCACCACCACGTTCTCGGACGTCCGCGCATAGTCGAGGCCGTCGTCGAAGGCCGGATCGTTGGCAAACTCGCTGTAGGCCCCGTCCAGCACCAGCACCACGCTGGGCGGCAGGCGCTCATGCAGCCGCCGCACCTCGCCGAACGGGATCCACGTGCCGGTGGGGTTGCCGGGGTTGGCGAGGAAGACGAGCCGTGTCCGTCCGTCCACGCACTTCAGGATCTCGTCGACGTCGATCCGGTAGCCCGGTTCGCGGGCGCTGCGGACCTCGGCCTGGCACGCGCGGGCCCCGATCGCGAAGGCCGCGAACGCGTACTCGCCCTGCACGATGTTGTCGCCCGGCTCGAGGAAGGTCTGGTTGAGCAGCGCGAAGACCTCGTCCGACCCGCACCCGAAGATCAGCCGTTCGGGTTCGAGACGGTAGTGTTCCGCGATGGCGTCGCGCACGATCGTCGTGCGGCTGTCCGGGTAGACGTGGAGCTGGGTCGCCGCGGAAACATAGACCTCGCGGGCCTTCTCGCTCGAGCCGAGGACATTCTCGTTCGCGCTGAGCTTGACCGCTTCCACGCCGCTGTCGGCCTTGGCCTTGCCGGGGACATAGGCGTGGATCTCCATGATCCCGGGCTTGGGCAGCGGGCGGGCGGCGCGGGCCCGATCATCGGGTTCGGACGTATGGGTCATGGGGGTTCGTTTCAGATGAAACCAATCCGGACGCTCTACACGTCCAGCGGCGCTGGCGCAGCCCCAATCACGCCTGCCAGGCGCCCCGGCGCGCGGGCGAGCCGCGCATCCTCGGCCTGATAGAAGCCTGCCAGTCCGAACAGCTTCAGACCGCCCGCCTCGGCCAGCAGCTCGGCCGCAACCCCATCGCGTGAAAGGGCGTCGATGACGGCGTCGGCTGCGCCCGCGGCATCGGTGACCCAGAAGGTCACGTCCTCGCCGGTGGGCTCCACGGCGACCTCGGCCACGGCGAGCGCCGACAGGGGACCCCAGGCGCCCAGGCACGGCAGGGCGGCGAAGACCCTCAGGCGGGGTTCGGCGAGCAGCCGGCCCCACCAGGCGCTGTCGGCCGTGAGCGCGCAGATCCCGACGCCGCCGCGGGTGCGCGCCGCGGCGACCGCGTCCTCGGCCTTGGCGACCTGCACCATGGGAGGCGCGGCGCCGAACCTGTGACGCGCCAGCTCGACGGCGCGGCCCGGATCCTTCCCACCCCAGACCGAAAGATGGAACGGGCCCTGCGAGGCCAGGCTGTCGCCGATCAGCTCGCGCCATATGCGCACGATCAGCGCCGGACTGGCGGCCCGCCGCTCGGTGGCGATGAGCCGCCGCAGGATCGCCGCCTCGCGGCCGGGTCGAAGCCCGAACTTGTCGCCGTCGCCGGCCGCGCGCTTGGCCTCGGCGACCACCCGGGCGAGCGCAGCCCGCTCGTCGATGAGGCGCAGAAGCTCAGTGTCCAGCGCGTCGATGCGCTGGCGCACGGCCTCCAATGAGGGCGGCTGAGCCGCCGACTTCGCCTCGGACATAATCCAACCCCGAAACAGCAGCCCGCGACCTATGTCATTGCGGACGCCCGTGCAATAGCGGCGCCCAGAGCAAGAAAGTTGCAGTTGTAACGGGGCTTTAGGCCGCCGCGGCCGCGGCGCCGGGCGCCAGCGCATCCTGTAGAGCCTGGAGCAGGTGCTCGGGCTTCATCGGCTTCTCGACGACGCCGTTCATGCCGGCCGCGAGATAGCTCTCCGCGTCCTCGGGGTCGGCGTTCGCGGTCAGGGCGATGATCGGCGTCTGGGCGACGGGACCGGGAAGCGCGCGGATCGCGCGGGTGGCGGCGACGCCGTCCATGCGCGGCATCTTGATGTCCATGAGGATCAGATCGAAGCGGCCCGAGCGCGCCGCCTCGACGGCCTCCTCGCCATCCTCGGCCGCCTCGCTCGTGCAGTCGAACATCTCGACGAGGGACTGCGCCACCATGCGGTTGGTCGCGTTGTCGTCCACCACGAGGATGTGGGCCGGACGGCCTGCGTCCTCGGCGGGAGCCTCGCCCGCTGCTTCCACGACCGGCGCGAGCCGGATCTCGAAGGCGGCCGTGTCGGAGGCGCCGGCGTTGGCTTCCCGCCGCAGTTGGCCCTCCATGCCGGCGAGCAGGCGGCGCGAGAGCATCGCCCCGATCGCCGCCTCCAGGCCCAGCCGACCCTCGATGCTGCGGATCCGGGCTTCCACGTCCTGCTCGTCCCAGCCGCCGTCCCGGGGGCCGCGAACCCGACCCAGGAGGGTCACGCCGTCCGGGCCGGAGCGCGCCTGCAGGCTGGCTTCCACGGCGCCGCGCGCCTGGGCGCCGACGGCTTCGCCGATGAAGCCGTCGAAGATCTGCAACAGGCGCTTGCGGTCGGCCATGGCCGCCGTCTCAGGCTCGCCGTCATACGACACCAGCAGGGTCACCCCGGCCGCCGCCGCCCGCGGCTGCCAGCGGTCATGGATCTCGTCCATCACCTCTCGGAGCCGGATCGGCTCAAGGTCCAGTTGCACGTCCCTCGACGTGGTCCTTCGCAGGTCGCGGGCAGCGTCCAGCATGCGGCTGACGCCCGCCGCCGCCTCGGCCACGCTTGCCAGGCACGCTTCGCCATCCGCCGTCAGCCGCTGGCGGGCCAGCTGCTCGGTCAAGGCGATCACGCCGTCCATCTGCTGACGGATGTCGGCGGTGACGCGATCGAAGAAGAAGTCGGGAAGCGACATGACCCGCCGGCGCGACGAAACTGAGTACTCATTCTGAGTGATAGCGCTTGCCCATAGGTTAAATCCGGGCAGCGCGCGTGCGCATTGCGCCTGCCGGCCGGCGCCTGGGGCTCCAGAGGCCGCCGCGCCAGAAAGAACAAGGGCGGCGGACCGTGAAGGTCCGCCGCCCCAAGGTCGACGCGAGTGGGAGAAAAGATCGCGTCAGATCAGAGGTTTAGAAACGCACCTGCAGCTCGGCCCCGTAGGTGCGCGGCTGGATCAGGCCCCGCGTGATGGCGGTCCGCGTCTGAGCGATGTTCGGCGCGACGCCCGAGCCCGGGACGTCGAAGATCGCCGTCGGAGTCGTCGATCCGTTGGACGTGAAGCCGTTCTGATCGAAGGCGTTCTTCACGAAGCCGATGATCGTGAAGCGGTCGTCGGCGTCGTTCCACAGCACCCGGAAGTCCGTGGTGTCGTAGGCCTTCACCTTGTTCGCCGCGCTCTTGAACGGCTGGTAGTAGGTCTCGTCGGTCCAGGTGTAAGTGGCCGAAAGGATCAGCGAGCCGGGCGCGAAGTCGAAGGTGTAGTTCGCGTTGCCCGCGAACTTGTGCTTCGGCGACTGGTAGATGCGCGAGCCCTTCAGCGTCTGGAAGACCAGCCGCGTGCCGTTCGAGATCACCGAGCCGCCCGCGGGCGTGGCGTTGGGGTCCAGCGCGCCCGGGTCGGCGGGATCGTAGAAGCAGCAGCCGCGGGTGATCTCGGTGTGCAGGTAGCCATAGCTGGCCGAGAGGTCGAGCGCCCCGATCGGACGCCAGACCGCCTCGAGTTCCAGGCCGTAGGCCTCGGCGTCGACGTTGACGAAGTTGTTGGACGCCGCCGTGCCGGCCGGGTTCAGCTGCGACAGGTTCAGCTGCAGGTCCTTGTAGTCGTTGTAGAAGGCGGCGGCGTTCACCTGGAGCCGGCGGCCGATGGTCTTCTTCAGGCCGAGCTCGAAGGCGTCCACCTGCTCCTGGTCGGCCTGCGGCTGCGGGGCCAGCGTGCCCAGCAGGAAGCCGCCCGACTTATAGCCGCGGCTGTACTTGCCGTAGACGAGCGTGTCGGCATCGGGGGTCCAGTCGAGGTTCAGCGTCCCGGTGACGGCGTCCCAGCTGTCCTTCAGGGCGCGGAAGTTCTGCACGCCCGGCGTGGCGGGATCCGCGTCGGTCGACACGTCGAAGGCCGCTGCGCCGAAGGCGATCGCCGGCGACAGGATGATGAGACGCTGGAACTCGGTGCCCGACTTCTTGTCCTTGGTGTAGCGGAGGCCGGCCGTCAGGGCGAACTGGTCGCTGAACTCGTAGGTGGCCTGGCCGAACACCGCGTAGGCCTTGGAGTTCAGCGTGGCCTGGGCGTCGAAGAAGTTGCGCAGCGGGTTCGCGGCCGCCGGCGTGCCCGCCAGGGTCAGCGGCACAGCCAGCTGGACCTGGTTGGGGTTGGCGAGCTGGATGCGCTGACGGTACTCCTCCTCGTACTGGTAGAGACCGAGGATCCAGCGCAGGGGACCGTCGCCCGTCGAGGTGAGGTTCACCTCGTTCGAGTAGTAGCGCTTCTTCTCGTTGAAGTCGGTCGTCTGGGTCGGGAAGTAGGGGACCGCCATGCCCGGGATGGCGATGGGACCCGTACGGCTCGTCCCGTCGTAGTCGCCGCCGGTCTGGAAGTTGTACTGCTGGAAGCCGCCGATGTACTTCAGCTCGGCGAAGCCGAGGTCATAGGTCACCGTCGTGGTGAGCAGGTGGTTGCCGCGCAGCTGCCCGTAGCCGTCGGTGTTGGTGTTCATCACGTAGGGGTCGGTGACGCCGGGGTTCGGCGTCGCGTAGCCGAACTGCGGGTTCGGCTGCAGGGCGCCGATCAGGCCGAACGCGCGCGTGGTGTCGTAGGGCGTGACCAGGTTGTTCAGGCGGTCGCCCACGCCCAGCGTGTCGTCCCAGGACGAGCGGTTGTAGCGGGCGAAGATCGACAGCCGCTCGGTGGGCTCGGCCTCCATCATGAACTCGAAGTAGGTGCGCTTGATGGTCGCGCCCTCGTTCGCGGGGCCGATGTTCTTGATGTAGCCGTCGCGCTGGTGGTCCTGGCTGCCGCCGACCTTGAAGCGCAGGTTTTCCGCCACCGGCAGCGAGACGACGGCCTCGATCCGCGTGCGGTCGTAGTTGCCGTAGCTGGCGCGGATCTCGCCGCCGAACTCCTTCGCCGGCCGCTTGGAAACCTGGTTGATCGCGCCGCCGATGGCGTTGCGCCCGTAGAGCGTGCCCTGGGGCCCACGGAGGATTTCGGTGCGCTCGATGAAGAGCGGCGTCTTGAACAGCTCGGACGACGAGGCCGAGTAGAAGCCGTCGGAGTACGACGCCACGCCCGGGTCGTTGCCGATGTAGAAGGTGTTGCGGCCGGCGCCCCGCAGGCTGACGCGGTCCGTGCCGGAATAGTTCATGCCGGGCGTGAAGTTCACGAAGTCCTGGATGCCGGTGATCCCGCGGACGTCACGGCTCTCCGACGTGAAGGCGGACACCGCCACCGGGACGTCCTGCAGCGACTGCTCACGCTTCTCGGCGGTGACGACGAGTTCCTCGACGACCGCGCCGCCGTCGTCGGCAGTCTGCGCCAGGGCGGGGAGGGCGGCGGCCGATAGGGCCAGGAACGAGGCGCTGGCGGTCAGGACCGCGCGAGCCGGCGTGGTTTTGCGAGACATGAAGGTCCTCCCGGGGTCCGCGCTGCTCACGCGCCGAGCCCCGTGTTTCTGCTGATTGTCGGAACGGGCGCGGGGAGGCGCACCGGGGCGCGGACCCTCAGGGCGCCGCGGTCAAGCCGTCAAACGGAATGCCGCGGCTGCAGCATGACTTTCGGACGCACTGTGGCCGAAAGACCGCATTTTCGAATTGCGAGTACAATTCCAGACGTGGCTCCGCGATCCTTTGCCGCATAAGGGTTCGGCGAACGCAGAAATCTCAAGCGCCCCATACCGAATCCTCAAAATCGGGAGCCGGCGTCCACCTGGGCATGAAAAAGGGGCGGCGGATCGCTCCGCCGCCCCGGTATGGCGTGAAAAGCCGCTGTGGTCAGAAGCGGTACTGAAGCTCGATGCCGTAGAGCCGCGGCGGGGTCAGCTCGTAGTTGCGAGCGCCGTTGCGGAACTGGTCGGAGGGCACCAGCGGATTGTTGTTCCTCTGGGAGGCCGCGACCGCCGCCGCGTAGCCCTCGGTGTCGAACACGTTCTTCACGTAGGCAATGACGGTGTACTTGTCGTCCTCGGGCTGCCAGATGGCGCGCAGGTCCACCTGATCCCAGGACGGCGCGGCGTTGTACTGGCGCTCGAACACGTTGGCGTACGACTTGGAGCGGTAGAGGTAGGTCGCGCCGAACGTCAGCTTCCCGGCGTCCATGTTGAACGTGTAGAGGCCGTTCAGGGCCAGCTTGTGCTCAGGGGCCTGCGGCAGGGCGTTGCCCACCACGCTGACCGCGCCGGTGTTCACGTTGTCGTTCACATCGACGAGCAGGCTGCTCTTCTTGATGTTGGTCGGGTTGTAGCCGTAGTCCAGGCTCAGGCGCAGCGCCTCGGTGGGTTGCCAGATCGTGCTCAGTTCGACCCCGTAGGACTCGGACTTCGCGATGTTCACGAACTGGGTGACGTTGGTCGCCCCGACGCGCACGGCGACCGGAGCCTGCAGGTCGCGGTAGTCGAGGTAGAAGGCCGCGACGTTCACCTGCAGCGCGCGGCCGAAGTTCTTCTTGAGGCCGATTTCGTAGGAGTTGACCGTCTCCTTGTCGGCCTTGGGCACGGCCAAGAAGCCGCCCGCGGAGAAGCCGAACGCCTTGTAGCCGCGGCTGTAGCGGGCGTAGGCCATGGTGTCCGGATCCGGATCCCACTGGATGCCCGCCGTGCCGGTGACCGCCGACGAGGTGTCGCTGAGGTCGCGGCTGGCGACGCCGTTCGGGCCGATGACGTACTGGCGGCAGACGCCGGAGACGCAGACCGACGGCGTCTTCACGCCCTCGATCAGTCCCGCCGTGCTCTTGGGCGCCAGCGTGTCGGTGAGATCGAAGGCGCCGTTGCCGAGAGCGCCGAGCGGCGCCAGCGCGTTGCCGAGGCCGAAGGCCTGGCCGACCGCCGGCAAGGCGCTCAGGTTGCCCAGCAGGCTGCCGTAGTTGGCCGCGGTCCCCGGACCCAGGGAGCCGAGGCCGAGGGCCGCATAGAGGCCCGGGTAGCAGGCGTCCGAGTTGCAGACGATCCGCCGGAACTCGGTCCCGAACTTCTTGTCCTTGGTGTAGCGCAGGCCGCCGGTGATCTTCAGCGTCTCGGTCGCCTGCCAGTCCACCTGGCCGAACACCGCCTTGCTGCGGGTCGTCAGCGAGTAGTTGCCGGTCGACCAGAAATTCTGAGGGTTCGGGGCGGCGCCGAGCACCGGGGTTTGCAGCGAAGAGGGGCCGACCAGGAAGAAGTCGGCCGTGCTGCCAGTGCCGGTGTATTCCTCGTTGTAGTAGAACGCACCGACGATCCACTGCAGCGGCCCGTCGTGGGTCGACGAGATGTTGATCTCGTGGCTGAACCAGGTCGGGTACTCGAAGTAGTGGTAGCCATTGTTGGCGTTCACGGTGAGCGGCGAGCAGTTCACCGTCGACCGTCCGGCCGCGAACAGGGCGGCGACATTGCCGCAGACCGAACCGGGGGCCAGCGGGATCTGGTACGACAGGACGTTCGTCGCGTCGGTGTCGCCGTAGAGGTCGTACTTGTACTCCTGGATGCCGCCCACATAGCGGATGTCGACGGTCGGCAGGTGGTAGACGAAGTTGGTCGTCAGCGAGTTGACGTCGCGCAGGCGCACCCGCTGCGGGATGTTCGTCTGGAAGTCGCGGGAGTCGTCGAGGGCCGGGTTCGTGTTGATGCCCGTTCCGACGGTGCGCAGGCTGCCCGGCACGATGCCGTTCAGGCCGGTCTCCGGCGAGAAGGCGTGGGCCGAGTTGTAGACGATCGAGAAGTTGGGATCGGTGCGTCCCGTCTCGTAGCGGTCACCCAGATAGCCCGAGCGCGCGCCGGGGCCGCCGCGGTTGTGCCAGACGAGGGTCTTGTACGACACCCAGAGGTCGGCGTTCTCGCCGAGGTCGGCCTCGATCTGGAACTGGGCCTGGTACTCGTCGCGCTTGCTGCCTTCGGACGGGCCGCCGGCGATGTTCGTGAAGTAGCCCTTGCGCTGGTCCAGCTTGTAGCCCGAGAAGCGGAACCGAAGCTTGTCGTTGATCGGGCCCGAGACCGCCGCCTGCAGGTTGGTGAAGCTGTAGTTCTCGGCGATGGCCCGGACCTCGGCGTAGAAGTCCTCGGTCGGCCGGCGCGAGATGACATTGACGGTGCCGCCGATGGCGTTGCGGCCGTAGAGCGTTCCCTGCGGACCGCGCAGGATTTCGACACGGTCCACATCCAGCGGCGGGCCGCCGGCCAGAACCGTCGACGTGGTGAACAGCGAGTCGATGTAGATCGACACCGCGCCGTCCACGGAGTGCACGTTGGTCAGGCGTCCGATGCCGCGCATGCTCGCCCGGTCGTTCGACGACTGGTAGACGAAGCCCGGCGTGAAGTTCGTCAGGTCCTGAACCGTGTTGATGCCGACGATGTCGCGCTGTTCGCTCGTGAAGGCCGAGATCGCGACCGGAACGTCCTGCAGACTCTGTTCCCGCTTCTCGGCGGTGACCACCAGTTCCTCGATCAGGGTCGAGCTGGCGCTCTGCGACCACGCGGGGCCTGCGAGCGCGACGAGGGCCGCCGCGGATGCGCCAACGGCCAGCAAGCTCCGAAGAGCGTGAGTTTCCGACATCAATTTCCTCCCAGCGCGTCCAGGCTCTTGTACGGCCCGTGATCGCCCATGCGCCGCCATCGCGGATGCTGAAGAGGTGGCGGCGCGCCCCCCGTCCAACATGACGAAGCTCGCCCGCCGGAGTAGCGCCTGTCAATCGACGCTTTACACAGTAAGGGCGCCGGGCCGCAGAAACTGGCGGAGCCCGTGCTGCGCCTGCCCTCGCACAAGGAAGGGGCGGCGGATCGCTCCGCCGCCCCCGACAAGGCATTCCCTGGGAGTTGCGCCGGGTCCTACCAGCGCTTGGTGACCGAGACGCCGTAGGTGCGCGGTTCGGTGTAGAACACGTTCCGGAACAGGCCGGAGCTGTCGTCCGTCAGATAGAAGTCGGTGATCGCCTTCTCGTTGGTGGCGTTCTTGATGAAGCCGCCGACCTCGACGCCCAGGTCACGGTTCTCCACCGTGAGCGTCAGGTTCACGTTATCCCAGCCTTTGATCCGATCGGCGTCGGAGTTGTAGATCCGGGCGAAGGTCTTGGTCTGGCGGTAGTAGTCGCCACGCAGCGTCGCGTCCCACTCTCCGAAGGTCCAGGTGTACTGGGCCCCCAGCGAGATGGTCCACTTCGGCGCGTTCGGCAGGTCGTTGCCCGAGAGATCGACCGGGACGCCTTCCGAGAGCAGGCCGCCGAACACGTTGGTGCCCGCCGCGAGCGCGCCGGTGCCCAGGATGTTCGTCCCGAAGCCCGCCGCCGTGGTCGGGGTGCACACGCCGAGCAGGTTGAACGGATTGGCGGCGATGCCGGGCACGAGACCGCTGGAGATCGCCAGCGCCTGGGCCGCATGCGCCGTCGAGACGACGCAGTTGGAGGCGCTGCCCGACTTGATCAGCGTCAGCAGGGGGTTGCCCTGCGTCCGGTTGAACGTGTCGATCGACGTCGCGTTCTTGATCTTGGTGTCGAGGTAGCCGAGGGCGACGTTCAGGCGGAGGCCATCGATCGGCTGCCAGATCGACTCGAGTTCGAGGCCCATGTTGCGGGCGTCGATGTTCTCGTTGATCGAGGTCCGGTTGATGATCTTCGAAACCTGGTAGCCCTTGTAGTCGTAGTAGAAGCCCGTGAGGTTCAGCTGCATCGTGCCGTCGAGCAGCGTGTTCTTCGTGCCGATCTCGTAGGCGTTGATGAACTCGGGCTCGAACGTCGGCGACTGCGGAACCGTGCCGATGCCGGGGCTGAACGGCGGGTTCAGGCCGCCGCCCTTGTAGCCGCGCGAGTAGAAGGCATAGACCAGGGTGTCGTTGGTGAAGTCGAGGTCCGGCTTCCAGTCGAACCCGAAGCGGCCCGTGGGCTCCTTGAACTTCGCCTTCAGGTTCGCCGGCTGACCGGGCGCAGGCCCGCCGATGCCGACGCCGGGCGTCCCCAGGACGACGCCGTGGTTCTCGACGTCCTTCTTGTCCACCGTGTAGCGCAGGCCGAGCGTCCATTTGAACGTGTCGGTCATCTGCCAGTAGAACTCGCCGAACGCGGCGTAGCTGGTCAGGTCGTACGGGCCGTAGCTGTCATAGTAGTTGTGGCCCGAACGGTTCGGATCGACGTTCGGGTCGATGCTCACGCAGGGGGCCGCGCCGACGCAGTTGGCGTTGCCGGTCGTGAGCAGGTTGTTCAACTGGTAGAAGCCGGTGCCCGTGTTGAACATCACGTAGTAGTCGCCGGTCGCCTGGTAGCGCAGCATGAAGACGCCGACGTTGAAGTTGAACGGCCCGTCGAAGTCGGACTGCAGCCGGACCTCGTGGCTCCAGTTCTCGGTGTAGGCCGACGAGATGTCGCTGGTGGTGAACCGGTTGAAGGGACCGTTCTGCGGGTCGCGGATGACGCCGCCGGGGAACAGGCCGGCATAGATCGAAGCGAAGCCCGGGAC
This sequence comes from Phenylobacterium sp., assembly GCF_016793225.1. Taxonomy (GTDB): domain Bacteria; phylum Pseudomonadota; class Alphaproteobacteria; order Caulobacterales; family Caulobacteraceae; genus Phenylobacterium. The sequence continues at coordinate 17,792 of NZ_JAEUMN010000149.1, forward strand.
CGCCGCGAACGCGTTCACGGGGTTCGGCGTGGTGTTGAACGGCACGCTGGGCGTGTAGCGGTTGTAGTCCTGCCGCGTGTACAGCTTGTAGAACGTGTAGCTGGTGAGCCAGTTCAGGGTCAGGTTGTCGGCGACGTCGAACTGCGCGTTGAACTGGTAGATGTCGGTCTTCGACTTGTAGATCGGATCGAAGGTCGACTCGATGTCGCGGATGTTCGGCGTCTGGATCTTGCCGGCGTAGGCGTCACCCGTCTGGAAACCGCCCAGCGCGCCGAACAGGCCGCCCAGCGTCGCCTGGGAGTTCACGGTGCCGAGGGCGTTGGCCGAATAGAGCGAGGTGGGCGAGCAGCCCTGGCTGAACAGGCCGCGCTGGATCTGCGCGATCACCGGCACCGCCGAGAAGCCCAGGCCGCCGACGCTGGCCGGGCCCACGTCCTTCGTGCAGTACTGCTTGCCGATGCGCGAGCGGTTGTCGTCTTCCTCGAAGTGGTCCCAGACGCCCCAGGCGCGGAAGCGGTCGCTCGGCTTGAACGACAGCGAAGCCCGCACCCCGTAGAGGTCGCGGTCGTCGGCGTCGTTGCCGGTCACCAGGTTCTCGCCGAAGCCGTCGCGCTTCAGGTAGTTGCCCGCCAGGCGCGCGGCGAACATGTCGCCCAGGGGGATGTTGATCATCCCGCGGACCTTGATCGAGTTGTAGTTGCCGTACTCGCCGCGAACGTTGCCTTCGAAGACGTCCGTGGGCTTGGCGGTGATCAGGTTGACCACGCCGCCGGTGGCGTTACGGCCGTAGAGGGTGCCCTGCGGGCCCCGCAGGACTTCGACGCGCTCGACGTCGTAGAACTCGGTCTCGAACAGGTTGTTCGCGATCAGCGGGGCGTTGTTCAGGTGAATGCCGGTGCCGGCGTCGCCCGAGCCCGCCACCAGCTTCGAGCCGATGCCGCGGATCTGGAAGTTGTAGCCCGTGAAGTTCCCCTTGGAGAAGTTCACGTTCGGCACCGCGAGCACGAGGTTCGGGCCGCCGTCGATCTTGGACTTCTCGAGGGCGTTCTGGTCGAACGCGGAAACCGCGATCGGCACGTCCTGGAGGGCTTCCTCCTTCTTCTGCGCCGTGACGACGAGTTCCTCGATCACGTTCGAGCCGGCGGTCTGCGACCAGGCCGGACCGGCAAACGCAGTGAGGGCCGCGGCGGAAACGCCAACAGCCAGCAAGCTCCGAAGAGCGCGAGATTCTGACATCCTGTTCTCCCAGGGCGTCCAGGCTCTTGTCAGCGGCCCGTGATCGCCGATACGCCGCCATAGCGGACGCCGACGGGGTGGCGGCGCGCCCCCCAATCGGCGCGGCCAAGCTCGCGATGCGACGGTGTTATGTCAACGGACGCCTTGCCCGGTAAGGGATTGCGTTGCGGAGGTGTGGCGCCGCGGACACCCAAGTTTCCTTAGCGTCGCTTCCCTGCGAAGGCCGAAAGCGCCATATGGCGCCCATGAACGACGGCGCGCTCGTGCTCTTCTCCGGCGGCCAGGACTCCACGGCGTGCCTCGCGTGGGCCCTGAGCCGGTTCGCGCGCGTCGAGACGGTGGGATTCGACTACGGGCAGCGGCACGCGGTCGAGCTGGAGGCGCGCCGGGCGGTGCGCGAGCGTCTCGCGCGCGAGTTCCCCGCATGGGGGCCGCGCCTGGGCGACGACCACATGATCGACATCCGCAGCTTCGGGGCGTTGTCCGACACCGCGATGACGACGGAGCGCGAGATCGCGATCACCGAGAAGGGCCTGCCCTCCACCTTCGTGCCCGGCCGCAACCTGGTGTTCCTGACCTACGCGGCCGCGCTCGCCGACCGCCGCGGACTTGGCCGGCTGGTCGGCGGCATGTGCGAAACCGACTACTCCGGCTATCCCGACTGCCGCCGCGATACGCTCGACGCCCTGGAGCAGGCGTTGAACCTGGGCATGGCGCAGGACTTCCGGATCGAGACGCCGCTGATGCGCCTCACCAAGGCGGAAACCTGGGCGCTGGCGAAGGGACTGGGCGGGGAGCCGCTCGTGGCCCTGACCGTCGAGGAGAGCCACACCTGCTACCTCGGGGAGCGCGGGGAGCTGCACCCGTGGGGCTTCGGCTGCGGCGCCTGTCCGGCGTGCGAGCTCCGTCGCACCGGCTTCGAGGCCTGGGTCGCCGACGGACGTCCGGCGCTCGAGCCATGAGCTACGCCGTGAAGGAGATCTTCCTGACGCTCCAGGGCGAGGGCGGTCAGGCGGGCCGGCCGGCGGTGTTCTGCCGGTTTGCGGGATGCAACCTCTGGAGCGGGCTGGAACGCGATCGCGCTTCGGCCGTGTGCGCCTTCTGCGACACCGACTTCGTGGGGATGGACGGGCCGGGCGGGGGACGTTTCGCCGACGCCGCGGCCCTGGCGGCCGCCATCGAGGCGGCCTGGGCGGCCGGGCCCGAGTCGCGGCTGACGGTGCTCACCGGCGGCGAGCCCCTGCTGCAGGTCGACGCCGCCCTGATCGACGCGCTGCACGCGCGGGGATTCTCGATCGCGCTGGAGACCAATGGGACCCTGCCAGCGCCGCCGGGCATCGACTGGATCTGCGTCAGCCCGAAGGCCGACGCGCCGCTGGCGCAGACCTCGGGCCAGGAGCTGAAGCTGGTCTTCCCGCAGGCGACGGCCTCGCCCGAACGCTTCGAGCACCTGGATTTCGAGCGGTTCCTGCTGCAGCCGATGGACGGCCCGGATCGCGAAGCCAACACCCGCGCCGCCATAGACTATTGCCTCGCCCACCCTCGGTGGCGTTTAAGCGTGCAAACCCACAAGTACCTCGGCATCGCCTGAGGCCCGACCCGCCTCGGCGACCATCCGCTATGAACCAGCCCACGTTCGAGATCACCAAGGCCGCGACCTTCGATGCGGCCCACTACCTGGCCGAGGGGCCGAAGCACCGTCCCTACACCAATCTGCACGGCCACTCGTTCCGCGTGGAAGCCACCGTCAGCGGGCCCGCGCAGGAACCGGTGGGCTGGGTGGCCGACCTGGCCGACCTCGAGGCTGCGCTCAAGGGCGTCGCCGGCGAACTCGACCACGGCTTGCTGAACGAGAAGCCGGGCCTGGAGCGGCCGACGCTCGAGCACCTCTGCGTCTACTTCGCCCAGCGGCTGAGGCCGCAGTTCCCGGGGCTGTCGCGCATCGTGGTGTCGCGTCCCACGATCGGCGAGAGCTGCGCGCTCGCGCTCTAGCCTGTCTTCTGCTTGGCGTCGTCCGACCGGCGCAGGGGGCCCTTGTAGTCCGGATCGCTGCGGCGCCGCCGGTCGGGACCGAAATAGTCGTCGGTGCGCACGAAGGGCCGGGGCTTCTCGATCGCGTTGTGCAGCCGCTCGACGACCCCGCGCGCGGTGAGCGGCTTGGCGAGGAACTCGTTCACGCCGGCGTCGCGCGCCTCGTTGACCCGCTGCAGGGTCGAGTGCCCGGTGATCATGATCACCGGCGCCATCTGGTTGGGGCTGTCCGGCGAATTGCGCAGCAGCCGCACGAAGTCGATTCCGTCCAGCGGCTGCATCGAAAGATCGGTCATCACGAGATCGATCGGGTGGTCCCGCATCATCTGCAGGCCTTCCGCGCCGTCGTTGGCCTCGCGGATATGGGTGATGCCCAGCGCGCGCAGAATCTCGGCAAGGAGAATGCGCATGTAGTGGTTGTCGTCCACCAGCAGGATTCTGAGGAGGTCGTAACGCACGCGGCTCCCTGCCGGCTGGGGTACTGGCGCTTCGAGGCCGTCAACCGTGAAGCAGTGCGCTGGAATAGGATAGCCACATACGACCGGTCAACGATGATATCGTCGGTATCCGAGCCGCTTTTGGATGCAGGATCAGCGACTTACCCCTCCTGGTAGTCGCCATGGGGCGGTTCAACCGCCGGGGGCTGCCAAGGGATGGGCCGCGCCGCCGGTCTGGGCCCGGTGCCGGAGGAACGCGTCCGCCAGCACGCAGGCGACCATGGCCTCGACCACCGGCACCGCGCGCAGGCCGACACAGGGATCGTGGCGGCCCTTGGTCCGCAGCTCGATCTCCTCGCCGGCTTCGTTCAGCGTCCGGCGGGGCGTGAGGATGGACGAGGTCGGCTTGAACGCGACGCGGGCGGTGATCGCCTGGCCGGTCGAGATGCCTCCCAGCACGCCGCCGGCATGGTTCGAGAGGAACAGCTGGCCGTCGTTGCCCATCCGCATCTCGTCCGCGTTCTCCTCGCCCGTGAGCGCCGCAGCGGCGAACCCGGCCCCGATCTCCACGCCCTTGGCGGCGTTGATCGACATCAGGGCCGCCGCGAGTTCCGCGTCGAGCTTGCCGTAGAGCGGCGCGCCCCAGCCGGCCGGCGCGCCAACCGCCTCGACCGCGACCACGGCCCCGGTCGAGGAGCCCGCCTTCCGGATCTTCTCCAGATGCTCCTCCCACACAGGGACGATGTCGGGATCGGGCGCCCAGAAGGGGTTGTCGCCGGTGACGCCGTAGTCGATGCGCCCGGGGTCGACGGCGTGCGGGCCGATCTGCACCACCGCGCCGCGGATCGTGACGCCGTCCAGGATCTTGCGGGCGACCGCGCCGGCGGCCACGCGCGCCGCCGTCTCGCGGGCCGACTGCCGGCCCCCGCCCCGGTAGTCCCGCACGCCGTACTTCGCAAAGTAGGCGTAGTCGGCGTGGCCGGGGCGGAACGCCTGGGCGATCTCGGAGTAGTCGCGCGAACGCTGGTCCACGTTCTCGATGATCATGGAGATCGGCGTGCCGGTCGTGACGGGCCCCGGGGTCCGATCGTCGCCGAACACGCCCGACAGGATGCGCACCGCGTCCGGCTCCTGCCGCTGGGTCACGAACTTGCCCTGGCCGGGCCGCCGGCGGTCCAGCCAGGGCTGGATGTCGGCCTCGGTCAGCGGGATGCCGGGCGGGCAGCCGTCGACCACGCAGCCCAGGGCCGGTCCGTGGCTCTCGCCCCAGGTGGTCACGCGGAACAGGTGGCCGAAGGTGTTGTGGCTCATGGCGCAGGCTAGATAGCCGACCCGCGCGGCCTCACCAAACCCCGCTCAGACGCGCAGGTCGATGAAGGCGCCCACGGCCCGGACCTCGGCGCGCGCCTGGTTGCCGAGGGCGAGGTCGCGGCGGGCCGCTTCGACCCGCATCTGCGTCTCGGCCTGGATGCGGTCCTGCGAGCCCATGCGGAACAGGGCGAGCTCGTCCATCCGCGGCGGCGGAGCCGCGTTGCGGAGCGTTGCGCCAATCTGGGACAGGCCGAGCGTCATCGTCCCGCCCGTCGCAAGCCGGGCGCCAAACGCGAAAACGGCGGCGGACCGGAGTCCGCCGCCGCTCGTCCGTCAGCGCGCCGGCGCCGTCAGGCCGGCTGCTTCTGCTGCTGGTTCTGGTTGCCGGGCAGCGGGCCCCGGTTCAGGTCGAAGAACTTGGGCGCCATCTGCGGCACGGCCTCGTCCAGGATCGACTGCACCGTCCAGCCCTCTTCCTTGGTGCAGGTCTCGATCGGCCGCGGCTGGCTGTAGAGGATGATGTTCTCGCCCGAGGAGCCGAAGATCTGGCCGCTGACGTGCGCCGCCGCCGGGGCGACCATGGCCACCGAGAAGCGGGCCGGCTGGTCGGGGCGGATCTTCTCGGCCATCACGGCCCGGCGGGCCGCCGCGGCCTCGTCCTTCACGGGCACCGACTGGGTCATGCGCGTCCAGGCGACGGGGGCCAGGCAGTTGGAGCGCACGTTGTTGCGGGCGCCTTCCATGGCGATGATCCGCGACAGGCCCGCGATGCCCATCTTCGCCGCGCCGTAGTTCGCCTGGCCGATGTTGCCGAACAGGCCGGACGTGGACGTGAAGAACATGTAGGCGCCGTCGTTCTGATCGCGGAAGTGTTCGATCGTGGCGCGCGCCACATTGAACGACCCGCGCATGTGCACGGCGATGACGGCGTCCCACTCGGCCTCGGTCATCTTGTGGAACATCACGTCGCGCAGGATGCCGGCGGGGTTGATGACCGCGTGCAGGCCGCCGAATTCCTTCTTCGCCAGTTCGAGCATGCCGTAGCAGGCGTCGAGGTCGGTGACGCTGTCGGAGTTCGAGACCGCCTGGCCGCCGGCGGCGCGGATCTCGGCGGCGACCGCCTCGGCCGGGCCCGCGGAGCCCTCGTCCTCGCCCTTCAGTCCGCCGCCCAGGTCGTTGACCACGACCATGGCGCCTTCCTGCGCCGCGATCAGCGCGCAATCGCGCCCGATGCCGTTGCCGCCGCCCGTGACCAGGACGACGCGTCCGTCCAATGCGCCCATGACCGAAAATCCTCCCGAATGAATGGGAGACCTCTATTCGAGGCGGTCGGCCCGGCGCAAGTCGGGGAAGAGGCGAGCCCACAGGGCGGTGACGGCCATGGCCCCCACGCCTCCGAACACCGCCGCGCCGACCGGTCCCAGGAACCGCGCCACGACGCCGCTCTCGAACTCCCCTAGCTCGTTCGAGGCGCCGATGAACACCGACGACACCGAGGCGACGCGGCCGCGCATGTGGTCCGGCGTCACGAGCTGGACCAGGGTCTGGCGCACGAAGACCGACAGCATGTCGGCCCCGCCGAGGACTGCGAGCGCCACGACGGAGAGCCAGAGGGACTTCGAGAGGCCGAACACGACCGTCGCCGCGCCGAACACGGCCACGCCCAGGAACATCAGCGGGCCCGCGTGCCGCCGGATGGGGTTGGCCGCCAGGTAGAGCGCGACGATTGTGGCGCCTATGGCGGGGCCGGCGCGCAGGATGCCGAACCCTTCCGGTCCCACGTGCAGCACGTCGCGCGCGAAGACCGGCAGCAGGGCCGTGGCGCCGCCCAGCAGCACGGCGAAGAGGTCGAGCGAGATCGCGCCGAAGACGATCTTCTGCCGCCACACATAGGCCAGCCCCTCCTTCATCAGCTGCCACCGCGAGCCGGGATTGGCGTCCGGCTTGGCGTTGCCGCGGATGGACAGCACGAACATCGCCGACAGGCCGTAGAGCGCGAAGGTGGTGAAGTAGGCGGTCTCCGCCGAGCGCGCGACGAGCAGGCCGGCGGCGGCGGGGCCGGCGATCGAGGCCGTCTGCCAGGCCAGCGAGTTCCAGGCGATCGCCCGCGGCAGAAGCTTGCGCGGCACCAGCATCGGGCCCAGCGCGGTGTTCGCCGGCGCGAAGAACGCCCGGGCGGCCCCGAACAGCACGGCGATCACCAGCAGCAGGGCGGGCGAGGCGAGCCCGTTGACGGTGGCCAGCGCGAGCGCCAGCACGCTCGCGATCTCGCCCGTCAGGCAGATCAGCAGCACCTTCTTGCGGTCATAGCGGTCGGCGGCCTCGCCGGCCGGCAGCGTCAGGAGGAAGACCGGGATGAAGGCCGCCAGCCCGATCATCCCCACCAGGAAGGCGCTCTCCTCCACCGAGCGGGTCTCGCGGGCGATGGCGTACATCTGCCAGCCCATGGCCACGCTCTGGATCTGGGCGGCGAAGCTGCCCGTCCAGCGCGAGCCCCAGAACACGAGGTAGTCGCGCTCCTTGAGCAGGGCGCGGGCGGAGGGGACAGGCTCGTCGGCGGGGGTGTCGGACATCGCGGGCGTGACGGACCCTGCCGTGCGCCGCCCGCCCCCGCAATCCAATTGACGGGCGGGGCGCAAGGCCCTATCTGCGCGCTCCCAACTGGGCCCCCTCGGGGCCTGCGGCCCGGAGGGCCCTCGAATGCGACGACGTCCGCTGGCCTGAGGCCACCCGAACCTGCCGGGCGGGAACCCGCCCCACCGTCGCCGCCTTCTTCGAGCCTGCCATGTCTCTCCAGCCCTGCCGGCCGCCGCCGGCGCTCATCCTCGTCAACGAAGCCCCCGCCCACGGCGCCGAGATCGAGGCGCTGCTCGACCGCGCCTTCGGGCCCGGCCGTTTTGCGAAGGCCTCGGAACGCGTCCGCGAGTTCGCCGAGTTCGCGCCCGAACTCTCCTTCTGCGCCCTGGAAGGCGGCAAGGTCGCGGGCGTGGTGCGGATGTGGCGCGTCGCCGTCGGCGACCAGCCGATCGTCTTCCTCGGCCCCCTGGCGGTGGAGGAGAGCGAGCGCCGCTCCGGTCTGGGCGCCATGCTCGTCGAACGCGCGTGCGAGGCCAGCCGGGCCGCCGGAGAGGCGGCCGTCGTCCTGGTGGGGGACCTGCCGTACTTCCAGCGGGTCGGGTTCGAGGTCGCGCCCGGCGTCGATCTGCCGGGGCCGGTCGACCCGAAGCGGGTGCTCAGCCGCAGGTTCTCGGACGTCGCGCTGGCGGGCATGGTCCGTCCCCGCACCAGATCCTTGCGCGCTTGAGACGACTCCCGCCGCCCCCTACCTTCGGCGGGTGACGAACGATCCGAAGCCCGCGCTCGACGCGATCGCCCAGGCCGCCAGGCAGGCTCCTGGCCGCGGCCTGCCGCCCGTGCACCTGTGGAATCCGGCGCATTCGGGCGAGATCGACATCGTCATCAAGAGCGACGGACGCTGGGTCCACGAAGGCGCCGTGATCTCGCGCGAAGCGCTGGTTCGGCTCTTCTCGACCGTCCTGCGGAAGGACCCCGACGGCTACTGGCTGGTCACGCCGGTCGAGAAGATGCGCGTGACCGTCGAGGACGCTCCGTTCGTCGCGGTCCGCGTCGACCGCGAGGGCGACGCGCTGACGTTCACGACCAACGTGGGCGACGTGGTCGAGGCGGGCCCCGAGAATCCCCTGCGGGTCGAGACGGCCGCGGACGGCGAGCCCCGGCCGTACGTCCACGTGCGCCGCGGACTAGAAGCGCTGGTCACCCGCCCCGTGTTCTACGAACTCGTCGAGATGGCGCAGGAACGCGAGACGCCCCAGGGGCCGGTGCTCGAGGTCGCGTCGAACGGGGCCAGCTTCGCGCTGGGGCGCGCATGAACGCCCACGCGCCGGTCCACGAACTCAGCGACTGGCTCGCCCAGCACCTCGATCCGCTGCACGACCACGCGGTGGAGGGCGGCCCGCTCCGGTCGGACTTCGACCTCAGCCCCGGCGGCTGGTCGGACATGCCGCTCGAGGAGCTGAAGCCGGCCGCGGTGCTGATCGGACTGGTGCAGCGGGAGGCCGGCGTGAACGTCCTGCTCACCCGTCGGGCCGACACCCTGCGCCGCCACACGGGACAGGTCGCGCTGCCGGGCGGCCGGCGCGATCCCGGCGAGACTCACGTCCAGACGGCGCTGCGCGAGGCTCACGAGGAAGTCGGCCTGGAACCGCGGTTCGTGAGCCCCCTGGGGCTCTCCACGCCCTACCAGACCGGCACGGGCTACCTCATCACGCCGGTGGTGGGACTGATCCGGCCGGGCTTCAGCCTCGCCGCCAACCCGGCCGAGGTGGCGCACATCTTCGAGACGCCGTTCGCCTACCTCATGGACATGGCGAACTACGAGGAGCACGAGCGCGAACTGCCCACGGGCGAGAAGCGCCGCTTCTACGCCACCACGCACGCGGAGCAGTACATCTGGGGGGCCACGGCCGGGATCCTGCGGGCGCTCTACGAGCGGCTGTACGGCGCGGCGATGGCGCAGTAGCGGACCAGGGCATGACGGAGAGCCTCGGCCAGCGCCCGTGGATGACCCTGCCGGCGACGGCGGCGGTGCTGGATGCGCTCGAAGCCGAGGGCGGCCTGGACTGCGCGCGGTTCGTCGGCGGCTGCGTCCGCAACACCATCGTCGGCCGGCCCGTCGACGACATCGACATCGCCACCACCCTGACGCCCGATCGCGTGATCCTGGCGCTCAAGGCGGCCCGCATCCGCGCCGTGCCCACCGGCATCGACCACGGCACCGTCACCGCGATCAGCGCCCACGTTCCGCACGAGATCACCACCCTGCGGCGCGATGTCTCCACCGACGGCCGCCGGGCCACCGTCGCCTTCACCACCGACTGGGCCGAGGACGCGCAGCGGCGCGACTTCACCCTCAACGCGCTCTACGCGCGCCGCGACGGGACGATCTTCGATCCCACGGGCCACGGCGTGGACGACGCCCGCGCCGGGCGCATCGTCTTCGTCGGCGATCCCGAACAGCGCCTGCGCGAGGATCACCTGCGCAACCTGCGCTTCTTCCGCTTCCATGCCTGGTTCGGGAAGGGCGATCCCGATCCGTCCGCGGCGGCCGCGTGCGCCAGGCTGCGGGACGGCATCGAAGGCCTGGCCGCCGAGCGCATCTCGAAGGAGCTGCTCAAGCTGCTGGCGGCCGACGATCCGCGCGACGCGGTGCGGCTCATGCACGAGACCGGCGTGCTGGAGGTGATCCTCAAGACGCCGGCGAACCTCGCCCGCTTCGAGGGCTTCGTCGCGGTGGAGACCGATCAGCTGTTCGAGTGCGAGCCGATCCTGCGGCTGGCCGCCCTGCTGCCGGACGACCAGGTGGCCGCCGGGCGCCTGGCGACCCGCCTGCGGCTTTCCAACGGCGACCGGGACCGCCTGGTGGCGGCCCTCGCCCCGACGCCGGCCCTGAAGAGCTGGATGAGCCCGCGCGAGATCCGCCGCGAGGTCTACAGGACCGGCGGCAAGACGCTGCGCGACCGGGCCAAGCTGGCCTGGGCGGCGGCGCCGGGGACGGCTGCGACGATGCAGTGGCGCGGCCTGATCGCCCTGGCCGAGGGCTGGACGCCGCCGCCGTTCCCGCTCACCGGCGCCGACGTCATGAAGGCCGGCGTGCCCAAGGGGCCGCTGGTCGGCCAGGTGCTGAAGGAGGTCGAGGACTGGTGGATCGACCATGACTTCCTCGACGACAAGTTCTCGGCCATCGAGAAGCTGAAGGCGGTCGCCCAGGGCATGGCCTACTGATGCGCATCGGCATCCTGAAGACCGGTCGCCCGCCGAAGCCGGCCATCCCGCGGTTCGGGACCTACCCGGACATGTTCATGAACCTACTGGGCCGCGACGCCTACGACTGGCGGGTCTACGCCGCCGACGAGGGCGAGTACCCGGACCGGCCCGACGCCTGCGACGCCTACATCGTCACCGGCTCCGCCGCCGGCGTGTACGAGGACGATCCCTGGATCGGCCAGCTGTTCGACTTCCTCCGCGCCGCGAAGGGGCGGGCCAAGCTGGTCGGCGTCTGCTTCGGCCACCAGGCCATGGCGCAGGCGTTCGGCGGCCAGGTGGTCAAGTCGCCCAAGGGCTGGGGCATCGGCGAGCATGCCTACGACATCGTCTCGCGCGAGCCCTGGATGGACGGCGCCGCCGCGATCCGCCTCCCGGCCTCGCATCAGGACCAGGTGGTGGAGGTCCCGCCCGGCGCGGAGGTGGTCGCCGCGAGCGCCTTCACGCCCATCGCCGCCCTGGCGTGGCGGGACCAGCCGGCGATCTCCATGCAGCCGCACCCCGAGTTCGATCCGGCCTACGCCGCCGCGCTCATCGAGGCGCGCCGGGGAAAGGTCTACGCCGACGACGAGGCCGATCGGGCGCTCGCGAGCCTCGGCCGCCCCGACGACCGCGCGCGGGTGGGCGGCTGGATCCGGGCGTTCCTGCTCGGCTAGGCTCCGATCACCATCCACACGACGCTGCGGGGCGGAACGCCGTCGAGCCGGCGGAAGCCGTAGACCTCGTAGAAGCGCTGGGCCCGCACGTTGGGCGCCTGGCAGCCCAGGTGGGCGCGCCCGCCGACGGTGTCCAGGAAGGCGTCCATCAGCCGCCGGCCCACGCCCTGGCCCTGCAGACGCGGCAGGAGGTCGATGTGCAGGTGCGCGGGCGCGAGGTCGACGACCGCCTGCGGGTTCGCCGGCGGATGATGGATGAGGTAGGCGTCCCACTGATCGCGGGTCCGTTCGCGCGGCGGGACGTGGGCGGCATCGGGGTAGCGGGCCCGGAGCGCCGGCCACCACTCGGCCTCGAGCCGGGCCTCGAAGGCGCGGGTGTCGGCGGTCCCGAGGATGTAGCCCGCCACGCCCGCCGCATCCTCGGCGACGAAGGCATGCCGGGGTTCCAGCACGCCGTAGGGCGCGGCGAAGATCTCCCCGATGATCCGACGATCGTCGTAGAGGTGCGTTCCGTCGGACCCGTTGTCGCCGGTCTTCAGGCAGATCTCGTAGAGCGCCGGCAGGTCGTCGGGGCGATAGGGCCGGATCTGCGTCATCATGCCGCCCGCATCAGGTCGCGCAGCGGGGCGAAGCTGATCAGCCGCGCGCCCGCCTGCGCGATGGCGTCACGATAGCCGGACGACAGCATCTCGGCGTAGTCGCCGGCGCGCTGGTCCGCCTCGCGCAGGTCGTACCCGCGCAGCTCGGGTCCATCCTCGGCCGGATGGAAGAACAGCTCGGTGACGCCCGGACGCAGCGCGGCCATCCGCTGGGCGAAGGTCCCCCGTTCGCGGCCCCACAGATCGACGAGCGAATCCGGAAAGACCACGCCCGCCTCGGCCGCGCGGTCGCGGGTGTCGAGTCCGTAGAGCGCCGCGCCCCGCGCGCCGATCATCCGCACCGGCAGCCGGTAGGCCTGCGCGAGCTCCAGGTAGAGCGCCGCGTAGCGGGGCTCGAGCTGCATCGTCCCCATGTGCGCGTCGAGGTGCGTCACGTCGACGCCCCAGGCGAGGGCCTGCTCGATCTGGGCGCGGCATTCGGCCCGCACGTCGTCCAGTCGGGCGTTGGCCCACACCTCCTGGATCGTCGCGGGCAGGAAGCCCTGCGAGTCGTGGAGCGAAGCCGCCCCGGTCAGGGCGCGCCATCGGTAGGCCGGGTACTCGCAGGTCAGGGTCAGGTGCACGCCGATCCCGCCGTCCCGGGCGCGCGCCACGCCGTCCAGCGCCCAGGGGCAGGGGACCATCAGGGTGGCGCTGGTCGCCAGGCCGCGGCCGACCACGTCGCCGATCGCGCGGTTGGCGGACGCCGAACTGCCCAGGTCGTCGCAGTTGACGATCAGCAGCTTCTCGTCCGGCCGGCAGCCCAGACGCTCGGCGAGGCTGGCCAAGGTCAGGGCCAGGCCACGCGCGGCGGCATGGACGACAGGATCGTCTCGATGTTGCCGCCGGCCTTCAGGCCGAACATGGTCCCGCGGTCGTAGAGCAGATTGAACTCCACATAGCGGCCACGGCGGACCATCTGCTGCAGGCGCTCGTCCTCGCCCCAGGGCTTCGACATCTGGCCGCGGACGATCTTCGGATAGACGTCCAGGAACGCCTCGCCGACCGCGCGGGTGAAGGCGAAGTCCTTCTCGAAGTCGCCGCTGTTGTGCCGGTCGTAGAAGATGCCGCCGATCCCGCGCATCTCGCCCCGGTGCGGCAGGTAGAAGTACTCGTCGCACCAGGCCTTGTACTTCGGGTACCACTCGGGGTCGTAGGGATCGCACGCCGACTGCATGGCCGCGTGGAACAGCCTGGTGTCGTCGGCGTCCTGGCTGCGCTGGACGTCCAGCATGGGCGTCAGGTCGGCGCCGCCGCCGAACCAGCTCTCCGCGGTCGAGAGGAACCGGGTGTTCATGTGCACCGTGGGGACCCACGGGTTCAGCGGGTGGATGATCAGGCTGATGCTGGCCGAGACGTAGGACGGGTCCTTGTCGGCGCCCGGCATCTGGGCGGCCATCTCGGGCGAGAACCGGGCCGTCGCCGCCGAGGTGTGGATCCCGGCCTTCTCGATCAGGCGGCCGCGCAGAAAGCCGCCCGTGCCGCCGCCCACCCCCGTCTCGCGGGTCCAGGGCTTGTACTCGGCGCGGCCGGCGGGGCCGGGATAGAGTTCGGGCGGCGCCTCGTCCTCCAGGGCTTCCAGGGCGGCGAAGATCCGGCGCTGCAGCGACTCGAACCACGCCTGCGTGCGGCCGCGGCGTTCGAGGATCTCCGGGGGCAGGGTCGTGTCGGTCATGGGGCCTGTTCTGCGGCGGATGCGGCCGGGAAAGCCCTGATCTGCCTCAAGCCCTCGCCGAGCGCCAGCGCGGCGGCGGTCACCACGTTCAGCGAGCGGGCGCCCGGCGCGATCGGGATGCGCAGGCGCGCATCGGCCGCGACGTGCACATCCTCGGGGACGCCCGCGCTTTCGCGGCCGAAGAGCAGGATGTCCGACGCGGCGAAGGCGAAGTCGTGGAAGGGCTCGGCTGCGCGCGTGGTGAACAGCACCAACCGCCCCTGGCCCGCGGACGCGGCGCGGAAATCGGTCCAGCCGGCGTGCCGTTTCACCTGGGCGAGGGCGGCATAGTCCATCGCCGCGCGGCGTATCGCGGCGTCGCTGAGCGGGAAGCCGCAGGGCTCGATCACGTCGAGCGGAACGCCCAGGCAGGCCGTCAGGCGAAGGGCCGCGCCCAGGTTTTGCGGAATGTCCGGTTGAAAAAGCGCCAAACGCATTCTAAGGCCTCTCGCCATCGGGAGTGGCCGGGGCGACAGGGCACGAATCATTGGGGCGCGGACGCGAGTTTCGCATGGTCCCTCTGTAGCGTGCCCAGCCTCCGACCGTCCCCCGAAACGGCTTGCCACCAGACGTCTGGCGCGGGCCGACAGCTTTCGGGCCACGGGCTCACCGCCCAGGGCCCCAACCGAAGGGTAGCTTCAAGGTGGCTGACACCGTCGTGGGCGCCGACCCGCACGCCGATCCAAGCCGGCGCGACTTCATCCATATCGCTGCGGCCGCGGCCGCCGGCGGCGCCGCCGTGGCGGTGGTCTGGCCGTTGATCGACCAGATGAACCCGGCCGGCGACACCCTGGCCCTGGCCTCCATCGAGTTCGACCTCACCAAGGTCGCCGAGGGCCAGCAGGTGGTCATCAAGTGGCGCGGCAAGCCGCTGTTCGTGCGCAACCGCACCGCCGCGGAGATCCAGAAGGCCGTGGCGACGCCGATGTCGGAGCTGCGCGACCCGCAGTCGGACGACGCCCGCCACAAGCCCGGCAAGCCCCAGTGGCTGGTGCTGGTCGGCACCTGCACGCACTTGGGCTGCGTGCCCACCTTCGGCGGCGGCGAGTACGGCGGCTGGTTCTGCCCCTGCCACGGCTCGCACTACGACACCTCAGGCCGCATCCGTAAGGGTCCGGCGCCCAAGAACCTCGTCGTGCCGGACTGGGATTTCCTCTCCGACACCAAGATCAAGGTGGGCTAAGACCGATGAGCGGACCTTCCACCTACGAGCCGAAGACCGGCATCGAGCGCTGGCTCGACACCCGCCTTCCGATCGTGCGCTTCGCGTACGACACCGCGCTCAACTTCCCGACCCCGAAGAACCTCAACTACTGGTGGACCTTCGGCGGCATCCTGGCGCTGATGCTCGGCATCCAGCTCGCCACCGGCATCGTGCTGGCGATGCACTACGTGCCGCACGTGGACCACGCCTTCGCCTCGGTCGAGCGCATCATGCGCGACGTCAACTACGGTTGGCTGATCCGCTACATGCACGCCAACGGCGCCTCGATGTTCTTCCTGGCGGTCTACATCCACATGATGCGGGGCCTCTACTACGGCTCGTACAAGGCGCCGCGCGAGGTGCTGTGGATCATCGGCTGCCTGATCTACCTGGCCATGATGGCCACGGGCTTCATCGGCTACGTGCTGCCCTGGGGGCAGATGAGCTTCCACGGGGCGGTGGTGATCACCAACCTGTTCGGCGCGCTCCCGATCATCGGCGAGCCGATCACGACCTGGCTCTGGGGCGGCTTCGCCGTGGACAACCCCACGCTCAACCGCTTCTTCTCGCTGCACTACCTGCTGCCGTTCGTGATCGCGGGCCTCGTGGTCCTGCACGTCTGGGCGCTGCACGTGCCGGGCAACAACAACCCCACCGGCGTCAACGTGAAGTCGGCGGCCGATACGGTGCCCTTCCACCCGTACTACACGGTGAAGGACGGCTTCGCGATCGCGGTGTTCCTGCTGCTCTACGGCGCCTTCGTGTTCTACAACCCGAACGCCCTGGGCCATGCGGACAACTACATCCCGGCCAACCCGCTGGTGACGCCCGCGCACATCGTGCCCGAATGGTACTTCCTGCCGTTCTACGCGATCCTCCGCGCGGTGCCGGACAAGCTGGGCGGCGTGCTCCTGATGTTCGGCGCCATCGCGACGCTGTTCGTGCTGCCCTGGCTCGACACGTCCAAGGTGCGCTCCATGCGCTACCGGCCGACGGCGCGGCTCTACTTCTTCATCTTCGTGTTCGCCTGCCTGGTGCTGGGCCTCTGCGGCGCGCGCCTGCCGGACGATCCGGTGATCGGCGCCGCCAGCGGCCTGATCCTGCTCGACGCGGACATCAACAGCTTCGTCTGGCTGAGCCGCGTGGCGACGCTCTACTTCTTCGCCTACTTCTGGCTGATCCTGCCGGTCCTGGGCCTGACGGAAACCCCGTTGCCGCAGCCGGAAGGCATCTCCGAACCTGTCCTGTCGCATCCCGCCACGACGCCTGCGGGCGCCACGGCGTCGCCTGAAAAGAGGGGCTGAGCCTCATGCTGCGCAAAGCTATCGCGCTGGCCGTCCTGGGGCTCGCCTGCGTCGCCGGTCCGGCGGCCGCGGCCGGCGGCCACATCGAGCTCCGCCACGAGAGCTGGTCGTTCGCCGGACCGTTCGGCAAGTTCGACACGGCCCAACTCCAGCGCGGCTACAAGGTCTACCGGGAGGTCTGCGCGGCCTGCCACGGCATGAAGCTGCTGTCCTTCCGCAACCTGGGTGAGCGGGGCGGTCCGTTCTACGACGCCGAGTACAAGAACCCGAACGACAACCCCTATGTGAAGGCGCTGGCCGCCGACATCCAGGTGGGCGACATCGACTCGGAGACCGGCGACGCCATCCAGCGGGCGGCGACGCCCGCCGATCGCTTCCCGTCTCCCTTCCCGAACGACGCGGCCGCGGCGGCGTCCAACGGCGGGGCGATCCCGCCCGACCTGTCGGTCATCGCCAAGGCCCGCGCGGGCGGCCCGGACTACATCTACTCGCTGCTGACCGGCTACGTTCAGCCGCCGGCCGGCCTGACCGTCACCCCGGGGATGAACTACAACAAGTACTTCGCCGGCGACCTGGCGCCGTACTGGACGGGCGATCCGAAGCACGTGCCGACCGGCGGCTTCATCGCGATGCCCCCGCAGCTGGCGCCCGACAAGGTGACGTTCGACGACGGCACCAAGTCGACGATCGATCAGCAGGCCAAGGACGTCGCGGCCTTCCTGATGTGGGCCGCCGAGCCCAAGATGGTCGAGCGCAAGCAGTTCGGCCTGGGCGCCATGGTCTACCTGCTGATCTTCACGGTGATCCTGTACTTCAGCTATCGCCGCGTCTGGCGCAACGTCGCCCACTAGGCGTCGATCAGCGACTGGAACCGAGGGCCCCGGAGCGATCCGGGGCCCTTTTCCTATCGGGCCGGAGCCACGACCAGCCGCCCGGCCGGGAAGTCGAAGCGCAGGCGGAAGTTGGCGAGCACCTGGGCGCCCAGCATCCCCGCCGCCTCGCCGTCCGGCTTCATCAGCCCGGCGGCGACGTCGCGGCCGACCGAGCCGCCGAACCGGACCACCGACAGCCGCGCGAGCCACACGCCGTCCGGATAGAGCTCGTCCGGCCGCGACGCGCCCGGCGCGTCGGCGAGGTCGTCCGCGAGCCGCAGGGGCGCGTTCATCCCCGTGGCGATCACGAAGCGGCCGACCAGCTCGCGGGCGCCGTCGGAAACGGACGCCTCGGCCGTGGGCCGTCCGGCGTCCCATCCCAGCGCGAGCGTCTGGCCCTGAAACGGCGGCGCGGTCCCCGGCGTCGAGAGGCGCACGCGGCAGGGCGCATACGAGACGTCCACCACGAACCCCTGCAGCACGTCGGCTCCGATGACGCCCGACGCGGGGGTCGGCTGGTTCCAGGTCCGCACGTCCAGCGGCGCCACGCGCAGGGGGCGGCCCTGCAGCGTCAGGCCCGCCACCTTGACGTCTCCCGACGCGGTCGATCCGGTGAAGCCCGCCGCCTGGGCCTGGGTCTCGTCCAGGACGCTGGCTGCCGAGCCGGTGTCGAGGATGTAGTCCCCGGCGATGCCCGCGATCACCGCCGGCACGGTGATCGCGCCTGCATCATAGCGGCACGCGACCTCGGCCGCGGACGCCGGGGCCGCGGCGATCAGGGCGAGGCTGGCGAGACTCACGCGCATCACCCGGCGACCATAGCGCGAGACGCGCGGCATTCCGCCTTACGGCCGCCGCCTGGAGGCCCCTACATTGGGACATGGCCCACACGCCCGCCTGGCGGAACTTCAAGCGCACCGAGGACCTCACGGTCGTGACGGCCTCGCTCATCTATGCGGGCGCCGTCGTGCACGCGTTCAACAACCTCCCGGGCGAGGCGGCGCTGATCGCGCAGCGGACGCTGGTCTGGCCCGGCGTCTTCCTGTCCCTGTCGCTCGGCCTGCCGCTCGTGGTCGGCCCCTTGCGCCGGACGCTGACCCGCTATGTCTGGATGAGCTTCCGGGCGGGCTTCGGCCAGACGGTCCGGTCCATCCTCTCGGGCGTGGTGCTGCTGACCGCGGCGGCGGCCTTCATGTACTGGCAGATCTCCAACGCCGCGAACGGCGGGCGATACCCCGCCGGCGTCTTCTCGGGCTATGCGGCCGGCATCGGCATCCTGGCCGCCCAGGCGCTGCTGGTGCGCGTGCTGGAAAGGCATCCGGACGTGCGCCGCGAGATCGAGATCTGACCCGCTGGCCGGTCTCGGGGCTCAGGCCTCGCTGCGGACGCCCGAATGGCGGGAGAACAGGGCCAGGGTGCGCAACCGGGCCAGCCGCGCCGAGTCCTCATGGTAGTCGCGCCGCCGGTCCGACACGAAGCCGTGCCCGGCCTCGTAGAGGTAGATCGGAAGCTCGGGATGCTTCTCTCGGATCTCGTCCACCTTCTCCAGCGGGATCGAGGCGTCGGTCTTGCCGAAGTGCAGGATGGTGGGACAGCGCGGCGTCTCGTCCACCAGCTCGCTGATCCGGCGGCCGTAGAAGCAGGCCGCGGCGTCGATACCCTCGCAGCGGCAGGCGGCCAGCCAGGTGGCCGCGCCGCCCCAGCAGTAGCCGGTGACGAACCTGGGCCCGCCAAGCGCGTCCAGCGCCGCCTGGGCGTCGCCCGCGACCTGGTCCCAGGGCGTCGCCTGGCTCATCTGCACGCCCCGCTGGATTGAGGCCTCGGAGTAGTCGCAGGCGAAGCCGCGCTCCAGCCGGTCGTAGAACGCCGGCGCGATCACCTCGTAGCCGTCCTCCGCATAGCCGTCGCAGAGCTCGCGTATGTGCTCCGTGACGCCGAAGATCTCCTGGATCAGCAGGAGGCCGCCGCGGCGGGCGTCGCCCGGCGGCGCGCGGTAGGCGTCGAACTCGAAGCCGTCGAAGCGGCTCTTGAGTCGGATCGTCTCGCCCATGGTCAGGCGTTGTCGAAGAGTTCGAGCGTGCGGTGGCGCGCCAGGTCCGCCGCCTCGGCGTTGTAGCGCTCGGGGCTTTCGTTGTTGAAGCCGTGGCCGGCGCCTTCGTAGATGTGCACCGGGACCTTCTCGCCGTGGTGCTCGGCGATGGCCGCGGCCACGTCGTCGGCCGGAATGCCGGCGTCGGTGCGGCCCAGGTGGACGATGGTGGGGCACATGGGCGACAGGGCGGCGTTCGCCTGCACCATCGAGCCGTAGTAGCTGGACGCCGCGGCCAGGCCTTCGACCTTGCAGGCCGACAGCCACGTCAGCGAGCCGCCGTAGCAGTAGCCGACGATGCAGACCTTCTCGCCGTGCTGCCTGAGGAAGTCGCGGCACGCGGCGATGTCGCCCAGGGCCTGCTCCAGGGGCGTCGCACGGGCCTTCTCGATGCCGGCCTTGATGCCGGCGTCGTCGTGTTCGGCGTGGAAGTCGCGCTGCAGCCGGTCGAACATGGCGGGCGCGATCGCCTCGTAGCCCATCTTGGCCCAGCGCTCGACGTCGGCGCGCACGTGCCGGTCGATCCCGAAGATCTCCTGGATCACGATCACGCCGCCCTTGCGGGGCGTGAACGCCGGTTCGTGGTAGGCCGAGAACGCGAACCCGTCCGCGCCCGTCAGGGTGATCGTCTCGGCCATTTCGTCCTCCCAAGCCTCTGGCGGCGCACACTGCCCGCAGGCCCGCGCGACGCGCAAGCGGCGCAGGCGTTCGTCAGACGTTGAAGCGGAAGTTCATCACGTCGCCGTCTTGGACGACGTACTCCTTGCCTTCCGAGCGGAGGCGCCCGGCGTCGCGCGCGCCGGCTTCGCCATTCAGGCGCACATAGTCCTCGAAGGCGATGGTCTCGGCCCGGATGAAGCCCTTCTCGAAGTCGGTGTGGATCACGCCGGCGGCCTGCGGGGCGGTGTCGCCCTTGTGGATGGTCCAGGCGCGCGCCTCCTTGGGACCGGCCGTGAAGTAGGTCTGCAGGCCCAGCAGGTGATAGGCCTCGCGGATCAGGCGGTTCAGCCCCGGCTCGGAGAGGCCCAGCGTTTCCAGGAACTCGCCGCGCTCCTCGGCGTCCAGCAGGGCGATCTCGCTCTCGATCTTGGCCGAGATGACCACGCTGTCGGCGCCGTCGCGGGCGGCGCGCTCCTGCACCTGCTTCGACAGCGCGTTGCCCTCGGCGGCCGAGGCCTCGTCCACGTTGGCGACGTAGAGCGCCGGCTTCGACGTGAGCAGCTGAAGCATCCGCCAGGCCTTCTCGTCCTCGGCGGCGACCTTGGCGACCCGGGCCGGCCGGCCCTCGTTCAGCTCGGCCAGCGCGGCCTTGACGAGGCGCAGGGTCTGGGCGGCGTCCTTGTCGCCCACCTTGGCCCGCTTCTCGAGGTTCACCACGCGCTTCTCGAGGCTCTCCATGTCGGCCAGCATCAGCTCGGTCTCGATGGTGTCGAGGTCGGCCAGCGGGTCGATGCGGCCTTCCACGTGGGTGATGTCGTCGTCGATGAAGCACCGGGCGACGAAGGCGATGGCGTCGCAGTCGCGGATGTTGGCCAGGAACTGGTTGCCCAGGCCCTCGCCCTTGCTGGCGCCCCGCACCAGGCCGGCCACGTCCACGAAGTTCATCCGCGCCGGGATGATCTCCTTCGAGCCCGCGATCTTGGCCAGCGCCTCCAGGCGCGGCTCAGGGACGGCCACGTCGCCCACGTTGGGCTCGATGGTGCAGAAGGGATAGTTCGCGGCCTGGGCGGCCGCGGTCTGGGTGAGCGCGTTGAAGAGCGTCGACTTGCCCACGTTCGGCAGGCCGACGATGGCGACTTTGAGGGCCATGGATAGACAGCGGTTCCTTTGCGAGGCGCCGCGATTAGCACATAGCCTTGAGCGCGCGAACCCTCCGCTCATCCCCCGCTGGCGGACGGTTATCGCATAGGAGACGCCGAGGGCCTGAACCCCTCTCCGCCTTCAGCAGAGCTTTGCAAGGTCCTCCCCTGCAAGGGGAGGGGGACCCTGCGCCAGCAGGGTGGAGGGGTCGCTGCGCCGTGGATCGCCCCCCTCCACCGCCTTCGGCGGTCCCCCTCCCCCTGCGGGGGAGGATCGGCCCGCTGGCGGGGGAGGCTCGGTGGCGCGGCGCACACAGGACAAGCCCTTGCCTTCCGCAGCGGAGCGGACGCAACGTCCGGGCCCGAACGGAGGAGGCATACATGTTCTCGCATATCATGGTCGGCACGAGCGATCTCGAGCGCGCCAAGAAGTTCTATGACCCGCTGATGGCCACCCTGGGCGCCGGCCCCGCGATGGTGGACGGGCACCGCATGTTCTACATGCACAACGGCGGCGTGTTCGCCGTGTCGCTGCCGATCAACGGCGAGCCCTGCTCCTACGCCAACGGCGGCACCATCGGCTTCGCCTGCAGCTCGCCCGAGCAGGCCAAGGCCTGGCACGACGCCGGCGTCGCCAACGGCGGGACCACCTGCGAGGAGCCCCCGGGCGTGCGCGAAGGCGGCATGGGCAAGATGTACCTCGCCTACCTGCGCGACCCGGACGGCAACAAGCTCTGCGCGCTGCACCGCATGTAGCGCCCTACCGGCGCGGCCTGGCCCCGAGCTCGAGCCGCGCCGCCTCGGCGTCCGCCCGGATCGCCGCATGCTCGCCCGCCATGCCGTCCAGCGTCCGGTACGGCATCGCCAGCCGGGGATTGGACCCCAGGACGTCGCGGTTGCGCAGCAGGAAGTCCCAGTAGAGCCGGTTGAACGGGCAGGCGCCCTCGCCGCGCCTGGCGGAGACGTCGTAGGCGCAGCCCCGGCAGTAGTCGCTCATCCGGTTGATGTAGGCCCCGCTCGCCGCGTAGGGCTTGGAGCCGACGACGCCGCCGTCGGCGAAGATCGCCATGCCGTGGGTGTTGGGCGCCTCCACCCACTCGAAGGCGTCGATGAAGACGGTCATGTACCAGTCGTTCACGGCGTCGGGATGGACGCCGAGAAGCAGGGCGAGATTGCCGGTCACCATCAGGCGCTGGATGTGGTGGGCGTAGGCGTGGCGGCGCGTCATCTCCACCACGTCGCGCACGCAGGCCATGCCGGTCTCGCCCGACCAGTAGAACCACGGCAGCTCGCGGTCGGCGGAGAGCGCATTGGTCCGCACGTAGTCCGGTCCGCTCAGCCAGTAGACGCCGCGCACGAACTCGCGCCAGCCTAGGATCTGGCGGATGAAGCCTTCCACGGCGTTCAGCGGCGCGGCGCCTGCGCGGAAGGCCGCTTCGGCGCGCCGGCAGACCTCCAGGGGGTCCAGGAGGCCGATGTTGATCGCGGCCGACAGGCGCGCGTGCCACAGGAACGGCGCGCCCCCCGCCATGGCGTCCTGCCAGTCGCCGAAGCCCGGCAGGATCTCGACGATGAAGTGGTCGGCGAGCCGTCGGGCCTCGTCGGCGTCGACGGCCCAGCCGAACGTGTCGAGGTCGCCAAAGTGGTCGCCGAACCGTTCGGCGACGAGGGCCATCGCCTCGCGCACGTCGGCTGCAGGGGCGATGCGGACGCGGTCGGGCGGGCGAACGCCGCGCGGCAGCTTCTTGCGGTTCTCGGCGTCGAAGTTCCAGCGTCCGCCCACGGGCTGCGTCCCGTCCATCAGGAGGCCCGTGGCCCGCCGCATCTCGCGGTAGAAGAACTCCATGCGCAGGTCCTTGCGGCCGGCGGCCCAGGCCTCGAAACGCTTGCGGCTGCAGATGAACCGGTCGTCGGCGCTGACCTCCACCGGGACGGGCGAGGCCAGCGCCAGGGCCTCGAACGCCTGCGCCAGCCGCCATTCTCCGGGCTCGGTGACGATCACGCGGTCGTACCGCCCGGCCTCCAGCGCCCGCAGGATCTCGCCGTCGATCGCCCCGGTGCTGGCGGGATCGTCCAGGGCCACGTAGCGGACATGCAGGCCCCGGGCGCGCAGGCGTCCGGCGAACCGGCGCATGGCGGCGAACACCATGACCAGCTTCTGCTTGTGGTGGCGCACATACGACGCCTCGGCCATGACCTCGGCCATCAGGATGGTGTCGCCGGGCCCGGCGTCCCGCAACGTCGAGAGGCCGTCGGTAAGCTGGTCGCCGAGGACGAGACGCAGCGCGGCGGTCAGAACGGGATCTCCTGTCCGTCCCAGGCGAAGAACCGACCGGTGTCGGCCCCCGTCAGGCCGTCGATGACCGACAGCAGGCGCGCCGCGGCGGCGTCCGGCGTGAACAGCTGTCCCTCGGGCACGCCGCGCTGGAAGGGCGCGGAGAGCGCGGTGTCGACCGTGCCGGGATGCAGGGCCACGCAGGCGCAGTCGGGCCGGCGCACCGCCAGCTCGATCGCCGCGGTGCGGACCAGCTGGTTGGCCGCGGCCTTGGAGGCCCTGTAGCCGTACCAGCCGCCCTTGCGGTTGTCGGCGATGGAGCCCACGCGCGCGGTGAGCACGGCGATCACGCTCTTGCCGTCGCGGGGCAGCTTCGGCCCGAAGTGCTTCAGCACCAGCGCCGGGCCGATCGTGTTGACGGCGAAGGTGCGGGCCAGCCGCTCGGGGTCGAGGTCGGCCAGGCGCTTCTCGGGCTGCAGGTCGCCGTCGTGCAGGAGCCCGGTGGCCACGATCACCAGGCGCGGCTGGTCGGTGGCGGCGGCGGCCGCGGCGATCGAGCCCTCGTCGAGGAGGTCGAGGAAGGCGCCCCGGCTGCGTCCGAAGCGGTGCACGCGCCCCGCAGACGCATCGGCTTCGAGCGTCGTGGCCAGCGCATCGCCCAGCCCGCCGGACGCGCCCACCACCACGGCTTCGAACCCCTCCGGGAAGGACCTCAAGGCCGCGCGCTCCGGCTCAGGCGTCGCGGGCGGCGAGGTCGCGCCAGCGCCGGGCTTCCTTCAGGAACGGCCCCCGCAGCCGGGTCATGCGCTTGTCCAGCTCGGCCACGATGTCGCGCGCCTCGTCGCGCCGGCCCTGCCGGCGCAGGAAGGCGGCCAGGCGGGCCATGCCCTCGAAGCCCGGCACGCGCTCGGCGGCGCTGCGCAGGAAGCTCTCGGCCTCGTCGGCGCGGCCCACCGCGTCGTAGGCGCGCCCGAACGCCAGGGTGGCGGCCGGCGTATGGCCCTCGGGGTCGGCCACGAGCCGCTCCAGGACGGCGAGCGCGTCCTGGCCGCGGTCCAGTTCGAGCAGCGCATTGGCGCGGCCCAGGAGCAGCGCCGGGTCGTCGGCGTGGATTCCCTGCGCCGCCTCGGCGTACAGCCGTTCGGCCTCGTCGTGACGGCCCAGTCCGGCGGCGGCCTGCGCCAGCCGGGACTGGTTGCGCACCGTGGGCGTGTCTTCGACGGCCTGCTTCGCCTCGCGGTACTCGCGTCCGGGATCCAGCGCGGCGCGCGCGCTGGCGCCGAGCCGCTTGGCGCCGGATCCCCCCATCATCTCGGGCAGCAGGATGGCCACGATGTAGACGAGGCCTCCGATCGGCTGGAAGATCAGGATAATCCAGAGCCAGAACAGTTCGCGTCCGGTGCGCACCACGTGGACCGCGAGCGCGATCGAGACCACCAGCGACAGTCCGAGCAGCCACAGCGAGCCGCCGAAGAGGGCGCTGAAGCTGTTCATTCCCCGCGCGCCTGCTTGCGCGGATCGAGCTTCTCCGCGGGGGCGAGGCGCATGACCTCGGCCTGGTACTTCTCGTCCTCGCCCCGCGCCAGAAGCGGCGCGGCGTCGGCGCAGGCCTGCAGCAGCGGCTCGACCCAGGCCATGTCGGCCTTGTGGAAGTCGGAAAGCACGTGGCCGTGCACCAACTCCTTCTGGCCCGGATGTCCGGTGCCCAGGCGCGCGCGGCGGAAATGCGGTCCCACCTGGCTGGTGATCGAGCGGACGCCGTTGTTGCCCGCCGCGCCGCCGCCCGCCTTCATCCGGAACCGCCCCGGCGCCAGGTCGATCTCGTCGTAGAACACGACGAGGTCCACCGCGGGGTCCAGCTTGAAGAACTTGACCGCCTCGCCGACCGCGCGGCCGCTCTCGTTGTAGAAGGTCTGCGGCTTCATCAGCAGGGTCCGCACCGGCCCCTGCGGCGTGTCGATGGCGCCTTCCGCCACCTGGGCCTGGAAACGCGAACGCGCCGCGGGGAAGCCCCAGCGGCGCGCGATCTCGTCAACGGCCATGAAGCCGATGTTGTGGCGGTTCTTCGCGTAGGTCTGGCCCGGATTGCCCAGGCCGGCGATGATCAGCACATCGGCCCCCGCGCGAGCGCCAGGCCTCAGGCCTCGGCTTCGCCCTCGGCGGCCTCGCCCTCGGCCCCGCCGGTGTCGACCTTGGCGGCGGCGATCGAGGCCACCGTCGCGTCGCCGTCGAGCGCCACCACGCCCTTGCCCGGGAGCTTCAGGTCGGAGACGCGGATGCTGTCGCCGATTTCCTTGCCGGTCAGGTCGACGACGATCTCTTCCGGGATCTCGTCGGCGTGGCAGGACACGGTCACCGTGTGCAGCGCGATGTTGAGCGAGCCGCCGCGCTTCAGGCCCGGGCTGTCGTCCTGGTTGGCGAAGTGCACCGGGACCTCGATCTTGATCTCCTGGTGGGCGTCGACCCGGTAGAGGTCGAAGTGCCAGGGCTCGTCCGTCACCGGGTGCATGTCCACCGCCTTGGCGATGACCGGCTGGGTCTCCTGGCCGTACTTCAGGGTCACGAGGTGGCCCAGCAGCTTGCCGGTGTAGAGCGCCTTGCGGAACTCGTTGGAGCGGACCGAGATCGCCACCGGATCCTTGCCGCCGCCGTAGAGGACGCCGGGCACCTTGCCGTCGCGGCGGGTCGCGCGCGCGCTGCCGGTCCCGGTCTGCTCGCGCACTTCAACGTTCAAAACGATCTCGGCCATGGCCTTGCCTTCAAAACGAATGCGCCGCGCGGACGCGCGCGCGGCGGCGGGTTCAAACCCCGGAGGGTCGAATTGGGTGCGCGTAGATACACAAAAGCCCTGGGCGACGCAACGGGGCCCGTGGCGTCGCCGCGCGGGGCCGCTCAGCTCTTGCGGCGCCCCTTCTTCGGCGGCGGCTTCTTGGCCGGATAGCCCTTGGCGGCGGAGGCCGCGCTGGGGACGAAACGGGGCTCGTGCGGCTCGGGCAGGCCCGCCGCGCGGATCATGCAGCGGCCGGTGTCCATCATCGCGTGCTGGCCCAGGCAGAAGACGTCCTCGTAGTGCGGCCGCGCCACGGCCAGGCACTGGTAGAGGTTCAGCTTCGACATGCTCATGCAGCTGCCGACGTTCGGCTCGGCCATCAGGCCCATGACCTGGTCGACATTGGCGTCGCCGGCCTGGCCCAGCACCGCCAGGGCCGCCACGGCGAGGCCGCGGACGACGGTGGGCGTGTAGGGCGGCGCCGCCGCCTGGGCCGAAAGTCCCAGGCTCGCCGCGCCGGTGGACGCCTGCTGCAGGCGGGCGGTCTGGTTGACGTCTCCCCGCATGGCCGTGGTCGACAGCGACTTGGCGTTGGCGAGGCGGGCGTCGCGCATGGGCGCCGGCGCCTCGGACTTCGACCAGGGCTGCTTCTGGATCTCGTAGGCCGACTGCTTCACGGCCTTGCCGCCGTCGTAGAGGCGCTGGGCCTCGCCGCCCATGGTGGCGATCACCAGGCCGGCCGCGCTGGCGGAGCCCTGGAGGCCGATCGCATAGGCGGGGTCCTTCAGGATCTCGTAGGCGACCTGCCCCCGCTGGGTCGGGTCCTTGGCGTAGACGCGGACGCCCTCGACGAAGGCGCGATCCTGCAGGGCCACCACGGCGGCGTAGGCGATCGCGCCGCGCACCATCTGATTCGGTTCGTAGGCGACACCGGTGGACAGCGAGCGCTGCACGCCCTCGGCGTCGGCGAACGCCGGGCTGATGGCGCTGGTCGCCTCGACGTACGAGCGGTACGCGCTGGCCAGCTCCACCAGGCGCGGCGACAGCGTCACGGCCGGAGCCTGCGGCGGCGGGGGCGGGGCGATGACGGTCGGGGCGTCGGCGCAGCCTGCCAGCACGGCGGCGGCGAGCCCGATGGCGGCGGCGAAACGAACGGGTAGGCGGAACGGCATCAGCAACCTTCCCCTCTTGCGAGCGGTGATTCCAGCGTCAGTCCCCCGAGGGTCCATGGCTTACCCGCCGTTCGCGGCGTTGGGCAAGCGTCAGCGCAGCCGGGCTCAGTCGAAGAGCTTCGACACGCTCTCTTCATTGGCGATGCGGCGGACCGCCTCGGCGATCAGGCTGGCGCAGCTCACGTAGCGGATCTTCGTGGACGAGCCGATGTGCTGCGGGGCCGCGATCGAGTCGGTCACCACCAGTTCCTTCAGCACCGAACCCTCGACCCGCTCCACGGCGCCGCCCGAGAGCACGCCGTGGCTGCAGTAGGCGCTGACCTCGGACGCGCCGCCGTCCATCAGCGCCTGGGCCGCGTTGCACAGGGTGCCGCCCCCGTCGATCATGTCGTCGAACAGGATGCATCGGCGGCCGGCCACGTCGCCGATGATGTTGGCCACCTCGCTCTTGCCGGGACCGGCGCGCCGCTTGTCCACGATGGCCAGGTCGGCGTTCAGGCGGCTGGCGACCGCCAGCGCCCGGACCACCCCGCCCACGTCGGGCGAGACGATCAGGATGTCCTTGGGCTTCTCGTAGTTCTCCTTGATG
Organism: Phenylobacterium sp.; assembly: GCF_016793225.1. Taxonomy (GTDB): domain Bacteria; phylum Pseudomonadota; class Alphaproteobacteria; order Caulobacterales; family Caulobacteraceae; genus Phenylobacterium. The sequence goes on from NZ_JAEUMN010000149.1 coordinate 45,730, forward strand.
TCGGCCGCGAGCAGCGGCGCCGACAGGAGGTTGTCCGTGGGGATGTCGAAGAAGCCCTGGATCTGCCCCGAGTGCAGATCCATCGTCAGCACGCGATCGGCGCCGGCGCGGGTGATCAGGTTCGCCACGAGCTTGGCCGAGATGGGCGTGCGGCCGCCGGTCTTGCGGTCCTGCCGGGCGTATCCGAAGTAGGGCGTCACCGCGGTGATCCGCCGCGCCGACGCGCGCTTCAGTGCGTCGATGCAGACCAGCAGCTCCATCAGGTGGTCGTTGGCCGGATAGCTCGTCGACTGCAGGATGAACACATCCTCGCCGCGGACGTTCTCGTCGATGGTCACCCAGACTTCGTTGTCGGCGAACCGCTTCACCTGAGCCCGGCAGAGCGGGACGTCGAGGTGCGAGGCGACCGCCTGCGCGAGCGTACGATTCGAGTTGCCGGCGAGCAGCTTCATCGGACCCCCCTTGGCGGATGCGCGGGCTAATACCAGCGCCTTCGCCTGAGTCCACCCCTTCCGCCAGGGGAAGACGTCGCCGACGATCACGGCGGCTCTATTGGTCAGGACGGCGTCCTGCCGCTAGGCAGGAGTCCGACGCCGCACTTCGACGCCCACGCCACGGAGCCGCATGCCCCACCATACGCCGCTGATCGCCACCATCGTCGCGGGCCTCACCGTCGCATTCGCGCTGGGCGCCCTGGCCCACCGGTTCCGGATCTCGCCGCTGGTCGGCTACCTGGCGGCGGGCGTCCTCGTGGGACCGTTCACGCCGGGGTTCGTGGCGGATCAGAAGCTGGCGCTGGAGCTGGCCGAGATCGGCGTCATCCTGCTGATGTTCGGGGTGGGGCTGCACTTCTCGCTCAAGGACCTGCTGTCGGTCCGCAAGATCGCGATCCCGGGCGCCGTCGGCCAGATGGCCGTGGCGACCCTGCTGGGCATGGGGCTCGCCTATCTGATGGGATGGACGCCCGTGGCGGGGCTCGTCTTCGGCCTGGCGCTGTCCGTGGCGTCGACCGTGGTTCTGCTGCGGGCCCTGCAGGAGCGGCGGATCGTCCAGACCAACCGTGGGCGCATCGCGGTCGGCTGGCTGATCGTCGAGGACCTGGCGATGGTGCTGGCCCTCGTCCTGCTGCCCGCCCTGGCCGGCGCGCTGGCGAGCGCCGATGGCTCCGGCGGCGCCGTCACCGGCTGGGTGATTCCCCTGGCGGTGACCATCGGCAAGGTGATCGCCTTCGTGGCCTTCATGCTCATCGTGGGCCGCCGCGTGATCCCCTGGATCCTGCACTGGACGGCGCACACCGGCTCCCGCGAGCTGTTCCGTCTGGCCGTCTTCGCGATCGCCCTGGGCGTGGCGTTCGGCGCGGCCCTGCTGTTCGACGTCTCGTTCGCCCTGGGCGCCTTCTTCGCCGGCATGATCCTGGCCGAGTCCGAGCTCAGCCAGCGCGCGGCCGAGGAGACCCTGCCGCTCCGCGACGCCTTCGCGGTCCTGTTCTTCGTGTCGGTCGGGATGCTCTTCAACCCGATGGTGCTGGTCGAGCAGTTCTGGCCGCTGCTGGCGACCGTCGCCATCATCGTGCTGGGCAAGTCGGTCGCGGCGTTCGCCATCGTGCGGGCTTTCCGGCACGACAGCCCCACCGCCCTGACCATCGCCGCCTCGCTGGCGCAGATCGGCGAGTTCTCGTTCATCCTCGCGGGCCTCGGCGTCGACCTGAACCTGCTTCCCGAGGAGGGGCGCGACCTCATCCTGGGCGGCGCCATCGTCTCCATCCTGCTGAACCCGCTGATCTTCGCCGCCATCGGCCGCGTTCGTCCCGGCGCGCCCCGGGAGATCGTGGCGTCGCAGCCGCCCGCGCCGCGCCCGGCCGCCACGGGCCTGACCGACCATGTGATCGTAGTGGGCTTCGGTCGCGTCGGAGCGGCCGTCGCCGAGGGGCTGCGCGCCGCGGAGCGCCCCTTCGTCGTGGTCGAAGTCGGCGAGACCGCCGCGCAGAGGGCGCGCGACGCCGGCTACGAGGTCGTGGACGGCAATGCGGCCGATCCGCTGGTGCTGGCGACCGCCAATGTGGCCAGGGCGGCGCGGCTGATCTGCACCGCCCCCGACGGGTTCGAATCCGGCGGCGTCACCGAGGAGGCGCGCCGGGTGAACCCCGACCTGGAGATCATCGCCCGCGCGCATTCCGACGCTGAGGTCGAACACCTGCTCCGGCACGGCAGCGATTCGGCCATCTCGGGCGAGCGGGAGATGGCCGCCGCCATGCTGGGGGCGCTGCGTCCGCCCGGCCAGCCTCAGCCTGCGCCTTCGGCGGCGCCTGCCGTCCCGGTCGCGCCGGCGCCGCTGCTGCTCGACGACGCCGAATGGGCGGTGCTGGCGGCCGCCCGCTTCCAGGAGCTGCGTCCGGGCCAGGCGACGGACCGGACCGACCTCTGCGCCGCCGCGGCCCGCTTCGGCGCCTTCCAGCCGGACCGGCTGGCCGCGGCCGTGGACGCGCTGGCGGCCCGTGACCTGATCGCCATCCTCGGCGACGAGCGGGTGGCGCTGACGCCGGCCGGCGCCCTGCAGGCCGCGGCCGCCCCGAGCTACTGAGGCGTCAGCACGATCGCCGAGAGCAGCCGGCCATAGTCGGGCTCGCCCTGCCGGAAGGCCCGTCGGTTCGAGAAGAAGTGGTCGGGCTCCGCGCAGGTGTCCCGGCCGATCCAGCCGCACGCCCCGACGCCCGCGGCGCGAAGGCGCGCCAGCACGAACGCCGGCAGGTCGAAGTTCCGTTTGTCCGCCGTGGCGCCGGGCGTGAAGAACCGGGCGTAGGCGGGGTCGGCCTCGGTGAACCGCGCCACGTACTCCAGGCCCACCTCATAGCTTCGGGGGCCGATGCACGGCCCGATGGCGGCCTGGATCCGCCCGGGCGCCGCGCCCAGCTCGACCATGCGGTCGATGGCCGCCTCGGCCACGCCGGCCAGCGCGCCCTGCCAGCCGGCATGGACGGCCGCGACGACCCGCGCCTGCGGGTCGGCCATCAGAATCGGCGCGCAGTCGGCGGCCAGGGCGCCGCAGACCACGCCGGGCGTCCGGGTCACGACGGCGTCGGCCTCGGGCGGCTTGCCGGGCCATGGACCCTCGGCGCGCTCGGCGCGGGCGGAATGCACCTGGTAGGCGGTGACCAGGTCGCCCCCCATCCGGCGGGCGGCGCGCAGGCGGTTCTCGGCCACCGCGGCGGGATCGTCCTTCGACCCCGCGCCCACGTTCAGCGACGCGTAGACGCCTTGCGACACGCCGCCCTGGCGGGTGAAGAAGGCGTGGCGGACGCCGGGCAGGTCCAGCAGCGGCGAGGTCAGGACGGGAAGGTCGGCCATGCCTTCCCATCGCTCCGATTCCGCGCGGCGTCATCCCCCGCCGCTCTCCGGCGATCGCATAGGGCCAGCAGGTTCCCCTCCGCTTGCGGGGAGCCAGGCCGGTGGTCCGATCCTCCCCCGCAGGGGGAGGGGGACCGCCGAAGGCGGTGGAGGGGGCGCATTCCCGGCGCCGCGACCCCGCCACCCTGCTGACGCAGGCTCCTCCTCCCCTTGCAGGGGAGGACCCTGAAATGCGGCGAGGGGATCAGGCCCACGGCGCCGCCGCGCTCAGGCCGCCTCCTCGAATCCCGGCGGTGTCCAGTCGGGCGCGTGGAGGCAGCAGACCTTGAACAGCTCCCCCATCTGGTCGCCGCCCACCAGCCGGTGCAGTTGACGCCCGATCACGGCGGCCTTCTCGGGCCGCGCGCGCACCAGGGCCTCGGCGCGCTCTCCGATCCCCATGCGGGCGAGGAACGCGGCCTGGGTCAGGATCGCCGCGGCCGCGCCCTCGGCCTCGGCCGCCGCCATCACCGCGGGGAAATCGGCCCACACCGTAAGGTCCGCTTCGCCGGGGCAGGCGAGCGGGTCCACCTTCTCGTGCCGCCGCAGGGCCTGCAGCGTGTCGCCCGAACCCGGCTCGGCGCGGCCGTAGTCCACGAGCAGCGCGGCCCCGCCGTCCCGCGCCAGGCGAGCGCCGAGCGCCGCGCCCAGCGCCGCCTGCGCGCCGGAAACCTCCACCACGGCGCCCTCGCGGGCGTCGGCCACCGGGGCCGCGGCCGGCACGCGCGCGAACGCCAGGCGGCCGTCGGGGCCGACGCCCACCACCTGCTCGTCCCAGCCCGCGGCGGTGCGGACGAACTGGCGGACGGGCAGGCAGTCGAGCAGCTCGTTGGCGATCAGCAGCAGGGGAGCGCCTCCCGGAACCTCGTCCAGGCTCCGGGCCCAGCGCACGCGCGCGCCCAGCCGCTCGGCCTGCCGCGCCGCCAGGGGCGCGGAGGTTTCCACCAGCCAGACGTCGGCGGCCTCCAGGAAGCCCGGGAGGGCGCGCCCGGCCCGCAGGAGATCGTCCATGAGCGTGCCGTCGCCCGGCCCCATCTCGGCCAGGACGACCCGTTCGGGCTCGCCCATCAGGCTCCACGCCGAGGCCGCCCAGACGCCGATCAGCTCGCCGAACATCTGGCTCACCAGCGGTGCGGTCACGAAGTCGCCCGTCTCGCCCAGCGCCGGCCGCGTCGCGTAGTAGCCGAACTGCGGATCGTGAAGGCACGCCGTCATGTACTGGGCCACCGTCAGCGGCCCCGTCTGCGCGATCTCGGCCGCCAGCTTGTCGGCGAGGCTCATGCCTTGGTGGGCTGGGCCGCGGCCTCCGGCGGCAGCGCCTCGCGCATCCCGCGCCAGACGAGCCATGCGCCCGCCAGCACCATCGGGATCGACAGGTACATGCCCATGGTCAGGCCGAGCGGCAGGTTCTCGAGGCCCGCATCGGGCTCGCGCACGGTCTCGATGGCGATCCGGAACACCGCGTAGAAGACCAGGAACAGTCCGGCCACGACGCCCCGCCGGTTCCCCAGCTTCGCCCCGTGCGTCGCCCACCGCAGGATCAGGAACAGCACCAGCCCCTCGAACAGCGCCTCGTAGAGCTGGCTCGGATGCCGGGGAATCGTCCCGGCGTGGCACTTGCCGTAGGTCTCGATGATCTTGTCGTTGCAGAAGACGATGGCCCACGGCAGGTCCGGCGGCGCCGGGCGGCCCCAGAGCTCGCCGTTGATGAAGTTGGCGCAGCGGCCCAGGAAGTGGCCGATCGGATAGGCGGGCGCCACCACGTCGGCGATCCGCAGCAGGTCCAGCTTGTTGCGCCAGGCATAGACGATCAGTGCGATGGCGACCCCGATGGCGCCGCCGTGGAAGCTCATGCCGCCTTCCCAGACCTGGATGATCCCGATCGGGTCCTCCCAGATCATCGCCGGCGTGTAGAACAGCACATGGCCGAGCCGGCCGCCCCCGATCACGCCCAGCGCGATCCACAGGATCAGGTCGTCCATCTGGTCCGGCGTGAGGGGCGGCGGCCGCCGCGTCCAGAGCCGGTCGTTCTTCAGCAGCGCCACCGCGTAGCGCCAGCCGAGCAGGATCCCCGCCACATAGGCGAGGGCGTACCAGCGGATCGCGAAGGGACCCCACTGCAGGGCGAAGTCGCCGATGTGCACGATCGGGTCGATCTCTGGGAACGGCACTGTCGGACCTTCTGCGGCGTTAGGACCTTATGCGTCTAGACGAGAAGCCCTTCGCTTTCACCCCCGAAGGGCCATATAGAGGCGACCAGGGACCTGCCTCCCAGGACCCGAAAGAGACTGATGCAGACACAGAACCCGATCCTCGACGAGATCGCCAAGCTCACCACCGCCGCGATGGGCCTGGCCCAGGCGGCCGGCGACGAGGCCAAGGCCGCCTTCCGCAGCCAGACCGACCGCCTCGTGGCCGAGATGGACTTGGTGCGCCGCGAGGATTTCGAAGCGCTGAAGGCCGAGGTCGCGGCGCTCCGAGCCGAAATCGAGGCGTTGAAGGCGGCCAAACCGGCCCGATCGAGCGGAAAATCGGCGCAATCGTCGTGAAAACGTTGCACGGGACGCGAAACGCGCTCGCGCTACGCAAGAACCCGCTGACACCTCGTTCCAGAAACAGTTTAGCTTCGAACATGCGGACGATTCGGGGGTGGCGTTCCGCTCCCCGTCCGTGTCGAAAGGGGTCGTGATGGACACCTCCCAGACGGACGACAGCGTCGTCCTGACGAACGATCCCCTCGACGTCGTCGAGCACGTCCTGACCGCGGAGAACCTGCCGTTCGACCGGACAGAGGAGGGCGACCTCGCCTTCACGCTGGCGGGCGACTGGAAGGACTACGAGCTGTGGTTCGCGTGGCGGCCCGAGGGCGACACCCTGCAGCTGTGCCTGTCCATGGATCTGAACGTGCCCAAGCTGCAGCGCCAGACGGCGCAGGAGCTGATCGCCACCATCAACCCCCGCGTCTGGCTCGGCCACTTCGAGCTGTGGGACGAGGGCGAGATCATCTTCCGCCACGGGATGGCGCTGATGACCGGCGAGCAGCCGAGCCTGGCCCAGGCCGCGGCCATGATCGACGTGGCCGTCGAGGCCGCCGACCGCTTCTTCCCGGCCTTCGACTTCCTGCTGCGGGGCGCCAAGACCCCGCAGGAAGCCATCGCGGCCTGCATGTTCGAGACCGTCGGCGAGGCCTGAGCCTCGCCGCGCGGCCGCGCGAGCCTCGGCCTACTCCAGCCCCAGCACCTTCTTGAGGAAGACCACCTCGGTGGCGCGCACGGCCTCCTGGTTGACCTTCTTGTAGATGCCGTGCCCCTCGTCCTTGGCCAGGACGTACCAGACCTCGGAGCCCTGCGCCCGAAGCTGGCGGACCATCTGCTCGGACTCCGAGCGCGGCACGCGCGGGTCGTTGGCGCCCTGGAAGACCATCATCGGCTTCTTCATCCGCGCGCTCATGCGGATCGGCGAGATCCGCTCGAACACCGCCGCCATCTTCGGATCGCGCTCGTCGCCGTATTCCGCGCGGCGCAGGTCGCGCCGGTAGCCCTCGGTGTTCTTCAGGAAGGTCGCCCAGTCCGAGATGCCGTAGAGGTCGATCGCGCCGGCGATGCGGTCGTTGTAGTGCGCCGCCACCGCCAGCACCATGTAGCCCCCGTACGACTGGCCCACGACCGCCACCCGGCTCGCGTCGAGGTCGGGCTGCTTCGCGATCCAGTCGAGCAGGGCGCCGATGTCCTTGACGGAGTCCTCGCGCTTCTCGGCGTTGTCGAGCCCCATGTAGGCCTTTCCGTAGCCCGACGAGCCCCGGACGTTGGGCAGGATCACCGCGGCGCCCAGCTCGTTCACCCATGACTGGCGTCGCGGGTCGAACGCGGGCTGTTCCTGGCTCTCCGGACCGCCGTGGATCTTGATCACCACCGGCAGCTTGCCGGTCGCCCCCTTGGGCCTGAACACGAACGCGGGGATCTGGCGGCCGTCGAAGGTCGCGTAGCGGACCAGCTGCGGTTCGACGAGGCGGCCGGCGTCCATGCCGCCCAGCTCGCTCTCGGTCCAGCGCACCAGCTCGCCGCCGGCCAGGTCGAGGCTCCAGACGTCGCCGGCGCTCAGCGGCGTCGAAAGGCTGAGCCCCAGCCGGAGGCCGTCCTTGGAGAACCTGAAGCCCGTCAGGACGCCCGGGGGCAGCTTCGGGCTGGGGAGTTCCCGCCCGGTCGCCACGTCCCTCAGGACCAGCTTCGAGTAGCCCTCCTCGTTGACCGCCACGGCCACCACCTTGCCGTCCGGGCTGACGTCGAAGGCCTCCGAGCCCCACTTCGCGCCGGGCTCGAGGTCGCGGACGGCGCCGGTCCGAAGGTCGATGACCACGGGGCGGGTCACGTCGGAGCCGTCGTCCGACAGCGTGAGCACGGCCCGGCCGCCATCCACGAACGAGCCGTCGATGTAGCCGATCTTGCGCTTCCCGGGCCCCACGGGCGTCAGCTTCCCGGTCGCCACGTCGAGCGTGAAGAGCTCGACCCAGGTCGAGGCGTTGGTGCGGCTCACCAGCAGCGTGCGGCCGTCGGCCGAGACGTCGTTCACCGACATCGCGCCCTGGCCTTCGTGGACCACGCGGCGGCTGGCGGGATTCTCCGGATCCGCGACCACGATGTCGTAGTTGGGATCGCCGGGCGTGACCTGGCTCCAGGCCACGAGCCGGCCGTCCGGCGAGAACTGGAAGGCCTGGTTGCGGGTGTTCGGCGCCGTCAGCAGCGTCTCGCGGCCGGCGAGATCGCGCAGGTAGGCCTGGTAGTATTCGGCCCCGCCCACATCCCGCGGATAGAGATAGGCGGACGACCCCGGCCGCACCTTGGCCTGGCTGATAGGCTCGCCGAAGAACGTCAGCTGCGCGCGCGCGCCGAGCGGCCGTGCGACACGATGGATCTGCGGCGTGTCGCCGAAACGGGTGGAGATCAGCATCGAACCGTCCGGCAGCCAGTCCTCGAAGCTGGCCGAGCGGGCGTTGTAGTAGGGCGCGATGGCGGCCTGCAGCGCAGGCGGCGTGGGCGGGACGCCGTCGTAGACGATGTTCCCCTGCTCGCGCACCTGGCCGGCGGCGGCCGTGCAGACGACGAGCGCCAGGGCGCTCCCGGCGAAGAAACCGCGCAACATCCAGGACATCCTTTGCAGACCGGGCGCGAAGCAACCGCGCCGGAGGACCGCCGTCAATCGGAACCGGCGGAGCGCCGTTCGGGGTTTTGCCTTTGCGCCCCGTCGGATAAGGCTCCTCCTCATGATCACGCCGATCCTGATGCTGGGCGCGGGGCGCATGGGCGGCGCCATGATCGAGGGCTGGCTGGCCGCCGGGGCGTTCGCGGGCGCCGACCTCATCATCCGCGATCCGCAGCCCGGGCCCGCGGCGCTCGCCGCCGAGCAGGCCGGCGCCACCCTCAACCCGCCCGACGCCGAGCTCGCCCGGGCCCACACTGTCGTCCTGGCCGTGAAGCCCCAGCTGTGGCGCGAGGCGGCCGGCGAGACCGCCGCCTGGCTGAGCTCGGGCGCGGTCGTCGTCTCTATCGCCGCGGGCGTCATGTCGCGGGACATCGCCAAGGCGTTCGGGGGCCGCTGCGTCGCCCGCGTCATGCCCACCACCGCCGCGGCGATCGGGCAGGGGACCGCCAGCCTCTACGCCGACGATCCTGCCGCCCTGGCGCGCGCGCACGCCCTGTTCGAGCCGCTCGGCGCCGTCGTCGACCTGAACGACGAGAGCCTGATGCACGCCGCGACCGCCGTGTCGGGGTCGGCGCCGGCCTACCTCTACGCCTTCATCGAGGCCCTCGAGGCCGCGGGGGTCGAGGCGGGGCTGTCGTCGCGCGAGGCCCAGCGGCTCGCCCGCTCCACCTTGACCGGCGCCGCCGCCCTGCTGGCCCGCAACGGCGGCGAACCGGCCGAGCTTCGCCGGCAGGTCACCTCGCCCGGCGGCACCACCGAGGCGGCGCTCGACGTCCTGCTGGGCGACGGGGGCCTTCCGCCCCTGCTGCGTGAGGCGGTGGCCGCCGCCGTGCGGCGTTCCAGGGAGCTGGGGGCCTAAGGGCGTGTACTCGTAACGCCCGCTGAGGTCCGCTTGTCGCCGCGTGAGTGATGACCGAAATCGACCCGTTGCGGACGGCTGGAACATCGTGAGGCCTCCTCTCCCAAGCGCGGCAGCGCTGTGGGAGAGGCCGGGAGAGGGCGGCGCGGTCGGACGGGCCGAAGACGCCGCGTGGGACCCGGTCGCAGGTCAGGGGCGGAA
>NZ_JAEUMN010000028.1 GCF_016793225.1 Phenylobacterium sp.
TCGGTTTCGGCGAGCTCGCGGTCGTAGAAGCGACCGGGCCGGCCGACCATCAGCGTGTGCGACCAGCTGTGGTTGCCGAGCTCATGGCCCGCCCGGGCGATGCGGCGCGCGAGGTGGGGACGCTCGGCCACCTCCTGCCCGATGAGGAAGAAGGTTGCCTTGACGCCTCGGGCCTCCAGCACCGGCAGAACGGCCGCGACGCCGCGTTCGGTGGGCCCGTCATCGAAGGTGAGCGCGATGCGGGGCTGGTCCGTGGCGACCCGGCAGACGACCGAGCCGGTCAGGGTGAAGCAGTGCTGGCGGCTGATCGCCCAGACCGCCACGAGTCCCGTGGTCGCCAGGACGACGGCTGCGGCGACAGCCGCCAGGATCGGGTGTCTCCGCAGCGCCCCCATCAAGAGCGTCAGGCCGTAAGCGCCAGCGGCTGGCGGCCGGCGATGAGCTGGCCGTAGAGGCGCGCCAGGGCCTCGAAGGTGGCGTCCCAGCCGTGGCGCGTCTCGGCGCGGCGGCGGGCGGCGCGGCCCACCTCGGCCACATCGCGGGCGAAGAGGGCCTCGATGGCCTCGGCGAGGCCGCCGGGCTCGACGTTTTGGGCGGGCTGGCCCACCTGGAGGTCGATCAGTTCGCCCACGCCGCCCCGGCGCGAGCCCACGACGGGCAGGCCGGCGGCCATGGCTTCGAGCACGAAGAGGCCGAAGATCTCGTTCTCGTTGGCGTGCAGGGCCGCGTCGCACGAGGCCAGCAGGCCGGCGAGCTTCACCGGGTCGCGCTCGAAGTCGAGGCTGATGACCTGGGGCGACCAGGCCACGTCCTTGCCGGCCCCGACGAGCAGGAGCTTGTAGGGCGCGCCCAGGCGCTCGACGGCGGCGACCATGGAGTCGATGTTCTTCTCGCGGGCCGGCCGCCCGGCGAACACGAGCAGGCGCGTGTCGGGCGAGAGGCCCAGCCGCCTGAACAGTCGCGCGCGGTCGCCGCGCGCGGGGTGGAAGAGGTCGGTGTCGACGCCGAGCTGCTGGATCGACAGGCGCTGCACGCCGGCGTCGGCGAGACGGGCCGCCATGTGCCGGCTGGGCGCCACCACGTGGTCGAAGCGCTGGTAGGCCTGGGCCCAGAAGTTGAAGGTGGGCGCCTCGGCCCACTCGCCGAAGTGCAGGGCCGCCAGGGCCGCCGCGTCGGTGTGGCAGAAGCCGACGACGGGGACGCCCATCGCCTCGCCCGCCTCGAGCGCGGCGTGGCCGGGCACGAAGACGTCGCCCGCCTCGATGATCTCGGGCTCCAGCAGGCGCAGCACCGTCTCCCACTTCGTGAGATTGGCGGGCATCCGGTAGCCGTTGCCGAACGGAAGGCGCGTGGCGGCCACGGTGACCAGGCCCTCGGCCTCGACCTGCGTGCGCGCGCCGGGCACGACGAGGGTGTGGCGCACGTCGGGTCGCCGACGGGCGAGCCACGCCCGCTTGGCCATCAGGTAGCGCTTCACGCCGCCGGACTTCGGCGCGTACATCATGGTGGTGTCGATCAGGTGGAAGCCGCCGGGGCGCGCCTCGCGCAGGGATGCGGCGACGCCGGGGTCCAGCCGGATGAGGTTGGCGTACTTGGGCGCGATGGCGTCGAACACGCGGTCGTGTCTCCCCTGAACGGTCGCCTGGAGGGTCGTGGGCGAAGGCACGGGACCGCGCTTACGGCGTCGGGCCGCGGCGAGCCGGACGGGACGCTTGTCGGAAGGCCTGGCCAGGGGGACCACCCAGGAATGACACACGGGCCGGGGGTGGCCCGCCCCCCATGTCAGCGCCCACAGCGGCGCTTTCAAGGCCTTGGCGTCTCGCCGGCGCAATCATCCGAGGCCTCCACGGAACTCACCGCGTGGGCCTTAACCCGCGAGACCTGGGGAGGTTGCGGCGGAGCGCATTCCGCCGGGACGATCCGCTGCCGTGAAGACCGGGTCTGAACCCTAACGGGGGTCGTAGGCGCGGGCGACGTCCGGGCGGTCGGCGGCGGAGCGCAGGAACTCGGGCTCGCGGCGCGCCCGGGCGGCCTGCTCGAACGCGAAGCCCAGCGACAGGAGCCGCGCCTCGGACCAGGCCGGCCCGAGGAAGGAGACGCCGATCGGCAGCCCGCCGGCGTAGCCCGCCGGAACGGTGAGGTGCGGATAGCCCGACACCGCCGGCAGGCGCGACGGCGAGCCGAAGAAGCCGCCCCCGTTCACCGGGTCGACGATGGCGGGCGGCCCGCCGCTGGGCGAGACGATGGCGACCAGGTTGCTGTCGGCGAGCATCCGGTCGAGGGACTCGCGGGCAAGGCGGGCGGCGGTCGCGCGCTTCTCGCGGTGGGCGGGGTCGGTGACAGGGGGCTGGGCCTGGGCGGCCTCGAAGATCTCCTGGGCGAAGAGGGGCATCTCGCGCCCGGCCTCGGCCTTGTTGAAGGCGATCAGCGCCTCGAGTGTGCGGGCCTTCACCGCGGGCGGCGTGGTGGCGAGATAGGCGTCGAGGGCGGCCTTGAACTCGGTGCGCAGGCAGTCGCCCTCCAGCTCGGCGATCCTGGCCATGGTGGCGTCGTCGGGACCCTTGATCTCCACCAGGACCGCGCCCCGGGCCTTCAGGGTCTCGAGCGCCGCGGCGAAGACCGCGTCGGTGGCGGGCGAGCGTCCCTTCCACGGGAACCAGACGCCGATGCGGGCGCCCTTGAGGGCGTCGCGGTCGAGCGCCTTGAGGTAGTCGGCCTTGCGCGCGTCGGCCTCGCGGGTGGCCGGGTCGGCGGGATCGGAGCCGGCGATGACGCCCAGGAGCGCGGCGGCGTCGGCGACGGTGCGGGTCATGGGCCCGGCGGTGTCCTGCTCGGGCGAGATGGGCACGATGAAGGTGCGCGAGACGAGCCCCACGGTGGGCTTCAGGCCGACCACGCCGTTCATGGCCGCCGGACAGGTCACGGAGCCGTCCGTCTCGGTGCCCAGGGCGACCGCGGCGAGGCCCGCGGCGATGGCGGCGCCCGAGCCCGAGGACGAGCCGCAGGCGGTGCGGTCGAGCGAGTAGGGGTTGCGCACCAGCCCGCCCACGGCGCTCCAGCCGCTGATCGAGCGGGTGGAGCGGAAGTTCGCCCATTCGGACAGGTTGGTCTTGCCGAGGATCACCGCGCCCGCGTCGGTGAGCCGCTTCACGATGGGGGCATCCCGCCCGGAGACGTTGCCGACCAGGGCCAGCGAGCCGGCCGTGGTGGGCGCGCCGTCGGACGACTCGATGTTGTCCTTGAGCAGCACGGGCACGCCGTGGAGCGGCCCGCGGACCTGGCCCGCCCGGCGTTCGGCGTCGCGCCGGCGGGCGTCGGCCACGGCGTTGGCGTTGACGGCCAGCACGGCGTTGAGCTTGGGGCCGGCGCGGTCGATGCGCTCGATCCGCTCGAGGTAGGCGCGGACCAGCTGCTCGGAGGTGACGCGGCCGTCCGCCATGGCCGCCTGCTGCTCGCCGGCCGAGGCGTAGGGGCTGATGGACTGGGCGTGCCCGTGGGTCCCGGCCATCACGGCGGCGGCCGCGGCCAATGCGCTGGCAAGCCTGGTCATGCGAACCTCCCCCTGGACTGCCGACCCTTGTAGCGCGTCGGCGCGGCCGGGGAAGGCGGCTCAGGAACTCCAGGGCGCCAGGAAGCCCCAGCGCAGCAGCAGGGCCGCCAGGGCGAGCCCGATGACGGCCGTGAGCGTGGTGGCGGCCTTGCGGCGCAGGCCCCAGCCCTCTTCGCGCCAGGCGAGCGCGACGGCCGGCGCGGCCGCGAGCGAGACCAGCGCGGCGACGAGCGCCAGCGTCGAGGCCGCGATCAGCGTGGGGCTGGGCCAGCCGAAGACGATCTGCGCCGGATCCGCCGCGCCCTGCAGGAACGACGCGAGCGTGCCGAGCGCGCCCAGCCAGGCGAGCGCCTGGACCACCTGGGCGCGGCCGGCGAGGCGCTGCCAGCGCCCGGCCGGCGCCTGGCGGGCGCGATAGCCGAGGCCGAGCAGCGTCAGGACGCTGGCGAGCGTCGCGAGGACGGTGAGCAGCGCGAGCGGACCGGGCGCGTCCAGGGGACCCACCCGCTGCAGCGTCGCCGCCCCCAGGGGCGCCTCGACCACGCCGCCGCGCCGGGTGAACTGCAGCGGGGCGCCGTCGGCGAGCGAGGCGAAGCGGCCCTGCGCCGGATCGCCCACGGGCGCGAAGGCGCCGGCGGCCGACAGTCCGCCGAGGGTCAGGTAACCCTCGCTGGTGACGCCCACGTCCGCGCCGAAGGCGATGCGGTGCACGAACCCCTCGAGGCCGCCATAGGCCCGGCGCGTCGGCAGGTAGCGCCCGACGTAGCGGTCGGCGACCGCGGCGAGGCGGGGGTCGGGCGGCGGCGGGAACGGCTGGGGCGCCGTGTAGAAGCGGCGCACGATGGCGGGCAGCAGCTCGCCCTGCAGCCGGCCCCCGGTGTCGGTGTTGGTGGAGATGAACACCCCCAGGCGCAGCGCCGGCACGACCGCCATGTCCGAGAAGAACGACATGGTGCCGCCGTTGTGGCCGTAGCCCATGAACCCGCCGGGGAGGGGGCGGTCGAAGAAGCCGTGCCGGATCGCGCGGCCCGCGGGGGCCGGGAAGCTCGCGGTGTGGAACGCCCGCGCGGCCGCCGGGCCGTAGATGCGCCGGCCGTCGAATTCGCCGTCGTTCAGCAGCATCAGCATGTAGCGCGCCATGTCGCCGGCCGTGGAGGAGGCCGAGCCGGCGGGGGCGATCTGGCCGATGTACTCGTACGGCCGCTGTTCCAGGGTCACGCCGTTCCAGTGGAAGGCGCGCGAGGCGTCCGCCGCCATCGTCCCGGACATCGGCAGCGGCAGGCCGGCCTGCGGCGCCCGGGGCTCGCGGAAGGTGGTGCGGGTCATGCCGAGCGGCTCGGTGATGGTGGACTCCACCAGCTCCTCGAAGGGCCGTCCGGTGGCGTGGGACACCGCCGCCCCGGCCAGCGCGGCCCCGTAGTTGGAATAGCTGGCCAGCATGCCGGGCGGGCGCACCTGCCGCGGGCGCTCCTCAGCCAGCCAGGCGTCGAGGGCCCGCACCTGCGAGGGCTCGCGCTCGAACAGCACGCCGAACACGTGGTCCTCGAAGCCGGGGGCGTGGTTCATGAGGTCGAGGACCCGGATCGGGCGGCCGAAGGCCCCGTTCCCGGTCCGCAGCGACGCCGGCAGGTAGGCGTCGACCGGGGCGTCCAGGCGCATGCGGCCGGCCTCCACCTGTCGCATGATCGAGATCCAGGTGAAGGTCTTGGAGATCGAGCCGATGCGGAACAGCGTGCGGTCGGGGTCGACGGCCTGCCGGGGCCTCAGGCTGGCGACGCCGTAGCCCTTCTTGAAGACGACCTGCCCGTCCTGGACCACCGAAACGGTGACGCCGGCGATATGCTCGGCCCGCATCGCCTGCTCGACCGTGGCGTCGACGAAGGCGGCGAGCTCCGCGGGCGGTATGGGCTGGGCGGCGGTCAGCGGGATCGCGCCGGGGGCCGGCTGCGCCGGGGCGGCGACGGGGACGAGCGCTGCGGCCAGGACCGCGAGGACGCAGGCCAGGGCGCGGACCGATGCCTTCATTTTCGCCTCCCGATAATATACCATGAGTATATTATGAGCGCGACGGCGACAAGGGCGCGGGCCAGGCCCCGGGGGGACAAGCGGGCGCGGACCCGGGCGCGGCTGATCGAGGCCACGCTGGCCCTGGCGGCCGAGCGGGGGCTGGCCGGGGCGACGCTGGACGCCATCGCGGCGCGGGCGGGCATGACCAAGGGCGCGATCTATTCGAACTTCGCCAGCCGCGCCGACCTGCTGGTGGCGGCCCGCGCCTCGAAGGCGATCACCCTGATCGGCCCCGCTGACGACGAGCCCGCGACGCTCGCCACGCTGGCCGACCGGCTGGTCGAGGTGATCGAGCGCGCGCGGCCCGAGGGGCGCTTCCTGGGCGAGTACCTGGCGCACGCCCTGGCCGACCCGGAGCTGGGCGCCCGGGTGGCCGGCGACTACGAACGCCAGTTCCGCGAGGCCGGAGAAGCCATGGCGCGCGCGTATGGCGAAGAGTTCGGCGTTCCGACCGCGGAGATTCCCGTGATCGTCCAGTCCCTGGCCCTGGGCTTCCTCTATCAGTCGCTGCTGACGCCCCGGGCCGTCACGCGCGAGACGGTGCTGGCGGCCTTCGAGGCCCTGGGGCGGGGGATCCGGCCGGTCAGCCGGCGCTGAGCGGGCGCCTGCGCAGCGCGGCGCCGGTCATGCCGAAGCCGGCGATCATCAGGGCCCAGGCCGCCGGCTCCGGGACCGCCGCGGAGACGCTGACGTTGTCCACGACCGAGTCGATGTCGTTGGTGACCGCGTCGACATTCTGGAAGGCGAGGCGGGTCACGGCGCCGCCGGCGGTGAACGCCAGGGTGTAGGTGGTGAAGCCGCTGTCGAGGTCGCCGCTGCTCGCCACCCGATAGTCGCCGGACGCCAGCGTGGCGGCCCCCACGACGTCCTCGAGGCTGACGTGCATGGACTGGAAGCCCGCCACGCCGAAGGCCGCGAGGTCGAAGCTGACGAGGTAGGCGCGGCCGGCCACGGTGGCGAAGCTCTGGGCGAGGTACGAGCCGGCGTTGGGGCTGTCGCCGGCGCCGAAGGTGGCGAAGTGGTTGGCCTTGGCCGCCGGCGAGCCGGTCGTGCCGCAGCAGGCGGTGTAGGCGGCGCCGTCGGTGACGAAGAGGTTGGGCGCGTTCAGCGGCCCGCCGATCACGGCCGCGGAGTCCGTCCAGCCCGGCGGCAGCGCATAGGGAGCGTAGGGCGCCTCGAAGTCGCCGTTCGCCAGGATCGCGCCGCTCGCGCCCGTAGCGCTCGCCAGACACGCGGCCCCCGCCACGACCGCCCACACCTTGACCATCACGCCCTCCGAACTGTCGCCCCAGCCTGGCCCGCCTGCGCGTGTGCGGGGAGGTGCATCGGCAGGCGCCGCGATGCACGGAGGGGGCAGCCGCAGCCTGATCCTCGCCGCGGCCTGATCCTCGCCGCAGTCTGGGCTCAGGCGGCCTGGTCCCAGCCGGCCAGCGCGCCGAGCTGGCGCAGGCGGGTGAAAAGCCGCTGCACGTTGCCGAGGTTCTCGGTGACGATCTCCTGCAGCAGCGGGTGCTTCTCCGCGGGCAGCGCCGCGACGAGCCCGTTGGGCCTGCGCACGCAGAAGCCCGCCGCCTCGAGCTGCAGGGCGTGGCGGCGCGCCGTCTCGGGCGAGTAGCGCAGGGCCCGGGCGAGATGGCCGATGCGGACCGGCTCCCCCTCCGCGGTCGGGTCGGTGACCCAGGCGGTGAACGCCCGGGCGTCCAGATGCCGGGTGTTCAGGTGCGCCAGCTGCAGCAGGAGGAGCCCCGTGACGGGGTCGGCGGTGAGGTCGTTGAAGGCCTCGACCACCCGCATCATGTAGACGGCGACGGCCCGGTTGGTGATGCGGACCGGCGGGTCCGGGCTCGCGGCCGCCGCGGGTTCGGCGGGCAGGGCGGACGCGGGCAGGGCGGACGCGGGCAGGGCGCCGATGGCGCGCAGCTCGCCGTAGAACCGCTCCAGGCGCGCATGCCGCCCGAAGATCGTGGCCAGGAACTCCGGGGTGCTGATCGACGCCGCCGGCGCATAGACGCCCCGGGCGGTGACCACCAGGTCTCCCGCCGCCGCCATCCGCATGATCCGGCGGCGGGCCGTCTCGAACGGGAGGCGGAGCGACTGGGCGACGGCGTTGATGCTGACGGGCCGGCGGAGGTCGTCCGGCGCCACCGTGTCGAGCCGGGCGTAGGTGTCGGCGAGCGCCGG
This sequence comes from Phenylobacterium sp., assembly GCF_016793225.1. Lineage (GTDB taxonomy): Bacteria > Pseudomonadota > Alphaproteobacteria > Caulobacterales > Caulobacteraceae > Phenylobacterium. The sequence continues at coordinate 7,799 of NZ_JAEUMN010000028.1, forward strand.
ATCGCGGTTGATCGGGTCGAGGTTGGCGACGAGGACCGCGCCGAACAGCAGCGCGTCCAGCACGTCGCGCTGCCGCCCGAGCGCGATCAGGTCGAGGAAGAACACCAGGGACAGGTGCGCCACCTGCCAGGCGACCGGGTCCGGCGACGCGGCCGGCGCCGCGGGTCGCGCGATCGGGCGCGGCGCGCTCATCATGGGCGCCTCGGGGGCAGGCTCTTGACGAGTTCGACCACGGCGGCGTCGAGCTGGCTGTCCCGCCCGGCGAGGGTCTCGCCCAGGGCGCGCTCGACGCGGATGTCCACCGGCCGCGGGTTCATCTCCATGTCCTTGCCGTCGGCGCCCTGGATCCGCACCGAGGGCGTGCGCAGGTTCGAGCCGTCGATGAGCTGTTCGCCGCCGGTGTAGATGATCCAGCCGGAGGTGGGCGTGCCGACGACCTTGCCGAGCCCCAGGGCGCGGTAGCCCTCGGTGAAGTCCTCGGCGTCGGACAGCGAGCTCTCGTTGGTGACGAGGATGGTGGGCAGGCCCAGCGCCCGCTGGCCCAGGCTCTGGCGGCTGGGCAGGGCGAAGAGCCCGCGCGGCGTCATGGTCAGGAAGTTCTTCCGCGAGAAGACGTCCAGAACGTAGCCGTTGATGAAGCCGCCGTTGTTGTTGCGGACGTCGATGACGACGCCCTCCTTGGCCTGGTTCTGGGCGTCGAGGTCGATGTAGAGCTGGTCGAGGCTGTCCGAGCTCATGTCCAGGATGTGGACGTAGCCCAGCCGGCCGCCGCTGGCCTTCTCCACGTAGGCGCGGCGGTCCTTCACCCAGTGTCGGTAGAGCAGGCCGCGGCCCACCGCGGGCGTCACGGGCCGCACGACGGCCCGGCGCGCCGTCCCGCCGGTGGTGACCGTGAGGACCGTCCGCTTGCCCGCGCGGTCGAGCAGCAGGGCGTCCAGGTTGACCCCCGGCCCGACGGGGCGGCCGTCCACGGCGGTGAGCACGTCGCCCGGCCGGATGGTGCCCTCGATGTCGGCGGGACCGAGCCCGATCACCTCGCGGACGACCAGGCCGCGGCCGGCCTCGTAGGCTTCGCGGTCGAAGCGCAGGCCCAGGTCGCCCACCCGGTCGGGCGGCGCGGCGCCGAAGCCCTCGGTCGGGCGGTTGATCCCGGTGTGCGAGGCGTTGAGCTCGCCGATCATCAGGTTGATCACGCGGCGCAGCTCGTCCGAGGTCTGGGCCCCCTGGGCGAACGGCTCGAAGCGCTCGCGCAGGGCCGCCCAGTCCTTGCCGTTGAAGTTCTCGTCGAAGAACGTGGCGTTGAGGATCGACCAGGCCTGGTCGAACACCACCTGCTTCTCGGCCTCGAAGCGGACGACCATCTCGGCGGTGACGTCGATGACGCGCGGCCGCGGCGTCTCGAGGGTCGCCACCGTCACCCGTCCGTTGTCGAGGTAGTACAGCTCCTTGGAGTTCGGGCTGAAGCTGTAGTCCCACTTGGCGCGGCGGCCGCCCGAGACCTGGACCGGAGCCGGCGGGTCGCGCTCCAGCTCGTCGAGGGAGTAGCGGAAGAGGTTCTGCTGGTCGCCCTGGCGCGCGCGGTAGACCAGGGTCTTGCCGTCGGGGCTGATGACGGGATCGTCCACCGAGCCGCCGAGCGGCAGGAAGGTGGCGCGTTCGCGCAGGCCCTCGAAGACGATGCGGACGGGCTCCACCTTGGGCCTGGCGACGGGCTTTTCGTCCTTCGACTCTTCCGGCGGCCTGGGCGGATCGTCGGTGGCCGGCGGCTGGGCGGCGGCGGGGTCGCGGTCGGGCTCCTGCCGCGGCGGGCCGCCGGGCGGCGCGGGCTTGAACAGGTCCTGGAAGGCGTCCTCGCGGTACTTGGGGATCCGCGGCTGCAGGTCGACGCGCACCATGCGGATCGGCTCGCTCCGCTGCGAGGTGTCGAAGACGATGTAGCGGCCGTCGGGGGACCAGGCGATCTGGTCGCCGGTGTTCCCGTTGGCCAGGAAGCTCACCGGCCGCGCCTCGCCGCCCGTCGCCGGGACGACCCAGACGTTGCGGAACGAGCGCCGGTCGGTGACCGCGAAGGCCAGCCACTTGGAGTCGGGCGACCAGGAGGGCCGGACGCCGTCGTTGCGGTCCAGCGCGCCGTCGTACACGGCCACGTCGCGGGCGATGCGGCCGTCGGGGCCGAAGGTGATGACCCGCAGCTGGTTGAGGCCGTGGAAGTAGGCCAGCGACTTGCCGTCGGGCGCATAGGCCGGGCCCGCGTCGAACGCCCGCGGCTCGCTGAGCGGCCGGGTGCGCTGGGTGGTGAAGTCGTACTCCATGACCCGGCTCTGGCGGCCGGTCTGGGACACGAAGGCGAGCTTGCGGGAGTCGGGCGACCAGGCGAGGTCGGTCTCGGCCCCGGCGGTCTCGGTGAGACGCTGGGCGGCGCCGCCGTCCTTGGTGGGCGCGGCGAAGACCTCGCCGTGCATGATCACCGCGAGCTTCCGGGCGTCGGGGGCGACGGCGAGGTTGCGGAAGCTGGTCTCGACCAGGCGCCGCTCGCCGCCGGCGGCCGGAGCCCCCCGCAGCGTGATGGGCACGCGCGCCGCCTGTCCGCTGGCGGTGTCGAGGCGCCAGATCTCGAACTCGCGTTCGAAGACGATGGCGCGGCCGTCGTAGGCGATGGAGGGAAAGAGGACGCGGCCCGCCGTGAAGTTCGTCACCCGCTGGGGCCGGGCCTGCGGCTCGAGGCCCAGGCGCCAGAGGTTCTCGGCGCCGCCCTCGTCGCTCATGAAGTAGAGCGCCGCGCCGTCGGCGGCCCACATGGGCCACAGGCGTTTGGACGTCGCGCCCAGCAGACGGCGGTAGGGCGCGTCGGCGGCGATCGGCTTCAGCCAGAGCTCGGCCTGGTCGATGTGGCTCGCGCCGTTGCGCCACCACTGGTTCGACGAGATCCCCTTGGCCATCAGCGCGATCGCCTTGCCGTCGGGAGACGGCGCGGCGTGGAACTCGCTGAGGTAGCGCTCGCGGCTCACTTCCAGCGGGGTCCCGCCCGAGGCGGCGACCCGCCAGACGTCGTTCAGCCGCGCGACGTCGCCGGCGCCGGACGAGAAGTAGATCCAGCGGCCGTCGCGGGACCACCCGTCGAGCTGCTCGCCGGTGTCGGAGAAGGTGAGACGCCGGATGCGGCCGGTGGCGAGGGTCAGCACATAGACGTTGGCCGCGCCGCCCCGGTTGGAGGTGAAGGCCAGCTCGCGGCCGTCGGGCGAGAAGAGGGGCCGGCCCTCGGTCGCCGCGTCGGTGACCAGCAGGCTCGCCACGCCCCCCGCCGCCGGCGCGGTCCAGATGTCGCCGCCCGAGACGAAGGCGATCTCGCGCCCGTCGGGGGAGAGGGCCGGCTCGGCCAGCGTCGGCCGGGGCGCGGCGTGGGCGGCCGCCGAAAGGACGGCGGCCAGCACGAGGGCGAAAAGGCCAGATCTACGGGGGAACATCCACGCTCCAGCTGAACTGGCGCCATTTTCTAAGGGCCGGGCCCGCGTCGCGCCAGTGCATGTCGCCGCCCTGCGCCTGACGCGATCCCGCCCCGCCCTGCCGGCGATATGGGCGCCCCCCGGGCCGGGACCTCCCCTGGTCAGGGGAGAAAACACCGAAGGCGTTCGGACGACTTGACCGAACATTGATCCGCCAGCAGATCGGCCGTCAACACCGGGTGACACCGCAGAGCTTCGCACCGTGACCAAGGGAACCGCAAAGGCGCTGGCCACACTCCGGCACATGTCGGCGGTGGGCCTTCCGGCGGGGCAGGTCTTCCGATCGGTGGCGCAGTGCCTGCGCGAGCTGGCGGCCTTCGACAGCGCGACCCTGGTGCTCTACGACGACGCCATCCAGGTCACGGACGCCTTCCTGACCCACGACGTGCGGCTGCCGATCGCGCAGCGCTACTTCGACCGCTGGTTCAACCGCGAGGAGGGCCGGTACTTCCCGACGCACGCCCAGGCGGCGCGGGGCGCCGCCGCCGACGTGTTCCGCGCCAGCGACTTCAGCGGCGCCCTATGGGACACCGAACTCTACGACGAGGTCTTCCAGCACCTGGGCTTCTACCGGATGGCGTCGGTCATGCTGCGGGTCGGCGACCGCGCGGTGGGCAATCTCTCGGTCGGGCGTCCCTCCGGCGGACGCGACTTCAACCCGCTGGAGCTGCGTCGCCTGAACCACGCCGCGCAACTGGCCGCGCTCGCGCTCAGCTCGCACGAACCCGCGGACGCGGAGGCGGAGACCGAGGCCCTCGAGACGTTCGAGAGCGCGTTCCTCGTGATGGCGGGCGACGGCGGCGTGCAGAGCCTGTCGCTGAACGCCGTGCGGCTGCTGCGCTGGGCGGCCCTGACGCCGCAGGAGCACGAGGCGGGGGTGATCCAGGCCTGTCTCACCAGCCCGGACCGGGAGCAGCACACGTTCCTGTGGGCGCGTCCGCTGCTGCAGGAGCTGGCGCGCCGGCTGATCGCGGCGGAAGCCGGCCGGCCGGGCCCGGCCCCGGTCCTGCGCCGGCGCACGCGCTACGGCGAGATGGTCATGCGCGCCTTCGTCATGCAGCACGGCGGCGTCGCCGGACCGGAGCTGATCGGCGTCGAGATCAAGCGGCGGACCCCGCTGGAGGCCCGCCTCTTCGCCTCGCCCACGTTCCGCAACCTCACGCCCCAGGAACAGGTGGTCTGCCGCCGGCTCCTCCGGGGCGCCAGCCAGCCCGAGATCGCGCGCGAGATGTCGCTGTCGCCGCACACCGTGGTCTCGCATGTGCGGAACCTCTACCGGGAGTGCGGCGTCTCCAGCCGCGAGGACCTGAAGGCGACTATCCTGCAACGCCAGGACCCGTGAGGGTCCGCCGCCGCCGCAGCCCCGCCCCGGCGGTGAAGAAGCCGCCGAGCATGAGCGCCCAGGTCGCGGGTTCCGGAACCGCCCCCGGCGTGTCGGGAAGCACGGGCTCGAAGGGCAGTCCGAGGCCTTCGCTGAAGATCAGCTGGGCGCCCTCGGGCCGTTCGAAGTCGGGATCGAAGGCGAAGGTCGGGTCGGCGAAGGCCGAGAAGAAGCTGTTGGAGCCCTCGGTGCGGCCGTTGGCGTAGAGGCGCACGGTGTAGGTGGTGTTCGCCTCGATCTCGATCTGCCTCAGGCCGGTCTGGAAGAACACGTTGCCGATGCACCCCGTGCAGGCGTGGGCGTCGGCCAGGCTGTAGTTGCCCTTGCTGCTGAACATCTGGACCGAGGCGAACGCGTGGTAGTTGCCGCTGCCGCCCACGACGGCGGCGGAGTCGACGGTCAGGTGGACCTTGCCCGGCCCGCCGGTCAGCACGGTCATGTAGTAGGTGACCATGGCGTCGGCGCCGAGGAAGTCGCCGGTCGCGGTGGTGGCGCCGGTCACGTCGGCGCGCAGGGCGGGCGTGATCTCGGTCTTGGCGAAGACCGAGCCCCCGAAATAGGTGTGGCTCGTGGACACGGGCATGCCGCCCTTCTCGGCCTTGAACGCGCCTTCGAGGCCGTAGCTGAGATTGGCGTTGAACTTGGGGCCCGGCAGGTAGGCCGCGGCGTGGGCGGACGACGCGGCGGCGGTCAGCGCCGCGGCGACGGCCAGGACGGATAGGCGAGACATAGGCACCCCTTGGTGAAACAACACCGGAGCAGGGTGCGAACGGGGCATGATGAACGCCATCCCCCGCCCAAGTGAGAAAGAACTCGCCCCTTGCGGGAGCGCGCCGTCAATCCTTGGCGCGTTCCAGGTAGCTGCCGTCTTCGGTCAGCACGACGACCTTGGTGCCGGGACCGATGTAGGGCGGGATCATCACCCGCAGGCCGTTCGAGAGCACGGCGGGCTTGTACGACGACGAGGCGGTCTGGCCCTTCACCGACGGCTCGGTGTCGACGATCTCGAACACGGCGGTCCGCGGGAGCTCGATGGCGATCGGCACGCCCTCGTGCGTCGAGAGCTTCACGGTGCAGCCGTCGGTGAGATAGGGCGCGGCGTCGCCGATCATCTCCTCGGAGGCGACCACCTGGTCGTAGGTCTCGGGGTTCATGAAGTGGAACCCTTCGCCGTCCTGGTAGAGGAAGGTGTAGTCCCGGTCGTCGACGATGGCGCGCTCGACCGTCTCGGTCGTGCGGTAGCGCTCGCTGATCTTCACCCCGTCCGAGATGCGCCGCATGTTGAGCTGGGTCACCGGCGTGCCCTTGCCGGGATGGATGTTCTCGGCGCTGAGAACCACGTAGAGCTTGCCCTCGAGATCGACGACGTTGCCCTTGCGCAGCGAGCTGGCGGAAACCTTCACGTGCAGTCCTTCTGGCAGGCAGCGGAAGGCCCCCGGCGATTCCGCTGACGAAATGCGTTGGGCGCCCCTATAGCGATGTACGGCGAAATCTCCACCCCAAAGCCCAGCCCCAGCCTGTGACGCAAGCGCCCGAAACGCCCTGGTGGGATCCGAGGAAGCGCCCCGACCGCGCGCCGTTCCTGGCCGCGCGCGGGCGGATCATCCGCGCCGTCCGGGCGTGGGCCGACCGGGAGGGCCTGACCGAGGTGGAGGCGGCGGCGCTGCAGGTCTCGCCGGGCAACGAGGCCCACCTGCACGCCTTCGCCACCGAGGCGGTGACCACCGCGGGCGAGCGGCGGCCGCTCTACCTGCACACCTCGCCCGAGTTCGCGTGCAAGAAGCTGCTGGCCTCGGGCGAGACGGCGATCTTCACCCTGGGCAAGGTGTGGCGGAACCGCGAGCGGGGGCCGCTGCACCACCCGGAGTTCACGATGCTGGAGTGGTACCGGGCGCACCAGCCGTACGAGGCGATCATGGCCGACTGCGCGGCGCTGCTGGCGGCCGCGGCCGAGGCGGCGGAGGCCGACGTGCTGCGCTGGCGGGGACGCGAGGCCAACCCGTTCCTCGAGCCCGAGCGGCTGACGGTGGCCGAGGCGTTCGAGCGCCACGCCGACATCGGCCTGCTGTCGGTGCTGAACGACCGGCCGGCGCTGGCCGAGGACGCGCGCCGGGCAGGGGTCCGCGTGGCGCAGGACGACACCTGGGCCGACATCTTCAGCCGCGTCATCGTGGAGAAGATCGAGCCGAACCTGGGGCACGGCCGGGCCGCCATCCTCTACGAGTACCCGGCGTCCGAGGCGGCGCTGGCGCGGCCGAAGGCGGGGGACCGGCGGGTGGCCGAGCGGTTCGAGCTCTACGCCTGCGGGGTGGAGCTGGCCAACTGCTTCGGCGAGCTGACCGACGCGGTGGAACAGCGGCGGCGGTTCGAGGTGGAGATGGAGGAGAAGGCGGCGATCTACGGCGAGCGCTACCCGATCGACGAGGACTTCCTGGCGGCGCTGGCCCGGATGCCGCCGGCCAGCGGCGGGGCGCTGGGGTTCGACCGGCTGGTGATGCTGGCCACGGGCGCGTCCCGCATCGAGCAGGTGCTGTGGACGCCCGTGGCGTGAGCGTGCTGGTGCGGCGCGCCAGGGCCGAGGACGCCCCGGCGCTGCGGGCGATCCTGCAGGACACGCTGGAGAGCACCTGGCTGCCGCAGCTGAGCCCGGAGGCGGCCGCCGAGGCCAGGCGCGGCGTGCGGCCGGCCGCCTATGTCGCCGAGCGCGGGCGGCTGTTCCGGGTGGCGGAAGCGGACGGCGAGGTCGTGGGGCTGGTCGACTGGGACGGCGACTTCGTCAACGCCCTGCACGTGCGGGGCAGCCACGCGGGCCGCGGGATCGGCGGGCGGCTGATGGACGTGGCCGAGGCCGGGATCGCGGCGGCCGGCTTCGCCGCGGCCCGCCTGGAGACCGACACCTTCAACGTGCGCAGCCAGGCCTTCTACGCGAAGCGCGGCTACGTCGAGGCGGACCGGTATCCCGACACCGAGTGGAACAGCGGCCTGACGACGCTGCTGCTGGTGAAGCGGCTGGTCTGAGGGAT
>NZ_JAEUMN010000172.1 GCF_016793225.1 Phenylobacterium sp.
GTCCGCGTGCTCGAGAACCCCTCCTGCCGCTGGTCCACCTGGGACGCCCTGCGCAACGGCACGCCCCCCAACCCCAAGCTCGCACCCACCATCATGGAACGCGCCTGGTCCTCGCCCATCTGGTACGAGCCGGCCGCGTGACCGAACCCAGTCGTTCGTGGCTCTCGCGCGTCCTGCGGGAGCCGCTGGTTCATTTCATCGTGCTGGGCGCCGTGCTCTTCGGCGTCATCGCGTTCGCGAACCACCTGAAGCGGCCGGTCGTGCGCATCGACGCGCAGGAGATCGAGCAGCTCGCGGGCTACTGGGAGCTGCAGAGCCAGCGGCCGCCGACCCGCGCCGAGCTGTCCGCCCTGATCAACGAGCGCGTCGACGAGGAACTCCTGGCCCGCGAGGCGATCCGGCTGGGCCTCGACAAGGACGACATGATCGTCCGCCGCCGGCTCGCGCAGAAGATGGCCTTCGCCAGCGAGGACATCGCCGACATCCCCGAGCCGGACGACAAGACGCTGCAGGCCTACTACGACGCCAATCGCGACCGCTACGCCGTGCCCGGCCGCGTGGCGCTGCGGCACATCTACTTCAGCCGCGACCGCACCGGCGAAACGCCCCAGGCGGCCGCCGCCGCGGCCCTGGCGACGCTCAAGGCCGGCGGATCCGCCACGAGCGACCCCTCGCTCCTGCCCCTCACCTACGCTGACATCGCCGAGGCGGACCTGACGCGCGACTATGGTCCGGACTTCACGGCGGCGGTGCACAAGGCGAAGGTCGGCGAGTGGACCGGCCCGGCGCCCTCGGCCTACGGCCTGCACCTGATCCGCGTGGAGCGCCGGCTGCCGCCCGTGACGCCGCCCCTCGCCGAAGTCCGCGACGACGTCCGCGCCGCCTGGCTGGCGGACCGGCGCGCGGACGAGAACCGGAAGTTCCGCGCCAGCCTGCGCAAGCGCTACAAGGTCGAGATCGCGGGCCTGCCCCAGTCATGAGGGCGCTGATCGCGATCTGGGTCTTCCTGGCGGCGCTGCTGGCCGGCCTTGCGCCGGCCCAGGCCCACGAGGTTCGCCCCGCGCTGGTGCAGATCCGCGAGACCGGCCCGACCGCCTACGAAGTCGTCTGGAAGCGTCCCGTCGTGGGCGACATGGCGCTGCGGCTGGTCCCCCACCTCTCGGGGGGCGCGCTCGAGAAGCCGCCGGCGGCCGAGCAGGCGGCGCCTGGCTATGTCACCCGCGTCTGGCGCGTGAACGGGGGGCCGCCCCTGGAAGGCCAGACGCTGGAGGTCGAGGGCCTCTCCCAGAGCGTCACCGATGTGATCGTGCGGATCACAGCCCGGGACGGCCGCACGTTCGACCACGTCCTGAAGCCGGCCCAGCCGCGCATGAAGCTGGCGATGGCGCCCGCCGCCGGGGTCGCCGTCCCGGCCTACCTCGTGCTCGGCGTGGAGCACATCCTCATCGGCATCGACCATCTGCTGTTCGTGCTCGGCCTGCTGCTGCTGATCGGCCCGAACTGGAAGCTGGTGAAGGCGGTGACCGGGTTCACCGTGGCGCACAGCCTCACGCTGGCGCTGGCCGCGCTGGGCTACATCAGCTTCCCCTCGGCGGCCATCGAGGCGCTGGTGGCGCTCAGCATTCTCTTCGTCGCGGTCGAGCTGATGCCCGGACGGCGCGCCGCCGACGGCCTGGCGCAGCGGCGTCCATGGCTGATCGCCTTCGTCTTCGGACTCCTGCACGGCATGGCCTTCGCCGGGGTGCTGGCCGACATCGGGCTGCCGCCGGACGCCGCGCCGGAGGCTCTGCTGCTGTTCAACGTCGGCGTCGAGATCGGCCAGCTCGTCTTCATCGGCGCCGTCCTGCTGCTGATGGCGGCAGGCCGCTGGGTCGTCAGCGCGCGCCGCTGGACCGTGCCCCGCTGGGCCCCCGTCGCGCCGGCCTATCTGATCGGTTCGCTGGCCGCGTACTGGCTGATCGAGCGGACCGTGGCGGCGATCTGACCGCTACTCGGGTCCGCCGCCGTAGAGCAGGCTGCGGGGATCGACGGGCCGGCCTTCGACGTACGCCGCGATCATGCCCTTCACCTCGCCGGCCGCGGAGCGCTCGGTCCGATTGAGGGAGCC
>NZ_JAEUMN010000016.1 GCF_016793225.1 Phenylobacterium sp.
CGCGGTCGGACGTGGGACGCGTGGCGTCGCCCTTCGGCGCGACCAGCGCCTTGCCGCGGAACTCCCCCGATACGATGCGCAAACCGGCCGGCTCCCTTGTCCCCTCGCCTTCCCCGTTCCAAGCTTTGGCCGACAAAGCAAGACGGGAGGAGACGCCGATGGGCCTGGTGACGGTGGAACGTCGCGGCGGGACCGCGATCATGACCTACGCCAATCCGCCCTGGGGGACGATGACGGCCGCCGGCTCGCAGGAGATGCTGGAGCTCTTCCGGCCGCTCGCCGCCGATCCGGCGGTGCGCTGCGTGGTCATCACCGGCGGCGTGCCCGGCATCTTCATTCGCCACTATGACGTGGACGAACTGTCGAACATGGGCGAGGCGCTGAAGGACCGCCCGCCGCCCCCGCCTGCCGATGGGCCTCCCGAGCAGGGCTTCCTGGCGCTGGTCGATGCGATCACCGCCGCGCCGAAGCCGGTCATCGCCGCCATCAACGGCCTCTGCATGGGCGGCGGGTTCGAGCTCACGCTGGCCTGCGACCTGCGCATCGCCGACCCGAAGGCCGAGGCGATCGGCCTGCCCGAGACCCGCGTCGGCATCTTTCCCGGCGGCGGCGGCACCCAGCGGCTCCCGCGCGTGGTGGGCGAGGCCAAGGCGCTGGAGATCATCCTGCGGGGGCTGACGTTCACCGGCGCGCAGGCGCACGCCATCGGCATGGTGCACGAACTGGCCGCAGACCCGCTGGCCCGCGCGCTCGAGATCGCCGCCGAGTTCGAGGCGAAGGGCGCGGACGGCGTGGCCTACGCCAAGCGCCTCACCCGCGCGGCCCTCGACCGCCCGGTTTCCGAGGGCCTGGCCGACGAGCGGGCGAGCTTCCTGGCCGTGATGCAGACGGCCTCGGCCCGCGCGGGCCTGGCGGAGGGCCGCCGGCCGGCCGAGATCCAGAAGGTCTAGCGGGCGCGGCGCCCTTGGCGGCGCGCGGCGGGGCCTTTCCGCCCTCCGACTTCTGCCCCTTGGGCTTGGGGGGCGGGTGCGGCCGCGCCTTGATCTTCGGCTTGGCCCAGCCGGCCTTGTAGGCCTTCTTCGCCGGCGCTTCCGGGACCACGGCGACCGGCGCCGCTTCAGCCTGCGCCGCGGCCTGCTGCGCCCGCCGCCGTTGCTTGGCCGGCGCGCGGTACTGCGGCCGGTCGCCGGTGGGCAGGTTGGCCGGGTCGATGTACTCGGCGAACTGCTCGCGGATCACCCGCGGGCCCACCTCTTCCAACTCGCCGACGCCCAGGGTCCCCAGGGCCAGCGGGCCGTACGAAAGGCGGATCAGGCGGTTCACCTTGAGCCCGATGGACTCGAGCACCCGCCGGACCTCCCGGTTCTTGCCCTCGTGCAGCGTCACGGTCAGCCACAGGTTCGCGCCCTGCGGCCCCTCCTTCGCCTTGTCGAGCCTGGCCTCGACCGGCCCGTACTTGACGCCCTCGACGGTGACGCCGGCCTTGAGGCGGTCCAGCCGCTCCTGATTGGTGCGGCCGTGGGCCCGGGCGCGGTAGCGGCGGACGATGGCGCTCGACGGCATCTCCAGCGCCCGCGCCAGCTCGCCGTCGTTGGTCAGCAGCAGGAGCCCCTCGGAGTTGAGGTCCAGCCGCCCCACCGAGATCAGCCGCGGCAGGCCCTCGGGCAGCGCCTCGAAGACCGTGGGACGGCCCAGGGGATCCTTGTGCGTCGTCACGAGCCCCACAGGCTTGTGGTAGCGGAACAGCCGCGCGGGCTCGGGCTCGCCCACCACTTCGCCGTCGACCGTGACGATGTCGCCCGGCTCGACCTTCACCGCGGGCGTCTCCAGCACGCGCCCGTTGATGGCCACCCGCCCTTCGCCGATCAGCCGCTCGACGTCGCGTCGCGAGCCCACGCCGGCGCGCGCCAGCAGCTTGGCCACGCGCTCGCCGCCGGCCTCGTCGCCGTCGCTGCCGTCTTGACCGGGCTCGCCGCGCTCTGTTCGTAGGGGATCGTGGACCATGACCGCCGGACAATGCGCATCGCGCTCGAAGCCGCGCAAGCCGCCGCCGCGGCCGGCGAGACGCCGGTGGGCGCCGTCGTGGTCGACCCCGCGACGGGCGAGGTGGTCGCCGTGGGCGCGAACCAACCGATCGGCGCGCACGATCCCACCGCTCATGCCGAGATCGTGGCCCTGCGCGCCGCCGCGGCCAAGCGCGGCAACTACCGCCTGACCGGGCTCACGCTCTACGTGACGCTCGAGCCCTGCGCCATGTGCGCCGGCGCCATCAGCCACGCCCGCATCGGCCGGCTCGTGTTCGGCGCCGAGGACGTCAAGGGCGGCGCGGTCGTGAACGGGCCCCGCTTCTTCCATCAGCCCACCTGCCACTGGCGCCCGCAGGTGGAAGGCGGCGTCCTGGCCGACGAGGCGGGCGAGCTGCTCCGGAGCTTCTTCCGGGCCCGGCGCGGACGCTGACGCGCCGCCTGTCGCAAGCCGCTGTTCCGCCGGTTCGCCCGCGCTAAGCTGCGCCGATGCGACCGATGATGATGATCCTGGCCCTCTCGGCCCTCGCCTCCGCGGCCCAGGCGGACCCCGCGGACGATATCGCCAGGCTCGGCTGGATGGCCGGAAGCTGGATCCACGAGCAGGACGGCGTGGTCACCCGGGAGACCTGGCTGGCGCCGCTGGGCGGAGTCATGGCCGGGGCCGCCCAGACCAATGCGCCCGGGAAGCGTCCGTTCGTGTCGCACTACAAGATCACGCCGGAACCGGCCGGCGCGACCCTGACCGCCTACCTGCCCGGCCAGCCGCCGACGCCGTTCGTGCTCGTGCCCGGCAAGGATGGCGAGGCCGTCTTCGAGAACAAGGCGCACGACTTTCCCCAGCGTGTCGTCTTCCGCCGCTGCGACGATGGTCTGTGCGCCCGCACCGAGGGCGTAATCGGGGGCAGGCTGCAGTCCGAGGCGTGGCGCTACCGTCGGGCGCCCTGACGGCGCCTCTGGACGAGGCCCTTGCACTGGCCGCGCCTCGAGTCCGATGATGCTTCCAAACAACGGTATGGAGGGAACGTCATGGCGGGACTGCTCGAGGGCAAGGTCGCGATCATCACCGGCGCGGGCAACGGACTGGGCGAGGCCTATGCGAAGCTGTTCGCCCAGGAGGGCGCGGCCGTGGTCGTCAACGACCTGGGCGGCGCGCGCGACGGCACCGGGGCGGACGTGTCCGCTGCGCAGAAGGTCGTCGACGCCATCAAGGCCGCGGGGGGGCGCGCGGTCGCCAACGGCGACGACGTCTCCACGATCGAGGGCGGCGAGAACATCCTGAAGTCGGCGCTCGACGCATTCGGCAAGGTGGACATCCTCGTCTGCAACGCCGGGATCCTGAGGGACAAGACCTTCGCCAACACGTCCGAGGCCGACTGGGACGCCGTCATCAAGGTGCACCTGAAGGGCACCTACTGCTGCGCCCTGCCCGTCTGGAAATGGATGAAGGACAACGGCGGCGGATCGATGGTGCTCACCTCGTCCACCTCGGGCCTCTACGGCAACTTCGGCCAGACCAACTACGGCGCCGCCAAGGCCGGCATCTACGGGATGGTGCGGGTGATGGCGATCGAGGGCCGCAAGTACAACATCCGCGTCATGGGCCTCGCGCCCGGCGCCTACACCCGCATGACCTCGGACCTGCCCGGTCGCAAGGGCCAGGAGCCCGACCCGCTGTCCCTGCCCGAGAACATCGCGCCCGGCGTGCTGTTCATGGTCTCGGACCTCGCCGCCGACCACTCGGGCAAGATCCTGGGCGTCTCCTCGCGCGGCGTGCGCGAGATCAAGATGCTGGAGACCGAGGGCTTTGCGCCCGGCCGGCCCTACACCGCCGAGGAGGTGGCCAAGAACGCGGCCAAGGTCTTCTTCCCGACGCCGGAGTCCCGGCGCGTCGCCGAGGTGCGGATGGCCGAGCCGACGCGGGTCGGCTAGCCGCAGTTCCGGATGTCATCCCGGCTTCGCCGCGAGGCGGAGACCGGGATGGTCTCCTATGTCGTGGACGCTAGGCCTACGAACGCTGGCCGAGCCAAGCCTGCTCGGCGCGTGCCTTCAACGCCTGGTTCATCGCCTGGAAGCCTTGGCGAACCGAACGGCCGACGCGCTTGCCCAGCGAAGGCCCCATCAGGCCCCCGAAGATCTCGCCGTTGTCGACGATGCAGCCCGTCTCGTGGAGCGGCGATATCTCGAGGTAGCGAAGCGTGCGGATCATCCCGCCCATCATCGACAGCTGCCAGTGGAGCTGTTCGCCGGGCACCCATTCGAGGACCTTCGGACGGATCTCCTGCGCGGCCTGTCCCGGCAGTTCCAGCGTCAAGGTCAGGATCTCGCCGATCCGCACGGCGCCGGCCGCGCGGGTGTAGGTCGGGTTCCACTCGTGCCAGCGGTCGATGTCGTAGACGATGTCCCAGATCACCTCCGCCGGCGCCTGGATGCCGATCCGATCCTCGATCCGGAGTCCGGAGGGACCCTTGGGCGGCGGCGGCTTGCCCTCGGTCTTGAGCGACATCGTCTTCGGCCCAAGGGCGCCGCCGCGGCGTCCGAAGGGGCCCGCCATCAGATCGTTGCCGGGCTTGAAGGGCATCAGGCCTGCTCCTTGATCCGCCAGGTCGCCCCGCTGGGGCCATCCATGACCTCCACATTCAACGCGGCGAGTTCGGCGCGGATGCGGTCGGCTTCGGGCCAGTTCTTGGCGGCGCGCGCCTCGGCCCGGGCGGCGATCAGGGACTCGACCTGGGTCTTCAGGTCGTCGTCGGCGCCGGACTGGAACCACGCCTGCGGGTCGGCGCCCAGGAAGCCCATGAGCCGGGCGGCGTCCAGAAGGAGGCCCCGGCTGCTGGCGGCCGCGAGCGCGTCCCTGGCCATGATCGCGGCCCGCACCCTGTCCGAGAGCTGGAACAGGGCCGCGAAGGCCGCCGGCGTGTTGAGGTCGTCGTCCAGGGCGCGCAGCACGTCGGCGTGCTCCGCGGCGCCGGCGGCGCTCTGCGCGCCGTCCGGCGCGGGCTGGCCGGCCAGGAAACGCGCGCAATCGTCCAGCACCCGATAGAGCCGGTCGAGCGCGCTCTTGGCCTGCTCGATGAGGGCGTCCGTCCACTCCAGCTGCTGGCGGTAGTGGCCCGTCAGAAGGGCCCAGCGGATCGCCTCGCCCGGGTAGAGCTTGAGCAGGTCGTGGGCCAGGGCGACGTTGCCCAGGCTCTTGCTCATCTTCTCGTCGCCCATGTTGAGGAAGCCGTTGTGCATCCAGACGCCGGCGTACTCGCGCCCGCCGTGGCCCGAGCAGACCCCCTGGGCCAACTCGTTCTCATGGTGCGGGAAGACCAAGTCCACGCCGCCGCCGTGGATGTCGATCGGCAGGCCCAGGGCCTCGTGGATCATCGCCGTGCACTCGATGTGCCAGCCGGGCCGCCCCGGGCCCCATGGACTGGGCCACTCCGGCTCCCCGGCCTTCGACGGCTTCCACAGCACGAAATCTGCGGGATGGCGCTTGTAGGGCGCCACATCCACCCGGGCGCCGGCGATCATCTCGTCCATCGGATGGCCCGAGAGCTTGCCGTAGTCGCTGAACGCCTGGGTGTCGAAGAGCACGTGGCCTTCCGCGGCGTAGGCGCCGTTGTTGCGGACCAGGTCCCCGATCATCCCGACGATGGCGTCCATCGTCTGGGTCACGCGCGGCTGGAAGGTCGGCGGCAAGGCGCCCAGCGCGGCGGCGTCGGCGTTGTAGGCGTCCAGGTACCGGTCGGTGATGACCTGGATCGGCACGCCTTCCTCGGCGGCCTTGCGGTTGATCTTATCGTCCACGTCCGTGACGTTCGCCGCATAGAGGACGTGGTCCTCGCCGTAGTGGCGGCGCAGCAGCCGGAACAGCAGGTCGAAGACCACGACGGGCCGGAAGTTGCCGATGTGGGCGTAGTTGTAGACCGTCGGGCCGCACACATAGAGCGTCACCCGCGCGGGATCCTTCGGGGCGAACGGCGCCTTCTGGCGGCTCATGGTGTCGTAGAGGCTGAGGGTCATGCTGAAGCTAACGCTGCGGAACGGTTGCCCGGAGGGGCTCTGGACCCATATAGAGAACGTCCGGACGGGAGGCCACGGGCCGCGCGTTCGTACGTGATTGGGTGGCACGCGTCATTTCCGGGACCGTCGTCCCGGCGCAACTCAGCCCTGGGAAGACACCTCCGAGACATGGACGCCCCTGCACGCGACCGAACCCTCATCGGGTCCGACGACGGAACCCTTGAACCGTTCAAGCGCCCGAGCCGCGAGGAGGCCATGGAGGCCGTCCGCACGCTGATCGCGTGGGCGGGCGACGATCCGCGGCGGGAGGGCGTGATCGACACGCCCAAGCGCGTGGTGGACGCCTACGCCGAGTGGTTCGAGGGCTACAAGCTCGACCCGGCCAAGGAACTGTCGCGCACCTTCGAGGACGTCCAGGGCTACGACGACATCGTCATGCTCCGCGACATCGAGGTCGAAAGCCACTGCGAGCACCACATGGCGCCGTTCCTGGGCAAGGCCTACGTGGCCTACATGCCGACGAACCGGGTCGTGGGGATTTCCAAGCTGGCCAAGGTGGTCGAGATCTTCGCGCGCCGTCTCCAGACCCAGGAGACCATGACCCAGCAGATCGCCGACGCCATCACCGACAGCCTGCGCCCGGCCGGCGTGGCCGTGCTGATCGACGCGGCGCACCAGTGCATGACCACGCGCGGCGTGCACCACCGGCACGTGTCGACGATCACGACCCAGTTCACGGGCGTCTTCAAGACGGATCCCACGCTGCGCCAGCGGTTCCTGGACTTCGTCAACCGGCGCTAGCGCGACAGGCGTCCCGCCCACAGGTCGTAACGCCTGGGCTCCGTCGCGACGCGGCGGGGATGCGGAACCTGTCGCGCATGCACCAGGCTCACCAGCACGAAGCTGAGCAGCATCAGGAGATACCAGGACCCCAGCTTGCCCGCCGAAACCGGACGCCAGCCGTCCCGCTGTTCCGGGTAGGTCCAGGCGGCGGCGAAGGTGCCGACGTTCTCTGCGATCCAGATGAACAGGGCGACCAGCGCAAAGCCGAGCAGCAGCGGCATGCGGCGCGGCGCATGATCGGGCGTGAAGACCACCCGGGTCGGCGCGAAGGCCAGGATCGACAGTGCGAACAGCGCCAGCCTGATGTCCGGCAGGTGGTGGTGCGTGAAGAAGTTGACATACGCCGCCAGCGCCAGCAGCCACGGCGCCCAGCGCGGTGGATAGCGCTCGAACCGCAGGTCCATCAGCCGCCAGATGCGGGCGATGTACGATCCGATGGCAGCGTACATGAACCCTGAGAAGAGCGGCACGCCCCCGATCCGCAGCACGCTCGCCTCAGGATAGATCCAGGAGCCCTGCGCGGTCTTGAAGATCTCCATCGCCGTGCCGACGGCGTGGAAGACCAGTATCACCCGCGCCTCGTCCGGACGCTCCAGCCGCGACGCCAGGAGAAGAACCTGCAGGCCGACCGCGCAGAGCACGAGCAGGTCGTAGCGGGCGAGCGGCGCGTCCGCCGGCCACCACAGCCGCGTCGCCACAAGAAGCACGAGCAGCAGTCCTCCGAACAGGCATGCCCATGCCTGCTTCAGTCCAAACAGCAGGAACTCGTAAGCAAAGCCCCGCAGCCGCCCGCGCTGCGCCCAGGGACGGGCGACGGCGTCGAGCGCGAGCACGCGGTCCTTGGCCCAGGCGTTCAGATCCATCCGGCCAGCTTCGCGGCGGCGCGTGCAGGCGCCATGGAGGACCTGTCCGCTCGGCGCGCGAAAGTCGGATGCGCCGAGCGCGAGCCTGCGCCATATGGAGGGCATGGCCAGCTTCCCCACCGCGCCTTCGAAAGACGCCCTCGAGCAGGGCGAGGTCCTGAGCCCGCGATTTGACGCTGCGGGCCTCATCGCGGCCGTGACGACCCACGCCGAGACGGGCGAGGTGCTCATGCTGGCCTGGATGAACGACGAGGCCCTCCAGAAGACCATCGCCACCGGCGAGGCCCACTACTGGAGCCGCTCCCGCGGCGAGCTCTGGCACAAGGGGGCGACGTCCGGTCAGGTGCAGCTCGTCGACGAGCTGCGCATCGACTGCGATCAGGACGCGGTCTGGCTGAAGGTGCGGCCGCAGGGCGACGGCGGCGCCTGCCACACAGGCGCGCGTTCGTGCTTCTACCGCGTCGTCGAGGACGGCCGGCTCGTCCGGCGGTGAGCGGCGTCTCCGCGCTGACCGCCGCGACCCAATGGATCAGCGCTAGGCTTCGCTGAGCTTCGAGACGCCGGCGCCCTGCGGCGTCACCCGGAAGCGCTTCACCACCCGGCTCCGGAACGGCTTCGCCGTGATCGTCGAGACGGCGATCATGTCGGCGCGCGCCTCCCGTCGGGTCAGCGTCAGCAGGATGAACCCGCGATCGGACTGGTTGTTGTAGCGGACCTCGGGGCTGGCGCGGGCGATCAGTTCACCCCAGTCGAGGCCCTCGGCCACCTCGCCGGCGCCTGGGCTGGTCACCGCGCTCGTCCCGAACTCGCAGGCCACGAGGCGCCCGGCGTCGTCGCTGAGTTCGTTCGCCCAGAAGGAGTGGCTGTCGCCCGCCAGCACGATGGGCCGGGCACCGGCTTCGCGCAGGAGGCCGTAGAAGCGCTCACGCGCGACGGGATACCCGTCCCACATGTCGAGCGCCACCGGCAGGCCCAATGCGGCGGCTTTCTCGCGCTGCTCGAGGCGGCGCAAGGCTTCGGGGCGCAGCCGCGCCGCTTCCTCCGGCTTCAGCGCTTCGCGCGTCGGCGCCACCACCCGGCCCATGACGACCTCGTTGCCCAGCACCTGCCAGGCGTGACCGGCGCGGACCGAGGCCTGCAGCTCGCTGCGGATCCAGGCCTCCTGGGCGTCATCCATCATGCGCCGCGACGGGTCGTTCAGCTTCGCCCGGAAGGCCGCGACGTCCGGCTTGCCGTCGACCATGGGCAGATCACGTTCGAGTTCGAGCTGTTCGTCGCGGGCGGTCAGCCGGGTCTCGATCATCACCAGGGCGGCGAGGTCCCCGAACCGGAAGCTCCGCATCGACGCCTCGGCGAGCCCCTGCCCCGGCTTCGGATCGCGGATAGGCATCCACTCGTAGTACGCGCGCAGGGCGACGGCCTTGCGGGCGGTCCAGTCGCCTTCCTTGGCCGGATCGTGGTTCTCGGCGCCGTTGAGGAAGCTGTTGTTCGCCGTCTCGTGATCGTCCCAGGCGACGATCCAGGGCGCGCGCGCATGGGCGGCCTGCGCGTCGGGATCGCTCTTGTACTGCGCATGTCGGCGCCGGTAGTCGTCCAGGGTGACGATCTCGCGCGGAGGATCGTGCGGCCGCTCGCCGGCCACCGGCGAGTCCATGCCGTAGCTGCCCGGGCCGCCGTACTCATAGATGTAGTCGCCCAGGTGCAGCACCGCGTCGACGCGCGGCAGATCCGCGATGGCCCGATACACGTTGAAATAGCCGTTCGGGTAGAGGCTGCAGGAGGCAACCGCCAGCACGACGTCTTCGGTCGCGCCGGCCGGCAGCGTGCGGGTGCGGCCCATGGGCGAGGTGACGCCCGCCGCCTCGAACCCGAAGGTGTAGGCGCGGCCGGGCTCCAGGCCAGTCACGTCGACCTTGGCGGTGTAGTCGCGCTCCGGGCCCGTGACGCCCGACCCGCTTCGGGCTCCGCCTGCACGGCGGTCCACCGGGTCGATCCGCCATGTGTAGGCCACCTGGCCGCCCGGCGCGGACGGCGTGATGCGGGTCCAGATCACCACCCGATCCTGCGTCGGGTCGCCCGATGCGACACCGTGCTGGAAACTCACTGTGGAGCTTTGCGCCGCCGCCGGCGTTGCTGCACCGAGGCCCAGCAGGGCCAGCGCGCGTCTCCGATCCACCTTCATGACGTGTCCCCCTGCCGAGCGCCCTCTGTTAGACCTCACCGTAGCACAGGAGCATGACGGTTCATGGCCAGCGAAGCGCTTCACGTCGCCCGCGAGAAACTCTCCCGCAGGACGCTCGAGATGCACTACGCCATCACGTCGCTGATGGAAGAGTTCGAGGCGGTCGACTGGTACCGCCAGCGCGCCGACGACACGGAGGACCCGGAACTGAAGGCCATCCTCCTGCACAACGCCCGCGAAGAGCTGGAGCACGCGGCGATGGTGCTGGAGTGGATCCGCCGCAACGATACCGAGGCCGACGAGCAGTTGCGCGAGTATCTGTTCAAGGACGGCTCCATCACCGGCCACGAAGAGGGCGCCAGCGAGAAGCATGGCCTCTGAGGCGGACGACGAGGCGGGCGCGGACGCGCGCGAGGTCTACGGCCTGAGGGTCGTCGAGGTGACCCCGGACCTCGCGGGCGGTCGGCTGGACAAAACCCTGGCGGCTCTGCTGCCGGAGTTCTCGCGCGCCCGGCTGCAGGCGCTGATCGGCGAGGGCCGCCTGAGCCGCCAGGGCGCGCCGGCCTCGGACGCCTCGGCCAAGGCGGTGGTCGGCGAGTACCGGCTGGAGATTCCGCCACCCGAGCCCGCCGAGCCGCAGCCCGAGGCGATCCCGCTACGGGTGCTGTACGAGGACGCGCACCTGATCGTGCTGGACAAGCCGCCCGGCATGGCCATGCATCCCGCCCCCGGCAGCGAGAGCGGAACGCTGGTCAACGCGCTGCTCCATCACTGCGGCGCCGGCCTTTCCGGCATCGGCGGCGTGGCGCGCCCGGGCATCGTGCACCGCATCGACAAGGACACCTCGGGCGTGGTGGTGGCGGCGAAGACCGACGCCGCGCACCAGGGACTCTCGGCGCTCTTCGCCGCGCATGACATCGAGCGGGTTTACGTCGCCTTCACCCGCGGGGCGCTCACGCCGCCCAAGGGAACCATCGAAGGTGCGATCGCGCGCTCGCCCCACGACCGCAAGAAGATGGCGATCGTGAAGTCCGGCGGCCGCCACGCGGTCACGCACTATCGCGTCGAGCGCGTGTTCGGTCCCGTGGAAAAGCCGCTCGCCGCCCGGGTCGCATGCCGGCTGGAAACCGGGCGGACGCACCAGATCCGCGTGCATCTGGCGAGCCGGGGGACGCCGTGCCTGGGCGATCCGGTCTACGGCTCGGGCAGCGCGCCGTCGACAGTCAGGGCCGCCATGGAAGCTGCACGGCTAGCGCGGCAGGCCCTGCACGCCGCCGTGCTTGGCTTCCGTCACCCGATCACCGGCGCGGCGGTCCGATGCGAGAGCCCCCTCCCGTCCGACATGGCCGCCCTGGAGGCCGAGCTCTCGCGGCTCTGACGGCAGCCGCCGCGGTGCTTGGGCCCTTCGGCGCGCGAGCGGACGCCGAGGCGGCGCGGAATGGCCTGGTCCCCTTACCCTGCGCAGAGGCCGGCCCTCTGCAACCGGTGAGTCGCGGCTACTGCTCGGCCCGACGCCACTACGTCACGCGCTCCGCCCACGCCGCGCTGACCGAGGTTGCAAGCGCCGTCTCGCGAGAACATCCCGGAACGGTGGTTCGCTACATGGAGGCGTCGTGGCCGCGGGCGACGCGACCGATGCCGCCGCATTTGAGTCACGGCGACGGACGCCAGATCGACCTTGCCGTCTTCTACGTGTCCCGCGATGGCCGTCCGCTCGGACGCCCACCAACGGCCTCGGGTTATGGCGCTTTCGAGCCGCCGCGCGCTGGCGATCCTCGCGTCTGCACAGGTCACGGTGGTCATCACGCAGCGCCCGACCCGCCGCCGTCCCGGCGGTGGACGCTGGACGACAGCCGCACGGCCACGCTCCTTCGGACGCTCGCCCGCGACGCGCGCGTGCGCCGGATCTTCATCGAGCCCCATCTCAAGGCGCGCCTGGGCTTCGCGCGTAACGGCAAGGTGCGCTTCGCGGGCTGTGGAGCCGCGCGCCACGACGACCATCTGCATGTGGACTTCCGCTAGCGCCGGTTCGCCAGGGTCAAGGCGATGGCCGCCGGGATCATGGTCAGCGCACCGAGGCGGGCGTCGTACTGGGCCCCGACGAAAGGAAGCCAGAACGCGGCGACATTGCTGAGCGCGTGAAAGAGCGCCACGGCGAAAACGCTGCGGCCCGCGCCGAAGTAGAGCCGCACCATGACGACGCGCACGGCCACGGTCTTGGCGCACTGCCACGCGATCCACTCCGGAGCGCGGTCGGCCTGCAGGAAGGGCAGGATGTGCCAGGCGGCCCAGAAGATGCCAATGGCCAGCGCCGCGGCCGTCTCGCCCCAGCGCTCGCGCATCGGCTCCAGGATGTAGCCCGACCAGCCCAGTTCCTCCCCCAGCGCCGCCACGAAGAAGACCGCCAGCATCATCAGCGGCGCGATCATGGCGCCCGGCTGCGGCTCGCCGAGCAGCCCGGCCTGCCGCTGCAGCAGCCATGCCGCCCCCGCCAGCGCAGGCATCAGGAGGGTGACCGCGAGCCACGGCCATCGTCCGCGCAGCCGCGCGACATCGAAGGACCGCGCCGCCAGCGCCCGCGTCGCGCGGCCTCCGCCCGCCCGCGCCGCGAGGATCAGCGCCGCGGCGGCCGGACAGAAGGCCATCAGGGAACTCGCCGGCAGGCCCGGCAGCGGCTCGAACTGGACCCACGCGCCAAGCGCCCAGAACGGCAGCGTCAGCCCCGTCGTGAGCAGGAAAAACGGGACGATCCGGGCCTGGGGCCCCTGGTCGGCGGCGGTCACGGACCCCATGTTCCGGGGGCTGGTCGGCGCGCGCCTTGCGATGGCGCAAACCCTCCCCGGCATGATTTCCCCGGCGCCACACGCCGCAGCCCGCATCCGTGCCATAGTCGCGGGCAAGGCCGGGGGAATCGGCCGTTGGGAGACAGACGCCGATGACCGCCGCCGCCCCGCACGTGGGCAAAGACAAGCTCGCCAGGATCGTGGCCACGTCCGTGGCCGCATCTTCCATCGAGTGGTACGATTTTTTCATCTACGGCACGGCGGCGGCGCTGGTGTTTCCGCGGCTGTTCTTTCCGGCGGACATGCCGCCGGCGGTGGCGCAGATCGCGGCGTTTTCCACGTTCGCGGTCGGGTTCATCGCGCGGCCGATCGGGGGGATGGTCTTCGGGCACTTCGGGGACCGGGTCGGGCGCAAGAAGGCGCTGGTGGCCGCGCTGATGCTGATGGGCGCGGCGACGACGCTGATCGGCTGCCTGCCGTCCTACCAGCTGATCGGCGTCGGCGCGCCGCTGCTCCTCATCCTGCTCCGGTTCGCGCAGGGCCTGGCCGTCGGCGGGCAGTGGGGCGGCGCCGCCCTCCTGGCCACCGAGAGCGCCCCGCCCGGGCAGAAGGGCTTCTACGGCAGCTTCCCGCAGCTGGGGGTCCCGGCCGGCGTCGTCCTGGCCAACCTCGTCTTCCTGCTGATGACCGCCAACCTCGCCCCCGAGGCCTTCGAGGCCTGGGGCTGGCGCGTGCCCTTCATCCTCAGCGTGGTGCTGGTCGGCCTGGGCCTCTACGTCCAGATCAAGCTGGAGGACTCGCCCGAGTTCCAGGCGCTGGAGGAGGCCAAGGAGATCCAGGCCGAGGGCGCCCGCCGCAGCCCCATCCTCGAGGCCATCATCAAGCACCCCAAGGAGATCCTGCTGGCCGGCGGCTCGTTCGTCGCCTCCAACGGCTGCTTCTACCTGGTGATCACCTTCCTGGTCAGCTACTGCACCACCACGCTGGGCATGGACCGGCCGAAGGTGCTGTGGGCGCTGCTCCTGGGCTCGCTCCTGGCCGCGCCCAGCCTGCCGATCTCGGGCGCGCTCTCGGACCGCATCGGCCGCCGCGCGGTCTACATGATCGGCGCCGTCCTGGGCGGCGTCTGGGCCTTCGCCTTCTGGCGGCTGGTGGACACCCAGGACTTCTGGGCCATGGTCGCGGCGATCACCCTGGCCTCGGTGTGGCTGAACTTCATGTACGGCCCCCAGTCGGCCCTGTTCGCCGAGCTGTTCTCGGTGGAGGTCCGCTACTCGGGCGCCTCGCTCGGCTACCAGCTGGGCGCCATCCTGGGCGGCGGCTTCGCCCCGATCATCGCCACCGCGCTCCTGGCCTCGAACGGCGGCGACTCCAGCATCATCGCCGTCTACATGGCCGCCATGTGCGCCGTCTCGTTCGTCTCGATCCTGCTCCTGGCCGAGACGAACAAGCGCGAGCACCGGACCGGGTAGGGTCCGCACACGGCCCCGCCCATCCCGGCGAATGCCGGGACCCAGATGGCGTGGCTCAGAGAGGGGCTCCAGAGGCGCGGAGCCCTTCCCGTCACGATCCCGCACGTGGATCTGGGTCCCGGCATTCGCCGGGACGATCGGAGGATTTAAGTCAGCCCGCCGCCCCGGCGGCGGCGGCCTCCAGCGCGGCGATGTCCATCCGGGTCATGCCCATGAAGGCCTCGGTGACCGCCCGGGCCTGGGCCGGGCCGCCGTCCGACAGGAGCCGGGGCAGGATGGCCGGGGTGATCTGCCACGACAGCCCCCAGCGGTCCTTGCACCAGCCGCACGGCTGCTCCGAGCCGCCGTCGGCGGTGAGCGCGTCCCAGTAGCGGTCGATCTCGGCCTGGTCCTCGCACGGGACCTGGATGGAGATCGCCTCGTTGAACGTGAACATCGGCCCCCCGTCGAGGGCCACGAAGGCCTGGCCGTTCAGCTCGAACTCCACGGTCAGGGTGTCGCCGGCCTTCTTGCCCCCCGGCGCGTCGGCGGCGTAGCGCGTGATCGTCCCGAGGCGCGAGTTGGGGAACAGCGAGACGTAGAAGCGCGCGGCCTCCTCGGCGGCGCTGTCGAACCAGAGGCAGGTGATGAAGGGCTTCATGGCGGGCTCCTGTGTCTAGGGTCGGCGGCGTCGTGAGAGGGCGTCGGCGCCTCGCGCGCCATGGGCTTCGCCGTCCTGCGCACACCACCATCCCCGGCCCTTCCTCAATCGAGGAGGAAGGGAGGGTGATGCTTCAAGGACGTGGGAAGTTGGGGCGTTCCGACAGGCCCGGGGCGCAGGCGTCGGCGCCTCGCGCGCCATGAGCTTCGCCGTCCTGCGCGCACCTCCATCCCCGGCCCTTCCTCCATCGAGGAGGAAGGGAGACGGCGCCTGAAGGGCCCCACGCCGCGCCCTTCCTCTCCCGCTCGCGGGAGAGGGGGACCGCCCGCCGAAGAGCGGGGGGTGGAGAGGGCGAGCGGCAGCCTCGGCGTACGGGACGGCCGTGTTTCGACAGGCCCAGGGCGTCCTCCGTCGGCGCCTCGCGCGCCATGAGCTTCGCCGTCCTGCGCGCACCTCCATCCCCGGCCCTTCCTCCATCGAGGAGGAAGGGAGACGGCGCCTGAAGGGGCCCACGCCGCC
The DNA here is from genome assembly GCF_016793225.1 of Phenylobacterium sp. Lineage (GTDB taxonomy): Bacteria > Pseudomonadota > Alphaproteobacteria > Caulobacterales > Caulobacteraceae > Phenylobacterium. The sequence goes on from NZ_JAEUMN010000016.1 coordinate 15,338, forward strand.
CCTTCCTCTCCCGCTCGCGGGAGAGGGGGACCGCCCGCCGGAGAGCGGGGGGTGGAGAGGGTAAGCGGCCTCCCCGGCGCTCGGGACGGCCGCGTTCCGACAGGGCCGGCGCGCAGGCGTTGAAGGGGCGTCGGCGCCTCGCGCGCCATGAGCTTCGCGGTCCTGCGCGCACCACCATCCCCGGCCCTTCCTCCATCGAGGAGGAAGGGAGTCTTGAGTTGGGGCGTTCCGCGCCGCAGGCGATCGATTGAACCGCGGAGGACGCGGAGAAGAACGCAGAGGCCTCCGCGCTCTCCGCGCCGCCTCTGCGACCTCTGCGGCCCGCAGTTTCGCTATCGAACCGATGAGAAACGGCGCCTTGTTCCTGCCATCTGAGCAGCGTAAAAATCCCGACTACCGAAGTGGGACATTCGGGGCGTTCCTCCCAGCGACCCCTACCGCTCCCGGAACCCGGCGCCTATCTGACGGGTAGAGGGGGGCGAGGTTCGAAGCGTGCCGCCACGCGTGCGACCCGGACGTCTCGTCAGTGAGCTGTCAGAAAAGCTCGTGAGTTGAGGGGATTGAGCATGGCTGCGAACGCGCTTGCCGTGATGTCGCCGGAAGGCGGCCTCAGCCGGTACCTGTCGGAAATCCGCAAGTTCCCGATGCTGGCCAAGGACCAGGAATTCATGCTGGCCAAGCGCTGGCAGGAGCACCAGGACCCCGAGGCCGCCCACCAGCTGGTCACCAGCCACCTGCGCCTGGTGGCCAAGATCGCCATGGGCTACCGCGGCTACGGCCTGCCGATCGGCGAGGTGATCTCCGAGGGCAACGTCGGCCTGATGCAGGCGGTGAAGAAGTTCGACCCGGACAAGGGCTTCCGCCTGGCCACCTACGCCATGTGGTGGATCCGCGCCTCGATCCAGGAATTCATCCTGCGTTCGTGGAGCCTGGTGAAGATGGGCACCACGGCGGCGCAGAAGAAGCTGTTCTTCAACCTGCGCAAGGCCAAGTCCGAGATCGCCGCCCTGCAGGAGGGCGACCTGCGCCCCGACCAGGTGAGCCAGATCGCCACCAAGCTGGGCGTGCTGGACGAGGAGGTGGTGTCGATGAACCGCCGCCTCTCGGGCGGCGACGCCAGCCTGAACTCGCCCCTGCGCTCCGACTCCGAGAGCGAGTGGCAGGACTGGCTGGTCGACAACGACACGCCCAGCCAGGAGACCGTGGTGGCCGACACGCAGGAGATGAACCTACGCATGAGCCTGCTCGAGGCGGCGATGACCGAGCTCACCGACCGCGAGCGCCACATCCTGACCGAGCGCCGCCTGAAGGACGAGCCCACCACCCTGGAAGACCTGGCCACGGAATACGGCGTCAGCCGCGAACGCGTGCGCCAGATCGAGGTCCGCGCCTTCGAGAAGCTGCAGAAGTCCATGCGCGCCGCCGCAGCGGAGCGGAACCTGGTGGAGGCGTAGGCCGCCGGGCGGTCGCGGCCGGCGCTGGCCGGGGAAGACGAGAAGGCGGCCGCGCCCGAAAGGGCTCGGCCGCCTTTTGCGTTTGGGGGGCATGTGGGGGCAAGCTGCTTTCCGCCAGAAGCGGAACTTGGACTAGGTCATCAAAACGGACATTCAGCGCTTGCGCGCAAGTCTCCACCCATGGCGTACCTGACCGGTCTCGACGTAATGCTGATTAGCGAGAGCGTCCAGGCGAACCCAGCCAGCGCCATGTACCCGTCGTAACCTTGGAATTGATGCTGATCGGCAGTGTCGCCAGTGAGAACAAGCCGAAACGGAACCTCATGCGGCATCAGACTAACCCCCCCTGTGCACAAGATATTGCTCAACCTACGTGCACAATCTCGCTTCTAATCGCTATGGTATAGCTTTCAGCGGCGGCGACGCGAAGCGGATACAATCCTGAAAGCTTCAGCGACCTCGGTCTGCTTGCTAAGGTAAAAGCGGGTATAGCCGGGCCGATCCACCTTGAGCTCTAAGGTCGATGGCTGAAAGAACTCCGGTCGTCCACGGACGGTAATGGAGAGATTGCCGCGCGAGGGCTGCACTACAGCATACCAAAAATTGTCAGGACTGTTGCTGAAGTTGCGCCGAGAGCCCCGCTTCATCGACCCCGGATCTTTGCGGCGAACGAGTTCGAGCAACTGCCGCCCCGCCGAGGCCGCCTCGACGGGAAGTTTTCCGACTTCATGCAGAAAGTCTGCGTCACCTGGAAACTTGATCGCGTCGAATGGCTTGTCTGGAGCTCCCGCTGCTGCAGCGCCTTGCTCGTAGTCGTGCAGGCTCGAGAGGATCACCAATGCTCGATCTGACGTGCCGACCACCAGGGAGCGAAGCGCCTCCATCTCAGCCGTCAGGCTGCCATTCGTGAACTCGGCGCTTTGAGCGAGCACCACACTGCGGCTCCCGTGAATGAGCGGCGCACCTTCCAGCCTCTTTGCATCTGTGGGGCGCAGGCGAACGCTCCAAAGGCCGCGGTCAAGCTCGGCAGCTTGATCGAAGACGACTCTCATCACATCCCTCCATCAGAGATCAGTGCATGTTTCAGAGCACTAAAATCAGAGCTCTGCAAGTGCCTATTTCTCTGCAGGCGCCGCTTTGTGACGGGCCGCCCATGACGCGGAACCACAGCCACCGCTTTCGGGCGCGGCGGCAGGAGGTGCAGGCGGAGATCGTGCGGCGGGTGGCGGCGGGGGAGACGCTGGCGGCGGTGCGCGCGGAGGCGGACATGCCGTCGCCGCAGGCGGTGCAGGTCTGGCGGGCGGTCTCGGAGGGGTTCAACGCTGAGATGCGCGCGACGCTGGCGCAGGGGCGGTCGCTGCGCCCTATGGATGGGACGACGCGGGAAACTCGGGACACACACGCATTGCTTCAAGCCACCCGCGCAATCCCCGCGTGACGTACCGGGACGCATTCGAAGCTTGATCTGGAACAACGCCGGAACATCAGGAGGCGTCCGTTGTCGGAGACCTCAATGCCGCGACAAGCCCGCATCGTGATCCCCGGTGCGCCGCACAACGTCACCCAACGTGGCAACCGGCGTCAGCCGACGTTCTCTTACGAGGGCGACTACGTCGCCTACCTGCAGATCGCCACGGAGGCATTCACCGAGGCCGAAATGGAGGTCTGGGCCTACTGGCTGATGGCCCAATCATGTTCACCTCATCACAGCCCCGTCGCGCCCCGAAGCGTTGGCGCAGGCCGGGGCGCCAAGCACCCGCGCTACACGCGCCGGATCAATCTAAGCGAGCGATGGACCGGCTATCTCTGGCAGGGACGGTTCGCCTCGTTTCCGATGGATGAGGCGTACCTGATGACCTGCGCGCACTACGTCGGCCTGAACCCGGTGTGCGCCGGGCTCGCCCGGCGGGCGGTCGACTGGCCTGGTCGAGCGTACGCAGCCATGCGGGAGGGCGGCCCGACCCGCTGCTGACGGCAGTGCGTCTGGCGGACGGCTCAGCTCAGGGGCGGCGGCCTTCTTGGAGGTCGATGTGGCGGAGGAGGCCCGGCGCAAGCTGCTACGCGCGGCGATGACCGGCCGTCCGCTCGGCGCGGCGGCCTGGGTCGAGGCGCAGGCGGCCGCGACTGGCCGCACACCGACCGATTCGCCCCCGCGGCCGCCCACCAGGCCCGCGTGGGTATGCACGGCAGTGTCAGCTGCTTTGAGGGAATGCGTGTGTGTCCCGGTTTTCTAGGCTGCGTTCAGCGCCTCGCTAGTGACAACGATAGCCTGAAGTTCATCCACCCGCGCGGCGGCCGCCTTCACGTACGACTGTAGATCGCCGCCGTTTGATGCAGTCCAGGCGAAGTCGAAGGCGCGCTCTAGCGTCGCCCAGAGGACATCGAGTTGCTCTGGCGTAACCGTCTCTACAGCGCGGATCGCCAACATCACGCGACGGAGATCGGTGGCAGAGGTAATGGGCAGTGTTTCGAGCGCCAGAAGCCGATCCCGCAAAAGCCGCACGCTCGGCGTCTCCGCGGCATAAGCGCTCCGTTCGCCATTCAGGCGTCCCAGCGCGCGGCTGCGCTTAGTCGGGGTCAGCCCCTCGTTCTCTACCAGGGCGATCGCCTGCTCCTTGGAGATTCCGGCCTCGCGCATCCAGCGCAGCATCGGCAGCCACTCCGACGACGAATTGATCGCGGCCAGGAAGTACTGGCCAGGTTCGGCGACGGGCCGCCGCTTCGCGAAGTTCTTCATCAGCGCCTGGTCGGTGACGAACCCTCGGACGATTTCTGGGGCCGGCTCGGCGGCAGCCGTGGCGTCGCCGATCAGGCGCAACGCGGGCGCGCCATCCTTCTCGACGAACTCGCCCTGCTTGATGAGATTCAGGCGCGAGATCATGTCCGTCGAGAGCGCAATCGGCTTAGTGGGGTCGACCAGTCGGCCCTCCTTTAGGTCGATAAGGGCTAGGTCGTCCGGCGAGCGCTCAGCGTAGATGTTCAGGTGATTGAGGAGACCTCGCTGCGCGCGCCGATCGCGCTCGGCGAGCAGAGTCACCATCTCCCCGTACCCGATCGGCGTCGACTGGCCCGGGTACCGGAAGTAGACGGCGCCATCCTTTATCTTATCGCCGAAGGTCTTGGTCGCGATGACCGGCTTATTCTCGGCGGGCTCAACGTAGATGACTCCGATGGCCTTACCTTCGACTTCGGTGATCATCCGCTCGAACACGGGCACGGGCATGAGACAACCCTTAAGCACCTGCGCCCAGCGGGCCAGATCGCACTCAAACTGCTCACGCGCCGGCAAACCGCGAACGCGACCCGAGCCGTCCTCGATCCCGCAAAGAATATAGCCGCCACGGTGATTGGCGAGCGCGGCCATGGCGCGAGCGATCTTCGAGAAGGTGTTGTCGATGAAGGAGAAGGATGCCTTGAATTCTATTTGATCGTCCTCGGAGACCTTGAGCGCGCCCGCTTCGGTGGCGAGCAGTTTCGCCAAGGTAGCCATGCCGATTGGGTCGCTTTCGGCGGCCGCCGGGGACTTGCTGAAGGTTTCGACGAAGCGGGCCAGCTCCTCTGCGGACGCCGGCTGAATGTGCGACCCAAACCGCCCAAGCTTGATCTCGCTGAAGGCGGCCGGCGTCAGCGTCCGCTCGGGCCGGTTGAAGTACGCGTGCATCCTATCGCGCGCATATTCTTCCACCATCATCCGCTTGATGAGGGCTATTTCCCAATCCTGAAGGCCGCGCTGCGCCATTCGTCAAACCGAATCTCAGACAAGTTCCTAGACATACTAGGCTGCGCAATACGACGCACGCCGCGTCTCGTTGTCGCCGTCGTAGGTGGAGAAGGTCATCGGGCCGCCTAGATGTCGGCCCATTGCCGTGCAATCTCGGCGCATCCGGCCTCAACGTCCTTCAGGCGGTTGACGACGGCCTTCGGCGAAGCCAGCAGCTTCTGGGAGAACACGTCCAGGGTAAAGCACATCTCATGATCGCATTCGCCTGGCGCGTAGCTTTCCTCAATGTGCGTCCGCAGCAGCGCCCCGACGTACTCTGCCGCCTCCTTACTATGAACGCCCGTCTTGGACAGGTTGAGCTTGATAGCGCCGCGCCGAATCGGCTCGTTGCCGCCCCCGCGCGTGAGGTGCAGATCGGGGCGCATGCTCACGCCTACGCCCCTAATCGGCCGACGAGGCTCGGTATGCGCTCCGATGGTGATTTTCGCGCCGGCAAAGTTCAAGGCGGGAGCCATTTCCAAGAAAAGCTTCAGGGCTTCCAGATTCGACTTCTTCATCCGCGCTTCGAAATCGTCTTTGGTCGGCGTCATCGCGTAGTCAGCGACCTCGTCCGCAAGCGCGGCAATAGTCGGGACCTTACCGCAGAGATAGCGCTGAATGATCAGCCGCGCCGGCTCATAGCGAATCACCTGAAACGTCGGCGGATACTTCGCATCTTGCAGGATTTTCTCGCGCCGAGACGCTTTCACGCAGGTCAAGTACTCGCCAAGCTTGTTCAAGCTGATGCGCGGGTCTTCGTAAATCTTTTGTTCGTACATGTTAATGATTCTCGTTCCGGGGAGTATTTCCGATGAGCGACTTCTATTTTACCATAGCTGTCGGAAATCGCCGCGCCCTGTGCATAAGTCCGCTCACCCGCGAAGAACTGTTGGCGGATGGTGAGCGCGCTGGGGACGGATTCGGATACTACCTCTACGAACGGGACGAGACCGCAGAAGGCCTGACGATCTTGGCTGAGGTGGGCTCGGAAGAAGCCGCTCGCCATCTATACTCGCTCTTGTCTGCCGCTAGGGCGACGTAGCTCTCAGGCTTCCTTTGGCGGTTTGTCGCGCAAACATCCCGCACCCCATGCGGACCTGCTGAACGCTGCCTACGAGTCAACTTCAGAACCTCCGCCCCGCCTCCGGCGCCCCCACCCCCCACACGTCCGCTTCTGGCGCAGGTAGTCGCCACACTGCCGCGCATGAGGCGGAACCACAGCTACAGTTTCCGGGCGCGGCGGCGCGAGGTGCAGGCGGAGATCGTGCGGCGGGTGGCGGCGGGGGAGACGCTGGCGGGGGTGTGCGCCGAGGCGGACATGCCGTCGCTGCGGGCGGTGCAATTCTGGCGGCGGGCCTGCGAGGGGTTCGACGCGGAGATGCGTGCGGCGCTGGCGCGGGGGCGGTCGCTGCGGCGCTATGGCTGGGACGAGGCGCGGGCCGAGGCGGTGCTGGCGCGGGTGCGGGCCGGGGCGTCGCTGGCGGCGGCGCTGCGGGCGCCGGGGGCGCCGTCGCCGGCGACGGTGCGCTACTGGCGGGCGACCCAGCCGGACTTCCAGTACGAGCTGTGGCGGCTGGCGCGCGAGCGGCGGCGCGAGCGGGCGCGGGCCAACGGGAAGGCGGCGCACCGGCCGTTCGACCGGTTCTTCGCCGACCGGATCATCGTGGCCGTGGGGCGCGGGGCGACGCTGGCGCAGGCGCTGGCCAAGGTTCCCGGCGCGCCGGAGAAGACGGTAGTGGCGCGGTGGCGGCGCGAGGACGAGGAGTTCCGGATGGGGCTGGCCTTCGCCATGAAGGTGGGGGCGCGGGCGCGGACCCAGGCGCGCGCCCTGTCATGGGCGGACCGGCTGGTGGCGAAGATCGAGGCCGGCGCGTCGCTGCACGCGCTGGCGGCGTCGGGCAAGGCGCCGTCGCGGATGACCCTGTGGCGCTGGATGCGCGACTGCGAGGCGTTCCGCACGCGCATCCTGGCGGCGTGCGACGAGCGGGCGATGCGCCTGATGGACAAGATCGTGACCATCGAGGAGGACGTGCTGGAGGAGGGCCACGGGCTGGTCGAGATGCGGCGGCGGCGCAAGCCGTGGACCACCAAGTGGGCGCGGCTGGAGCACCGGCCCGGCTATCGCCAGGCGCGGACGTGGTCGCGGCGGAAGAAGGGCGGCCGGGCGGAGTGAGCGCGGCTCATCCGGGGTTCGGGAGCGGGTTCCGTGGGGCCCGGCGCCCTTCCGGGCGGGCGTTCGGACCTGGATCTGGGTCCCGGCGCTCGCCGGTCGTTGCGGACCTTCAGGGAGTCCGCCTCACGCGCCTAGCCCGCGGAGAGGTGGGCGGCGAGGGCCTCGTAGGCGGGCAGGGAGATGCGATCCAGCGGGCCGTTGCCGTTGGCGGCCGTGGGGTGCGAGGCGAAGCGGGCGACGACCATCTCGGCGCCCGGGGCGACGTAGCAGACCTGGCCGTGGATGCCGCGGGCGGTGTAGGCGCCGAAGCGGTTGTGGCTGACCCACCACTGGTTGCGGTAGCTCCAGCCCGGGAGGGTGACGTAGCCGGCCTTGGCGAAGTCCTGGGTGCGCGCGCCGGCGGCGATGTCGTCGACGACCGCCCGGGGCACGATTTGCTGGCCGTTGAAGGCGCCGCCGCAGCGCATCATCTCGCCGAAGCGGGCCAGGTCGCGGGTGGTGACGTTGAGGCCGGCGCCGCAGAGGGCGAAGCCCGTGCCGTCGACCATGACGTAGCCGTCCTCCTCGGCGCCCAGCCGCCGCCAGATGCGCTCGGACAGGAGGTCGGCGAACGCCTGGCCGGCCACGCGCTGGACGATCCAGCCCAGCACCTCGGTGTTGCAGGTCTTGTAGGCGAAGGCCTGGCCGTGCTCGCCCTCCTTCTTCAGCGTCCTCAGGAAGTCGAAGATGGTGGCGGGGCCGGCGTAGCCGGGGGGCGGCCGGGACCAGCCGGCGGCGACGCCGTAGAAGCGCACCTCGGCGTCGGGATCGACGTAGTCCTCGCGGTAGCGGACGCCGGTGGTCATATCCATGACGTGGCGCACCGTGGCGTCGCCGAAGGCCGTGCCGGCGAGCTCGGGGACGTAGTCGGTGACGGGCGCGGCGGGGTCCAGCGCGCCCTCGTGCGCCAGCATGGCGGCCAGGAGCCCGCAGAACGACTTGGTCACCGACATGGCCAGGTGCGGCCGCTCGGGGCTGAGCGCGCCGCGGTAGGTCTCGTAGACCACCACGCCGCGGTGGAGCACGACGAGGCCGTCGGCGAAGGTCTCGTCCACGCTCTCGCCCCAGGTCATGGGCCGGCCGTCCTGGGTGACGAAGGGCACGGCGTCGAGGTCGTCGCGCAGGGCGCAGGGCAGCGCGGCGGCCGCGCCCGGGCCGCGGCGGACGGCGGCCGAGGGGCCCAGCTCGCGCTGGTGGCTGAAGCTCCAGCGGGTGTTGGGGAAGCGCCAGCTGGTGGCGTCGGACGCGCGCACGGTCCGCTCGGGCGGCGGCGGGACGCCCTGCATCACCCCCAGCGCGGCGGGGTCGGTGGAGGCGGCGGTGGGGGCGGCCGAGGGGGTGACTTGGGTGGAATCGGGCATGGCGGCGTCCTTGCGGGCTCTCCGCCATCCCAGCCCCATCGCCCCGCGCGCGCAAGCCGCTGCGTCGAAGATCGCGCGCGCGGCGGCGGCTCAGGCCGGGGCCGTCTGCGGCGGCCGGGCGGCGGCGATGAGGACGCCCGCGCCGACGAGGGCCGAGAGCAGCGAGCCTGCGAGGACGCCCAGCTTCACCTCGTCCTGCAGCAGCGGCGAGCCGGGGAAGGCCAGGTGGCCGATGAAGAGGCTCATGGTGAAGCCGATGCCGCACAGGATGCTGGCGCCGTAGACCTGGGCCCAGGAGGCGTGGTCGGGCAGGTCGGCGAGGCGCAGGCGCACGGCCGCGGCGGTGGCGGCGAAGACGCCGACCTGCTTGCCGAGGAAGAGGCCCAGCGCCACGCCCAGCGTCACGGGCGCGAGCATGGCCTCGAGGCCCAGCGCGGTGAGCGAGACGCCGGCGTTGGCGAAACCGAAGATGGGCACCACGCCGAACGCCACCCAGCGCTGCAGCCCGTGCTCCAGGATGTGCAGCGGCGAGGTGGCCACGTCGGGGCGGGCGGGTGACGGCTTCAGGGGGATGGTGAAGGCGAGCGCGACGCCGGCCAGCGTGGCGTGGACGCCGGACTGCAGCACGCAGACCCACAGGACCACGCCCGCGAGCAGGTAGGGCCAGAGCCGCATCACGCCCAGCCGGTTGAGGATCGCCAGCAGCGCGAGGATCGCCCCGGCCGCGCCCAGCCACGGAAGGTGCAGCTCGGCGGTGTAGAAGGCCGCGATGATCACCACCGCGCCCAGGTCGTCGACGATGGCGAGCGCGGTGACGAAGATCTTCAGCGAGACCGGCACGCGGCGGCCCAGCAGGGCCAGGACGCCCAGGGTGAAGGCGATGTCGGTGGCCGCCGGCGTCGCCCAGCCGGGGGCCGCCCCGGGCGTGTCGCGCACGATGACCAGGTAGACCAGCGCCGGTATGGCCATCCCGCCCACGGCGGCGAAGCCCGGCAGCGCCCGGCGGCTCCAGGTGGACAGCTGGCCGTCGATCAGCTCGCGCTTCACCTCCAGGCCCACGAGCAGGAAGAAGACCGCCATCAGGCCGTCGTTGATCCAGTGCAGGACGCTCAGGGGGCCGAGGTAGGCGGCGAGCGCGCCGAAGTACGACGGGGCGAGCGGCGAGTTGGCGAAGATGAGCCCGGCCGCCGCGGCCGCCATGAGCACGATCCCGCCGAGGGCCTCGTTCTCGATGAAGGCGCGCATGGCCGAGCGCACGCGCCGGCGGCGCGAAGGGGCGTGGCGCAGGGGTTCGGGGGCGTCGTTCATCGGGATCTCAGGTCGGCCAGACGATGGCGGCCATCACGAGCACGAGGCCGAGCGTCGCGAGGTTCCAGCTGAAGGTGCGCAGCCAGGGCGTCCCGGCGGCGTAGAGCGGCAGGAAGAGGATCCGGCCGCCGAGGTAGAGGCCGGCGCCCGCCTGGCTGAGCCGGCCGCCGTCGCGGTCCAGGGCGACCAGCAGCAGGACGGCCGCGGCGAAGATCGCAAAAGTCTCCAGGAAGTTCCGCTGCGCGCGGTCGAGCCGTGCGGCGAGGCCCCGCGGACGCAGGTCCTCGTCCCGCGGGCCGACGGTGTAGGCATTGCCCACCTGCGCCTTGAACGCGAACGACGCGCAGGTCAGGTGGACCAGCCCCAGCGCCATCGCGCCGAACAGCGCCCAGGTCTCCAGCGACATCAGAGGCCGCCCTCGGGCCCGGCGGCGGGGCGGGCGCCCATCAGGCGGACCTCGCCGCCGGGGCCCGCGCACGCCCAGCCGGCGGCCTGGGCCGTCGTCCATGCGAAGCCCTCGCGCGCGCGCCAGCATTCGTCGCCGCGGATCGGCTCCACGCGGACCGGACCGGGCTGGCCGCTGGCCTCGACGGCGGCGGCCACGGCGTCCATCCGCTGGCGTTCGGCCCAGCCATGGCCGAGGAAGCCGACGCCGGCGAAGAGCGCGAGCGCGCCCAGCGGCACGAGGGCCAGGACGCCCATGCTGGGCTCCGGGACCCGGCCCAGGGGGTTGCTGCGCAGCGCGGCGCCCAGCCGCGTCTTGCCGATGAGATCGTGTTCAGGTCTTCGCGCCACGGCGGCCTCCCGGGAAGGGTTAGCGTTCGTGGCGTCAGGTTATCGACGGACGCCTGACTGGGTTCGTCCGCGGCGATGGTCCGCCGCGGCGCCAGCCCGGTCGCAGTGCGACCCGATATCTGGGCGCGAAGATACCGGCGGCCGGCGCCCAGGCCAAGCAAAACCGGGCCGCCGGACGCGCGCCGGCGGATCAGGCGAGCATCGGCGCCATGCCCGGCTCGGCCTTCTCCATGGCGCGGCGGTAGGCCGGACGCTCGCCGATGCGGCCGAGGTAGGCCTTGATGTTGGGGAAGGCGTCGATGGACAGGCCGCGGAAGGCGCGGCTGGTGGTGAGGCAGTAGACCATCATGATGTCCGCCGTGGTCAGGTTGCGGCCGCCGAAGAAGGGCGCCTCGCCCAGCCGCTGCTCGACCATCTCCCAGCCCCGGCGGCTGCGGTCGTTGACGAAGACGGACGCCGGGTTGGCGTCGCCGCCGCCGCCCGCCAGCACCAGCTGCATCATCAGCGTGGCCATGAAGGTGCCGTTCGACCAGTGGAACCAGAAGAGGTGGTCGGCGAAGTCCGGGTCGTCCGGGCCGGGCGACAGCCGGCCGTCGCCGTACTTTCCGCAGATGTAGTCGCAGATGGCCCCGCTCTCGCCCAGCACCAGGTCGCCGTCGGTGATGACGGGGGCGATGCCCATGGGATGCAGCGCCTTGAAGTCGTCGGGCGCGAGGCGGTTGTCCGCCCGGCGGTCGTAGCGCTTCAGCGCGTAGGGGATCCCGAGCTCCTCGCAGAGCCACACGATCCGCTCGGACTGTGAGATCCCCAGGTGATGCACCGTCAGCATCGCGCGCTCCTCGTTTCGTTCAGGCGGGGCAAGCTAGGGGATCGGAGGACCCTCCGATAGCCTGACGAACATCGCGAGGCCTCCTCTCCCAAGCGCGGCAGCGCTGTGGGAGAGGTCGGGAGAGGGCGGCGCGGCTGGACGGGCCGAAGACGCCGCGTGGGACCAGGTCGCAGGTCAGGGGCGGAAAGCGCCTGTCCCTGCTCGACGCCGCTCGATTTGACGCCCACGTCGGCTGGGGTCGGACTCGCGACAGGCGCTCAGGATGCGCCAGCTTGCCCGGTCGAGATCCTGGAGCACGGCGGCGTTGCCGAACCGACGGATACGACCTTGCTCACAGGCGTCGCCTCCGGGTCCAACGACGGCGCCGCGCGCGCAGCTCAGCGCCGCCCTCTCCCGGCCTCTCCCACGGCGCTGCCGCGCCTGGAGAGGAGGGGCGGAACAATATCGGAACATTAGGAGTGGCGGCAAGCCGGTTCAACGTCCGCAAACCACCCCTTGCGGACGTTCGGAACGCCCGCTCCACGTCGTCGTCCAGGCTCTAGGCGAGTTCGACGGCTTCGCGGTTGCGGGGCGTGTCGGTGCGCAGGAAGGTGAGAAGAGGCTTGGACCAGGCCTCCGCCGCCGTGCGCGTCATCGGCGCGCCCGACTGGTTGTGCTTCATGAGGTTGCGGTAGA
>NZ_JAEUMN010000050.1 GCF_016793225.1 Phenylobacterium sp.
GACGGCCTGGGGGCCGTCTTCCGCGCCCTCCGCCACCTGCCCCGGGCGCAGGAGGCGCTCTACCCGCTGGCCCAGAACCTGCCGCCGGTCAGCCGGTTCTTCCTCGACCCGGATCGCCGCGACGACGGCGCCCTGCTGGCGCGGCTGGCCCAGGCGGAGCCGTCCGCCACGACGGGCGTCATCCACGGAGGCTCCGAGCCCGGCTCGCGCGGCGGTTTCTCCCTGTACGTGCCCGAGTACTACGACGCCTCCGCCGCCTGGCCCGTGGTGTTCGCCCTGCATGGCGGCAGCGGCAACGGACGGGGCTTCCTCTGGAGCTGGCTGCGCGACGCACGCACGCGCGGCGCGATCCTGGTCGCGCCCTCGTCGGTCGGCCGCACCTGGGCGCTTCAGGGCGAGGACCCCGACACGCCCAACCTGCGGCGCATCCTGGACCTCGTCCGCCAGCACTGGCGCGTCGACGAAAGCCGCCTGCTGCTGGCGGGGATGAGCGACGGCGGCACCTTCAGCTACGTCACGGGACTCGACGCCGCGTCGCCGTTCACCCACCTGGCGCCCGCCTCGGCCGCGTTCCATCCCATGCTGACCACCTTCGCCGACCGCGACCGCCTGCAGGGCCTGCCGATCCACATCACCCACGGCGCGCGCGACTGGATGTTCCCGGTCGAGATGGCGCGCGAGGCCGCCGCCGCGCTCCAGGCGGCCGGCGCCGCCGTCACCTACCTCGAGATCCCGGACCTGGCGCACACCTATCCGCGCGAGGCGAACGGGCCGATCCTCACGTGGCTGGGCGCGCCGTGACGCGGCGCTCCGGCGAGCCCGGGGTGGCCCGCGGCGCCTGCCTGTGCGGCGCGGTGGAGGTGGAGATCGGCGTGCCCGCCCGCTGGGCCTGGCACGATCACGGCGAGCGGAGCCGGCGCGCCCAGGGCGCCGCTTATGTGACCTATGTGGGAAGCTGGCGAAGCCGCTTCCGCATCGCGGCAGGGGACGAGCATGTCGGCCGCTACGAGGACGACGCGCACGGCGAGGTCCGCAGCTTCTGCCGGCGCTGCGGCGCGCCGGTCGCCTACGAACGCGCGCGGTCGCCCCAGATGGTCAATGTGCCGAGGGCGCTGTTCCGCGAGCGGACCGGGCGCGAACCGCGCTACCACGTCCACCTGGCCGAGGCGCCGGACTGGGCCTGGCGCGACGAACCGCTGAAGCCGCTCAAGGGATATCCCGGCGTGTCTTGGGCGCCGCCCCGCCGACGCAAGAAGCCGCCTGACCCGATGTTCTGAGGCCGGCGGCCTCACCACCCGGTAACCAATGGCGCGGTACACCATGTCCGGATTGGCAGCGGCTGGGTGAGGGGGAATGGCGCAGGCAGCGACGGCGACGACGGCCGGGAAGTCCCCGGCGGCGCCCAGCATGCTGCAGCTGCTCGCCTTCGTGTTCGCGAGCGCCGACCTCGTCATGGAGATCGGCGAGACCGGACAGGTCACCTTCGCGACCGGAGCGGCGGGCCGCCTGCTGGGCCGCAGCGCCGAGACGCTGGTCGGCCGGCCGTGGCGCGAGTTCGTCGCCGACGGCGACGCCGAGTTCATGGACGCCGCGTTGCAGGGCATCCGCGCGGGCGAGCGGCGCGGTCCCTTCCTGATCGACCTCAACGGCCCACGCGGCCCGCAGCCGGTCAACCTCTGCCTGTTCCAGATGCCGCAGCGGGGCGGGGTCGCTGTCGCCTTCAGCCTGTGGCAGCCCGGCGTGGCCTCGGTGCCCACCGACGAAAGCGGCCTTGCGAGCCGGGAGGACTTCGAGGCGGCCACGGCCGAGCTGATCCGGCAGGCCGAACAGAACGGCACGACGCTGTCGGTCGACCTGCTCGAGGTCGCCGGCCTGGCCGTCGCCCTGGCCGGCATGGAGCCGGACGTGGCCGAGGCCACCCAGAAGAAGCTCGCCGCGACCCTGCAGGCCGCGTCGCATGGCGGCGTCCCCGCCGCCGGACTGGGCCCCGATCGCTTCGCGTTGCTGCGGTCGGACCACGCCGACGCCGAGCATCTCGCGCAGCGCATCCGCGAACTCGCCGGCCCGGGCGTGCAGGTCACAACCGGCGAGCTGTCGCTGGACAAGGCCTCGCCGGCCGAGAGCCTCCGGGCCATCCGCTATGCGCTGGATCGCTGCCTGGAGGGCGGCCCCAACGCGGCGACCAAGAGCTTCGAGGCGGCGCTGCGCCGGACCGTCACCGAGTCGAGCCGGTTCAAGGAACTGATCCGCTCGGAGCGGCTCGACCTCGTCTACCAGCCTGTCGTCGACCTTCAGTCCCGCGAACTCCACCACTACGAGGCGCTGACGCGCTTCGAGGACGGCGGCGGAACCGGCGACACCATCCGGCTGGCCGAAGAGCTGGGCCTGGTCGTCGAGTTCGACCTGACCGTCGTGAAGGCGGTTGTGGCGATGCTCGCGGAGACCCCGTCCGAGATCCGCATCGCGGCCAACATCAGCGCCTTCTCGCTCGAGCATCCCGGCTTCGTGGACGCGATCGTCCAGAGCACGGCCGCCAACCCGCGCCTGCGCCCCCGGCTGCTGCTGGAGCTCACCGAGAGCCACAAGCTGGGCGACCTCGGCGACGCCAACGCCAAGATCCAGGTCCTGCGCAAGACCGGCCACGAGGTCTGCCTGGACGACTTCGGCGCCGGCTCGGCGTCGCTCGAGTACCTGCGCCAGCTCGAGACCGACGTGGTGAAGTTCGACGGCAAGTTCGTGACGTCGCTGGACAGCCGTCCCCGTGACGCGGTGATGCTCCGCCGCCTGGCGCAGATGTGCCGCGAGCTGGGCGTGGCCACCATCGCCGAGGTGGTCGAGACCGAGGACGCCGCCCGCCGCATCCTGGAGATGGGCATCGACCTCGGCCAGGGTTGGCTGTTCGGCAAGCCCGTCCCGAAGCCGGTGTGGATCGAGCGCAAGCCGCTGCTCGCCCGGCGGCGGGGGACCGTGGAGACCTGGCAGTAGGGCTCAGGCCGCCTCGCGCCACGCCTTGGGGCTGAGGCCGGTCCACCGCTTGAACGCCCGCGAGAACGCCGCCGGATCGGCGAACCCCACGAGGTAGGCGGTCTCGTTCACCGAGACCTTGCGGCCGGTCAGGTAGTGCTCGGCCAGCCTGCGCCGCAGGTCGTCGAGAACGCCCTCGAAGGTGACGCCTTCCGCCTTCAGGCGTCGGAAGAGCGTCTGGCGCGAAAGGCCGAGCTGGCCCGCCACGGCGTCCATGCCGACCTCGCCCTTGTGCAGGATGGGCATGATCAGGCTCTCGACCCGCCCGCGCGCGGTGCGGTTGCTCTCCAGGCTCCTCAGCAGCGCGTCCGCCCGCTCGCTCAGCACCCCGAAGACATAGCGCGGCATGGCCGCGACCCGGTGGGTGGACCATGCCGGGTCGATCCGAAGGGCGTTGCGCGGCGCCCCGAACCTGACCGGCGCGCGGAAGATGCGCGCGTACTCGTCCGCGTAGCCGGGGTCGTCGTGGGTCACCTGGACCTCCAGCACGAAGGGCGTCGTCCCGAACTGGCGCGTGCCCCAGGCCATCCGCCCGAAGGTCGTCTCGGTGAGTTCGTGGAAGGCGTTCGGATTGCGGCGCAGGTCGGTGAGCCAGTAGCCGTCGCGCTCGTGGCTGTGGACGAAGCGGTCGCCGGCGCCGACGCCCTCCACCTCGACCGCGAGGCGGCCGTAGCGGTTCATCTGATCGAAGGCCTCGATCATGGTCTCGGACGCGAGGGTCAGCAGCCCGACCACCGAGATCTCCGAGAAGTCCACGTGCTCGGCGTAGTGCAGGGCGAGCGCGGGGTCGCCCGTCAGCGACTTGGCCGCGCGCATGAGGGCGGCGTACCGCTCGAAGGGAACGCGGCCGTCCGGGTCGCACAGGTCGGCGGGATCCATCCCCGACCTCGCGGCGAGATCCGACGGCCGGGCCCCGCGCGAAACGGCGAACTTGAGGAGGCCCCGGGCGATGCCCGCCGCGATCGTGAGGTCCGGGGCGGCCGAGAGCGGCCTGCAACCTGCGGCCATGATTTTGACGTGCGCCGTCATGTTCCAGCGGCTCCCGCGGCCCGAACCTGCCCCCGACGCCACGCCGAAGGGCTTGCATGTCGACTAGTGTTATAGTGCGGTATAACACCGAGCAACTAGATTCGAGCAGCCCCGGCCCTCGGGGTGTCTCAGGTGTCAGGACGGCATGGATCCGGAGTGGAATGAGAGCCAGCCCATCTACCGCCAGATCCGGGACCGGGTCGTGGCCATGATCCTCGACGGCCTGCTCAAGGACGGCGACGCGCTCCCCTCGGTCAGGGCCGTGGCCGCCGAGTCACGGGTCAATCCGCTCACGGTGCTGAAGGCCTACCAGCAGCTCGCCGACGAGAAGCTCGTCGAGAAGCGGCGCGGCCTGGGCATGTTCGTCGACCGCGGCGCCCGCGACCGGCTGCTGAAGCTCGAGCGGGACCGCTTCCTCAACGACCAGTGGCCCGCCATCCGGGCGACCATCCAGCGGCTGGGCCTGACGCCCCAGGACCTGTGGCCCGCGACGGGGAGCGCCTGAGCCATGGCCATCCTCACCGCCCGCAACCTGCGCAAGCGCTTCGGCCGCAACGTCGCCCTCGATGGCGTGAACCTGACCGTGGAGCCCGGCCGCATCGTCGGCGTGATCGGTCCCAACGGCGCCGGCAAGTCCACCGCCTTCAACGCCATCCTGGGCCTTACCCCCTGCGACGGGGAGCTGTCGGTGCTGGGCTGCAATCCGTGGACCGAGCGCGACCGCCTGATGACGCAGGTCTGCTTCATCGCCGACGTGGCGGTCATGCCGCGCTGGATCCGCGTGCGCGAGGCGCTCGACTATGTGGCGGGCGTCCACCCGCGGTTCGACCGCGCCAAGGCCGAGGCGTTCCTGGCGCGCACCGACATCCGCCGCGACAGCCGCGTCCGCGAGCTCTCGAAGGGAATGGTCACCCAGCTGCACCTGGCGCTGGTGATGGCCATCGACGCCAGGCTGCTCGTCCTGGACGAGCCGACGCTGGGCCTGGACCTCCTCTACCGCAAGGCCTTCTACGACAGTCTGCTGGGCGACTATTTCGACGGCGAGCGGACGATCCTGGTCTCGACGCACCAGGTCGAGGAGATCCAGCACATCCTCACGGACGTGGTGTTCCTGAACCACGGCCGGGTCGTGCTGGACGCGCGCATGGAAGACCTCGAGGCCCGGTACCTGGAGGTCATGGCGGCTCCGGACCGGCTGGCCGAGGCCCGGGGCCTGGGGCCGATCCGGGAGCGCCAGGTCTTCGGCCGCAGCATCTTCCTGTTCGACGGCGCGCCGCGCGAGCGTCTCGCCACCCTGGGCGAAGTGCGGGCGGCCGGGCTCGCCGACCTCTTCGTCGCCCTGATGGGCCCAGCCACGACGGAGGCCGCATGAGCGCCGCAACCGACGCCGCCGCGCCCCCGAAGGTCCGCCCCTTCTACTGGTCGGTCCGCCGGGAGCTGTGGGAGAACCGCGCCCTGTGGATGGCGCCGCTGGTGGTGCAGGCGGTCGTCCTTCTCGCGTTCTTCGTCGCCTCGTTCCGGCTGCCGGACATGGTGGCCGCGGCGCGGACCGGGCAGCAGCTGGCCCTGCCCTACTCGGCGGCAGCCGCGGCGGCGTTCTTCGTCAGCTTCATCGTCGTCGTCTTCTATGCGCTCGGCGCCCTGAACGGCGAGCGTCGGGACCGCAGCCTGCTGTTCTGGAAGTCGCTGCCCGTGTCCGACACGACGACCGTGCTTGCGAAGGCCGCCATCCCCCTGGCGGTGCAGCCGGCAATCGCGCTGGTGATCGCCGTGGCCAGCCAGGTCGTCATGCTGGTCTGGGGCTCGTTCGTCATGCTGGTCAGCGGCAACGACCCGTCGGAGTACTGGCGATACCTGCACCTGCCGCTGATGTGGGCGATGCTGCCCTACGGCCTGGTCATGAACGCCCTGTGGGACGTCCCCTTCTACGGCTGGCTGCTGCTCGTCTCGGCCTGGGCCAAGCGGGCCACGTTCGTGTGGGCGGTCGGGCCCTGGCTGGCCGCGATGCTGTTCGAGTTCCTGGTCTTCCGCACCCGGCGCGTGGCCGAGCTTGTGGGCGAGCGCGTGTTCGGCGGCTTCGACCGGGCCTATACGGTCACCGGCCAGGAGAACGTGGCGGTCACCTCCCTCGCCCAGGTGGATCCGATGCGGTTCATCGGCGATCCCGGCTTCTGGGGCGGGCTGGTCGTCGGCGCGGCCTGCCTGGCGGCCTGCGTCTGGCTCCGCCGCCGGCACGAGCCGCTCTGAGCCGTCAGACCAGGGCTTCGAACTCGTCGACCAGGCGCTCCAGCTGCTTCGTCCCGGCCGCCCAGAACGACTTCGTGCGCGGGTCGAGGCCGAACGGCGCCAGCGCCTGCACGTAGGTCTTGGTGCCGCCCGCCGCGAGCAGCTTCTCGTAGACGGGCGCGAACGCCTTGGGATCCTCGCGGCGCTTCTCCATCAGCGCCCGGACGAGCAGGTCGCCGAAGGCGTAGGCGTAGACGTAGAACGGCGCGTGCACGAAGTGGCTGATGTAGGCCCAGTAGTGCCGGTAGCCCTTGTCGAGCCGCACCGCGGGCCCGAGGCTCTCGCTCATCACCTGGGTCCACAGCGACCCGATCTCGTCCGCCGACAGCTCGCCCTGCTGCCGCGCGGCGTGGAAGCGGGTCTCGAACCGGTGGAAGGCGATCTGGCGCACGACGGTGTTGATGCCGTCCTCGATCTTGCCGGCCAGAAGGCCGCGGCGCTCGGCCTTCGGAGCCTCGGCCAGGAGCTTCTCGAAGACGAGGCCCTCCCCGAAGATGGACGCCGTCTCGGCCAGCGTCAGCGGGGTGTCGGCGAGCAGCGTTCCCAGCGGCTTGCAGAGCGTCTGGTGGATGGCGTGGCCGAGCTCGTGGGCCAGGGTCAGCACGTCGCGGCGCTCGCCCATGTAGTTCAGGAAGACGTACGGGTGGCGCTCGGCGGTGACCGAATGCGAGTAGGCGCCCATCTGCTTGCCCGGCCGCGGCCGCGCGTCGATCCAGGGCTGGGCGAAGAAGGTCCGGGCGGTGTCGGCGAAGCGCGGCGCCAGGGCCTCGAAGCTCTCGAGCACGATGCCCTTGGCCTCGTCCCAGCTGTAGGTGCGGGGCGGCGCGGCGTCGAGGGGGCAGTTCCGGTCCCAGTGGTCCAGGTACGGCCGGCCCATCGCGCGGGCCTTCAGGGCGTAGTAGCGGTGGCTGACCGACTCGTAGGCGTCGACGACGGCGGCCTCCAGCGCGTCCACGGCCTCGGCGTCGACCTCGTTGGCCAGGTGCCGGCCGGCGGCGGGACTGGCGAACTTGCGCCAGCGGTCCTCGACCTGCTTCTCGAAGGCCAGGGTGTTGAGGCTGAGGGCGAGGGTGTCGGCGCGCGCGCCCAGCGCCCGGGCCAGGGCGCCGGCCGCGGCCTTGCGCATGCCGGCGTCGGGCCCGGACATGCGGTTCAGCATCTCGTTGAGCGTCAGCGTTTCGCCGTCGACCCGGCCGGTCATCCTGGCCAGGGTCTCGTCGGTGAGGCGACCCCAGTTGGCGACGGCCGGCGCCTTGTCGAGGAGCAGCTTCTCGAGGTCGGCCGCGAGTTCGTGGGGGCGGCCGGCCCGGACCCGGCGCAGCCAGGGCCGCCAGCGCTGGGCGGACTTGTTCGCCTTCAGCGCCATCTCCAGCTCGTCGTCCTCGAGCCGGTTGATCTCCAGCGTGAAGAACAGGCTCATGGCGGCGATCTGCGAGGTCCGCGCGCGCAGGTCGGACTCGAACTTCGACCAGGCCGGGTCGTTCCGCGCCGTGGACGCCGCGAGCGAGGCGAACGCGCCGACGGCCCACATGGCGTTGGTCGCCTGCTCGTACAGCTCGATCCCGCGGTCGATGATCCCGCCCAGCTCGGCCGGCCGCGACCGGGTGGCGATCAGCCGCCCCTCGAGACGGGCGAGTTCGCCGTTCAACTGCTCTGCGCGCTCCAGGTCGGCGGCGATCCGCGGGTCCTCGCGGTCGGCGTAGAGGTCGTCCAGCCGCCACTCGGGCAGCGCGTCGGTCTTGAAGGGGGCGTTCATGCGCTTGAGCTTAGCGTCCCGGCACGTGGGAGTCTGGCGCCGAATTGGCCTACAGCTTCTGGGTCGCCAGCAGGATCGAGGTTTCCGTCGCCGCGATCCCCTGCACCTGGCGGATCCTGTCCAGCGCCTGGCTGAAGTCGGCCAGCGTCCCGACGTCGAGCTCGGCCACGAGGTCCCAGCGGCCGTTGGTGGTGTGGATCGCGGCCACCTCGGGCAGGCCACGCAGGGCGCGCACGACGGTGCTGGACCGCTCGCCCTCGATGGCGATGGTCATCACGGCGCGGACACGGTTCGCCTCGACGTCGGGGCGGGTCTTGACCGTGAAGCCCTGGATCACGCCCTCGCGCATCAGCCGCTCGATGCGGTTCTGGATCGTGCCGCGCGACACCCCGAGCGCAGCGGCCAGCGCCGCGGCGGGCTTGCGCGAGTCTGCCCGCAGCAGGGCGATCAGGTCACGATCGAGGGTGTCCATCATATCGGCAGCCGGGCCTGGCGTTTTGCGGGATCGGATGCCCAAACCTAACATCTTGGTCGCTTTTCGCTAGCGCAGGCGTGTCCGACGCTGCCGGCCCGAGGATTTCGCCGGAGTGCGCATGGACCGCCCGTTCTTCCTGATGACCGACCCCGGCTGCTACGACGTCAGCTACCGCATCAATCCCTGGATGAAGCCCGACGCCTGGACCCAGGCGCAGGCCCGCGCCGCGTGCGAAGGCTCGCGCGACCTGCGGCGCGCGCTGGAGTCCGCGGGCGCCCGGGTGGAGACGGTGGGGGCGGTGCGCGGACTCCCCGACCTCGTGTTCCCGGCCAACGCCGCGGTGGTGCTGGACGGCCGCGTCCTGCTGGCCCGCTTCCGCCATCCCGAGCGCCAGGGCGAGGAGCCGGTGTTCCGCGCCGCGTTCCAGAAGTTGAAGGCGCGCGGACTGGTGCGCGAGGTTCTCGACCTGCCCGACGGCCTGTTCCACGAGGGGGCCGGGGACGCGATCTGGGACGCCGACCGCCGGCTCTTCTGGTGCGGCTACGGCCCGCGTTCGTCGAAGGGCGCCATCGCGGTGGTGCGGCGCACGTTCGGACAGGAGACCGTGGCGCTGGAGCTCGCCAGCGACCGGTTCTACCACCTCGACACCTGCTTCTGCCCGCTGGCGGGGGGCAAGGTGCTCTACTACCCGGCGGCGTTCACGCCGGCCGCGCTCGCCACGCTCCGGGCCAGGGTGGCCGAGCCCGACCGGATCGAGGCCACCGACGAGGAGGCCGCCGCTTTCTGCGTCAACGCCGTGAACCTGGGCCCGCGCGTCGTCATGGCCCGCGCGCCGGAGTCCCTGCGGGCAAAGCTGCAGGCGCGGGGCTACGCCCTGACCGAGGTCGACCTCGGGCCGTTCATCCTCTCCGGCGGGGCCGCCTACTGCATGACGCTGCGCCTGGACCGCACCTCGGCGCCGGCCGCCCTGCGCCACGCCGCCGAATAGGGAGCCCGCGCATGAACGACATCGCCCTCCAGCGTTCGCCCGGCGCGCGCTTCGCCGAGACCGAAGCCGTGTTCGGCGCCCGCAACTACAAGCCCCTCGACGTCGTGCTGACGCGCGGCGAAGGGGTCCATGTCTGGGACGTGGACGGCCGCCGCTACCTCGACTGCCTGTCGGCCTATTCGGCCGTGAACCAGGGGCACTGCCACCCGAAGATCCTGGCCGCCATGGTCGAGCAGGCGCAGCGGCTGACGCTGACCTCGCGCGCGTTCCGCAACGACCAGCTGGCGCCGTTCTACGAGGAGATCTGCGCGCTGACGAAGTCGCACAAGGTGCTGCCGATGAACTCGGGCGCCGAGGCGGTGGAGACCGCGCTCAAGGTGGCGCGCAAGTGGGGCTACGAGGTCAAGGGCGTGCCCGAAGGCCAGGCCGAGATCATCGTCGCCGCCGACAACTTCCACGGCCGCACCGTGGCCATCGTGGGCTTCTCCAGCGACCCGGCCTCGCGGGGCGGCTTCGGCCCGTTCGCGCCGGGCTTCCGCACCGTTCCGTTCGGCGACGCCGCGGCGCTGGAGGCCGCCATCACGCCGAACACCGTGGCGTTCCTCGTCGAGCCGATCCAGGGCGAGGCCGGGGTCATCATCCCGCCCCCGGGCTACCTGAGGCGCGCCCGCGAGCTCTGCACGCAGCACAACGTCATCCTGATCCTGGACGAGATCCAGACCGGCCTCGGCCGCACCGGACGGCTGCTGGCCGAGGAACACGAAGGGATCGAGGCCGACCTCACGCTGGTGGGCAAGGCGCTCTCGGGCGGCTTCTATCCCGTCTCGGCGGTGCTCTCGAACTCGGAGGTGATGAGCGTCCTGCGCCCGGGTGAGCACGGATCGACCTTCGGCGGCAATCCGCTGGCCTGCGCCATCGCGCGCGCCGCGCTTCGCGTGCTCACCGAGGAGGGCATGATCGAGAACGCGGCGCGGGTCGGCGAGCGCCTGAAGGCGGGCCTGACGTCCGTCGCGACCCCGTCGGTCCGGGAGGTGCGAGGGCGCGGCCTCATGCTGGCGGTCGAGCTGGAGCCCGACGCCGGCGGCGCGCGGCGGGTCTGCGAGGCGCTCCAGGGCCGGGGCCTCCTGGCCAAGGAGACCCACGACCACACGATCCGCATCGCGCCCCCGCTGATCCTGACCGACGACCAGGCGGACTGGATCGTCGATCAGTTCGCCGCGGCTCTGCCCTAGCGTCCGCCGCCTGCGGCCGGGGCGCGCGCGCGCTGGCTTGCGGCGGGCGCAGCCGGCGTGGCCACCGCGGCCGCGGTCCTGGCCTCGGACAGCACATAGGCTCGGATGTCCTCGGCGTCCTTCGGCGACAGGAAGCGGGCGAAGCTGGCCATGCCGCGCGAGGCGTTGGCGCCGTCGATGACCACCTGCTTCCAGCTCTCGGCGCTGGCCGTGATCGGCGAGCGCTTCAGGTCGGGCATCCAGCCGCCGGAGGCGTTCGGACCGTGGCAGACCTGGCAGTTCTGGTGGAACAGCGCGAAGCCGTGCTGCGCGTCGCCCGACGACTTGATCTGGTTCAGGTCCAGCGGGGGAAGCTGCGGCGGCGCCGGGAAGGCGGGCGGAGCGGCCTTGCCGCCCAGCTTGTAGACCATCAGGCGGCCGGGCAGGCGCGGCCGGGCCGGCAGCGAGCCGGGCGCGGAGATCTGGCCGCCGCCGCCCGCGCCCACCATGATCGCCACGTACTGCTCGCCGTCGAGCTCGTAGGTCATCGGCGCGGCGATCACGCCGTTGCCCACCGGCGACGACCACAGCTTCTTGCCGGAGGCGGCGTCATAGGCGGCGAACTCGCCCTGGGCGTTGCCCTGGAAGACGAGGCCCCCGGCCGTCGAGAGCACGCCGGCGTTCCAGAAGTGGGGATGCTCGACCGTCCAGACCGCCTTCTGCGCGACGGGGTCCCAGGCCAGGAGCTGGCCGTGGATCATCTTGTTGAGCTGCGCCAGCGTGGCCGGATCCGGCGGCGTGGCGTTGGCGGTGAAGTCGACGGCGACGTTCCAGGCGCCGGCCTTGTAGGCGAAGCCCTTCTCGTCCGTGTACTGGAACGGCGCGATGTTGGTCGGGATGTAGACGAGGCCCGTCTTCGGGTTGAAGGCCATCGGCTGCCAGTTGTGCGCGCCCAGCGGGCCCGGCACCTGCAGTTCCGGGCCGGCCGCGTAGCGGGCGTTGGCCGTCTCGATCGGGCGTCCGGTGGCCGGATCGACCCCCGTGGCCCAGGTGATGTTGGTGTAGGGCTTGGCCGAGATCAGCTTCCCGTTGGCCCGGTCGATCACGTAGAAGAAGCCGTTCTTCGGCGCCTGCATCAGCACCTTGCGGACCGCGCCGCCGATGTTCAGGTCGGCCAGCATGATGTGCTGGGTGGCGGTGTAGTCCCAGGTCTCGGCCGGGGTGGTCTGGTAGTGCCAGACGTACTCGCCCGTGTCGGCGTTGAGCGCCACGATCGAGGACAGGAACAGGTTGTCGCCCTTGCCGCCCGACCGGATGCGGTGGTTCCAGGGGTTGCCGTTGCCCACGCCGATGTAGACGAGGTTCAGCTCGGGATCGTGGACGATGGAGTCCCAGACCGTGCCGCCGCCGCCGGTCTTCTTCCAGTCGCCGTCCGACCAGGTCGCGGCGGCCTTCTCGGCGAACACCTTGTCCGAGGCCGCGCCGTCGGGCTGCCCGTTGGGATTGGGGACCGTGTAGAAGCGCCAGGCCAGCTTGCCGGTCTGGGCGTCGTAGGCGCTGATGTAGCCGCGCACGCCGTACTCGGCGCCGCCGTTGCCGATCAGCACCCGGCCCTTCACGACCCGCGGGGCGCCGGTGATGGTGTAGGGCTTGGACTTGTCGGTGGTCTGCTGCTCCCAGGCCACGGCGCCGGTCTTGGCGTTCAGGGCCACGAGGCGGCCGTCGATGGTGCCGACGAAGACCTTGCCGTCCCAGATCGCGACGCCCCGGTTCACCACGTCGCAGCAGGCGTCGAAGCCCTTGGCGCCCTCGACCTTGGGGTCGTACTTCCAGAGCAGCTTGCCGGTCTTGGCGTCGAAGGCGAAGACCTTCGACCAGGCGGTCGAGGTGTAGAGCACCCCGTCCACCATCAGCGGCGTCGCCTCCTGGCCGCGGTCGGTGTCGAACTGCGCGTGCCACGCTAGGCCGAGCTCGCCGACGTTGGCGGCCGACACCTTGTCGAGCGGGCTGAAGCGCTGCTCGTTGTAGTCCTTGCCGTACGACAGCCACTCGGCGTTGCCCGCGGCCGCGGCGAGACGCTTGGCGTCCACCGCCCCCGGCGATTTCTGGCACGCTGCGGCCAGGCCGGCGGCCATGACCAGGGCAAGGCCCAAGCGGATGATCTTCATGACGCCCTCCCGGCAGCCGACTTCTGATGCGATCGGCGGTTTGGCGGAACTATGCCGTGGAGCGGCCTTGCGGCAAGCCTGTCGCAGCGGAAGTCAGATCAGCGTCCCCACCTGAGGCCGCTGCCCGGCCGGCGCGGGCCGCAGCCGGCCGTAGGCCGAGGCCAGCCGCTCGACGACGTCGGCCAGCACCTCGGGCGCCTGGGTGTAGGGAAGCCGCAGGAAGCGCTCGAAGGCCCCGTCGACCCCGAACCGGGGCCCGGCCGCCAGCCGCACGCCGAACCGCTCGGACGCGGCCGCGAGCGAGGTGGAGACCGGGGCGGGAAGCTCGGCCCAGAGCGAGAGGCCGCCGGGCGGCGCCTCGACCTTCCAGTCCGGCAGCTTCTGGCGCACGAGACCGATCAGGACGTCGCGGCGCGCGCGCAGCATGTCCCGCCGCGCGACCAGGGACGCCTCGTCGCCGCTTAGCAGATGGGCGGCCGCGAGCTGCTCCAGCAGCGGCGTCCCGAGGTCCATCGAGACCCGGCGCGGCCCGAGCGCCTGGATCGTCGGCACGTCGGCGCGGATCCAACCCAGGCGCAGCCCGCCCCAGTAGCTCTTCCCGGTCGAGCCCAGCCAGACCACCGTGTCCGCGCGCGCGTCGAAGGCGTAGGGCTGGATCGGCCCGTCCAGCCACAGGTCGATCAGCGTCTCGTCGAAGATCACCGTGGTCCGCGCCCGGGCGGCCGCCTGGACGATCGCGCCGCGCGCGTCGGGGGACATCCAGCGGCCGGTGGGGTTCTGGAAATCGGCGATGAAGTACGCCAGCCGGGGGCCGGCCTGGCGGAAGGCCGCGGCGAGGCCTTCGACATCCCAGCCCTCGTCGGGCAGGCCCACAGGCACGGGCCGGCAGGACGCGCGCTGGATCGCGTCGATCGCGTGCGGATAGGTCGGATGGTCGATGACCACCCGGTCGCCCGGGCCGCAGGCCAGACGGATCAGCAGCGCCAGCGCATGCTGGGCGCCGCTGGTGATCATGATCTGGTCCGGCGTCGTGGGCAGGCCGCGGCGCGTGTAGCGCTCGGCGATCACCTCCCGCAGGACCGGAAGACCGACGGCGGAGTAGCCATGATTGGGGAGATGCGCCGGCAGCTGGGCGAGCGCGGCGGCGAAGGCCGCGTGGACGACGTCCGCCGCCGGGGGCGCGGCCGAGGCCATGTCGATCAGACCCTCGGCCTCGTTCAGGGCCATGAGGCCGCCGCCCCGGGCGCCGGGGCCGGCCGGCAGCCGCGTGCGCGCGCCGGCGCCCTGACGGCGCTCGAGGAAGCCGTCGTCGCGCAGCCGCGCCATCGCCGCGGTCACGGTCGTGCGGCTGACCTCCAGCACCGCAGCGAGTTCGCGCTCTCCGGGGAGGACGACGTCGAGCGGCAAGCGGCCGTCGAGGATCAGCAGGCGCAGTCCGTCGGCCAGCTGGCGATAGGCGGGGCCGCCGCCCTCGCCCCGCCACGCGCCGAGCAGGCGCGCGAGCGAGGCCGGGCCGATGCGACGGTGAGCGTTCATGCCGCCATGCTCGCACAACTGGCCTGACATAACAGGTCCAGTTCGGCGCAGCTGGCCCTTCGCGCGGCGGCCGAGTATTTCAGGCTTCGACTGGGGCGGCGATCTCCACGCCTCCGTTAACGCCTGACTCAGGTCTGCGAAACGCCGCCTTTACTCTTGCCCTGTACCAAACGGGGACAAGAACAGAGGCCTCGTCAGAACGGCGAGCGTCCCAGTCCGGTGGGTGTTTTCATATGGCCAAAACGGTCCTGGTCGTCGACGACGACCCTACCCAACGCCGCCTGATACAGGCGGTCCTGGAGCGCGACGGCTTCGCCGTCGCCCACGCCCAGAACGGTGACGAGGCCATCCAGCACCTGTCGTCCGGCGCCGCCGTGGACGTGGTGCTGCTGGACCTGGTCATGCCGGGAATGTCGGGCCAGGACACCCTCAAGGAAATGCGCGCCCGGGGCTTCTCCCTGCCGGTGATCGTGCTGACCGCCACGGGCGGGATCGACACGGTGGTCCAGGCGATGCAGGCCGGCGCCAGCGACTTCTTCGTGAAGCCCGCCAGCCCCGAGCGCATCAACGTCTCCATCCGCAACGCCCTCAGCATGGGCTCGCTCAAGAGCGAAGTGGACCGGCTGAAGAAGCACGCCACCGGGCGCACCACCTTCGACGACCTGATCGGCGCCTCCCCGGCCATGCTGATGGTCAAGCGCCTGGGCGAGCGGGCCGCCAAGTCCTCGATCCCGATCCTGGTCACCGGCGAAAGTGGGGTCGGCAAGGAAGTCATCGCGCGCGCCGTCCACGGCAGCTCGGATCGCGCCGGCAAGCCCTTCGTGGCGGTCAACTGCGGGGCCATCCCCGAGAACCTCGTGGAGTCGATCCTGTTCGGCCACGAGAAGGGCAGCTTCACCGGCGCCACCGACAAGCACCTGGGCAAGTTCCAGGAGGCCAACGGCGGCACCCTGTTCCTCGACGAGGTCGGGGAACTGCCGCTGGACATGCAGGTCAAGCTGCTGCGCGCCCTGCAGGAGAGCGAGATCGACCCGATCGGCTCGAAGCGCTCGATCAAGGTGGACGTGCGCATCGTCTCGGCGACCAACCGCGACCTCTCGCAGGCCGTGGCCGAGGGCCGGTTCCGCGAGGACCTCTACTACCGCCTGAACGTCTTCCCGATCGAGGCGCCGGCGCTGCGCGAGCGGCGCGACGACATCCCCGCCCTGGTCGACTGCTTCATCCGCCGCTTCAACGTCGAGGAGGGCAAGGCCGTGGTGGGCGCGAGCCCCGAGACGCTGGCCTTCCTCACGGCGCACGACTGGCCGGGCAACGTCCGCCAGCTCGAGAACGCGGTCTACCGCGCCATCGTGCTCGCCGATGCGCCCTACCTGCAGCCGCACGACTTCCCGGCCATCTCGGGCGTCGCCGCGCCGCCGCCGGAGTACGTGGCGCAGCCCATGCCCGCGGCCTTGGCCGGCGCGGCGCCCGCGGGCGCTCCGGTCCAGGACCAGCCGGTGCGCATCCTCGACGGGCGCGGCCACCTGCGCACGCTCGAGGAGGTCGAGCGCGACATGATCCAGCTCGCCATCGAGGTCTATGCCGGCCACATGAGCGAGGTGGCCCGCCGCCTCGGCATCGGCCGCTCCACCCTCTACCGGAAGGTCCGCGAACAGGGCCTCGAAGGCCTGGTGAAGGGCGGCGAGTCCGAGGCCGACGCCGCGGCGGCGTAGGGTCTCAGCCGCGCCCGGAGCAGATCCGAGCCGCCGCCCGCCTAGGCCTGGTGAGTCACCGTCCCGCCGGCGACGGTGCGGACGATCTGGATGTCCTTGATCCTCTCGGGCGCGATCGTCGTCAGGTCGTCGGCGAGCACCACGAAGTCGGCCAGCTTGCCGGCGGTGATCGAGCCCTTGATGTGCTCCTCCCGCGCCGCGTACGCGCCGTTGTACGTGTTGATCCTGAGCGCCTCGGCCGGGGTGATGCGCTGGTTCGCGCCCCACGTCTCGCCGTTCCACCCGGTGCGCGTGACCATGCCCTGGATGCCCATCAGGGCCGCGAACGGACCGGGGTAGAAGTCCGACCCCGCCGCGACGTTGACGCCCGCGTCCAGGAAACTGCGGAAGGCCATGGCGTTCTCCATGAACGCCTCGCCGTAGAAGCCGAACTTGTCGGCGTTGTAGTAGGCGTAGGTGGTGAAGCAGGACGGCGTCACGTCCAGCGCCTTGATCCGCCGCACGAGGTCCGGGTTCACCAGCGTGCAGTGGGTGATCTTGAAGCGCGCCTCCGGCCTGGGGAACAGCTTCTGCGCCCGTTCGTAGGCCGTCATGACGCTGGCGATCGCGCGGTCGCCGTTGGCGTGGCAGTTCACGTCGATCCCGGCCCGGTGCACCCGCTCGACCCAGGCGTCCAGGGTCGGCTGGTCCTCCACCAGGTTGCCGTAGTACGGCGGCGAGCGGCCGGGGAACGGCTGGCTCCAGGCCAGCGTCCGTTCGGAGAACGAGCCGTCCACCAGGTGCTCGAAGGTGGCGCCCAGCCTGATCCAGTCGTCGCCGAACCCGGTCTTCAGCCCCGCCCGGATCATCGCCTCCAGGGTGGGCCCGACCGGCTCGTAGCTGACCCGGTGGCGCAGATCTCCGCGGGCGCGCACGTCCTGCAGGGCGCCGAGGTCGCCGCCCTGGTGGTGGACCGTGGTCAGTCCATAGCGGGCGAACTGCTTCGAGATATGCGCCAGGCCGTCGCGGGCCCGGCGCGCGGTTTCCTCGGGAGAGAAGGTCGGCCGCCTTCCGACGTTGTCGAAGACGTCCATGGCGGTGTCGGTGACCCGGCCGGTGAGCTCGCCCGCCGCGTCGCGATCGAAGGTGCCGCCCACCGGGTTGGGGGTGGCCCTGGTCACCCCGGCCAGGGCGAAGGCGCGGCTGTTGTAGAAGGCCGTGTGGCCCCCGCGATGGTTCACCACCACGGGGTGGTCCTTCGACACCCGGTCGAGGTCGGCCAGGGTCAGCTGGCGCTTGTCCTTGAGCTTGGTGTCGTCGTGAAAGTGGCCCGAGACCCAGGTGTCCGGCGGGAGCGTCCGGGCCTTGGCGGCCAGCTTGTCCACGATCGAATCGATCGTGACGAACTCCACCTCGAAGGGATTGCCGACCAGCACCTCGTAGAGCAGCACGTCGCCCACCGGGTGGTTGTGGGTGTCGATGAAGCCCGGGACGACGGTCATCCGCCGGGCGTCGTAGACTTGGGTGCGCCGGCCGATCAGGCTGCGGACGTCATCGCTCGCGCCCACGGCGACGAAGCGCCCGTCCTTCACGGCGAAGGCCTCGGCCCGGGGCTGCTTCGGGTCCACCGTGAGGACATTCGCGTTGACGACGACGAGGTCGGGTTCGTCCGGCGACATCGCCGCCCACGCCGCGCCCGACCAGGCCGCCCCGGCGCCGCCCAGGAACATCCGCCGGCTTGTTTTCGCCATGGTCCTCTCCCCGTCCCCGGCGCAGAGTTGCGCGTCGGGCCGGACATGTCACGGCTTCAGCGTCGGCGGCCACGCTTCCCGGGCGCTAGCGCCCGGCGTCCCCGCTTCTCAGGTCCGCGTAACGGGCGGGCGCGCCGGCCTCGTCCGCCTCCATGAGCGCGGGCAGCTGCGCGAGCGTGGAGATCGCCTCGGTGCGGGTTTCGGGCCCGGCCGCGGGGTTGTCGGCCGCCGCGGAGAGCCAGGCGTAGGCCTCGCCGAAGTCGCGCGCGACCGCATAGCCCAGGAGGTAGCTCCGCCCGAGCTCGAGCTGGGCGTCCGCGGCGCCGGCGCCGGCGGCCGCATGCAGCCGGCGCAGGTCCTCGCGCGCATCGGCCAGGCGCCGCGGGCCCGCGGCGGGCATCGTGATGGTGATCGAGCGCCGGCGGCCGTCTTCCGCCTTGGGCGCAGGGGCGGACGCGACCTGGAAGCCGCCGCCCGGAGTCGGCCCGAAGCCGTAGGGTTCGAGGTGCAGATGCGGTCCCTGCGTGCCGTGCGCGCCCTTGGGCTGGTATCGCGCGAACGGAGCGCCCGCCCGGCGCAGGCGGTCGGCGGCCTCGAACGGGCTCATGCCGTTGACGACCAGGTCGTAGGCGCCCGGCGCGCCGGGACGGCCCAGCGAATGGCGCGAGAGACCGCCGGGGCGCACCGTCATCGCGCCCTGGGCGCGCAGCTGGTTCTCCCGTTCGGGCGTCCGGTAGCCGCCCGTCATGCGCCAGCCGCCGCGGCCGAACACCTGGTCCATGACCGCGGCGAAGTGCGCTTCCGTGAAAGCCTGCGCCGAGGCCGGCGTCGCGGCCAGGACCGCGAGAGCCGCCGCCAGGGCGGGTATGGATCGGGGCGCGCGCACGGCCCGGATTAGGCCTTCCCGCGGCCAAGACATCGTGAAGAGGGATGGTGAATCCGCGCGCGCGCCGGGGGGCCCGCGCCGCTAGCCCTCCCGGCCCTTTCGGCGGAACGGCCGTCGCTGGAGCGGCTTCTTCTCGCCCTTGGCCTTGGCGGCGATCTCCCTGAGCTTCACCGTCTGGAGCGCGCTGAGCGCCTCGCCGGGGGCGCCCTTCTCGGGATCGCCGAAGGCGCGGCCGTAGGTCTTCACGCGGTCGGAGACCTCGCTGAGGAACTCGCCCTCCCAGTCGGAGAGCTTCACACCGGCCTTGTCGGCCGTGCGCCGGGCGCGCTTCAGGGCGTTCAGCGCCGCCCGCTTGGCGGCGGCCTTGCGCGCCTCGAAGGGCGAGACCGGCGGCTTCTTCCTCAAATCTCTCCGATGGCGGACAGGTAGAGGTCGAGGATCGCCTCCTCCTCCTGGCGCTTGGCGCGGTCCTGCTTGCGGATGCGGATCACCTTGCGCAGGACCTTGACGTCGAAGCCGTTGCCCTTGGCCTCGGCGAAGACCTCCTTGATCTGCTCGGCGATCTCGGCCTTCTCCTGCTCGAGGCGCTCGACGCGCTCGATGATGCTCTTGAGCTGCCCCTGCGCGGTCGCGTTGAGGACGTCGGAATGTGCGGAAGCGTCGTCGGCCATGGCCCATGCCTCTAGGCGAGAAGGGCTGTGGACGGAAGCGGGCGGGCGCGAGTTATCCCCGCTTTCCAGGCAGGCTTGCGCGTGAACCTTCGCCGCAGACCGGCCGTTCTGGGGAGACCCGCCCTGGAGACGCCATGCCGAACCGCCCCCGCCCCAGCGAAGACGACGCCCTGGCCGCCGTCCGCACGCTCATCGAATGGGCCGGAGACGACCCCGACCGGGAAGGCCTGCTGGACACGCCGCGGCGCGTGGTGAAGGCCTACCGCGAGCTCTTCGCCGGCTACGAGGCCGATCCGCGCGAGTACCTGGAACGGACCTTCGAGGAGGTGGCCGGCTACGACGAGCTGGTGATCCTCAAGGACATCCGCGTGGTCAGCTTCTGCGAGCACCACATGCTGCCCTTCCTGGGCAAGGCGCACGTGGGCTACCTGCCGAGCGACCGCGTCGTGGGGATCTCCAAGCTGGCCCGCGTGGTCCACGGCTTCGCGCGGCGCCTGCAAATCCAGGAGAAGCTGACCGCCGAGATCGCCGAGGCGATCCAGGACATCCTGAAGCCCAAGGGCGTCGGCGTGGTGATCGTCTCGGAGCACAGCTGCATGACCATGCGCGGGGTGAACACGCCCGGCTCGCGCCTGACCACCTCGTCCCTGCTGGGCGCCGTGCGCGACGATTCCAGGACGCGGCAGGAGTTCTTCGACCTCGTCCGCAGCGACGCCTGAGCACGAAAAGACCCCCCGCCGGGGAGACGGGGGGCCCAGTCTGGCTCGCGCTAGTGGAGAGTTCTAGGCGAGAGAGAAGGCGGCGCGGCGGCGGCGGATCATGTAGCCCACGGCGCCGAAGCCGGCGATCATGAGGGCCCAGACGCCCGGCTCGGGCACGGCGCCGAAGCTGCCGGCGGCGGTGTCGACCTCGAACGAGTTGCCCGACGACGACAGGACCACCCTGTTCACGTTGTAGCCGCCGAAGTCGAAGTTGACGCGCTTGCCCCAGGCCCACGACTGGTTCACGTCGCCCTGGAACATGTTCGTGCCGTTCAGGACCTCGTGGTACCCGTTGATCCCGAAGAACTCGATCCGGTTGTAGGTGTCGGGCGAGCCCATGAAGAGGCTGAAGCTGCTCATCAGGCGCAGCGAGTCGAAGGTGGCGCTCTTGCCGCCGGAGATCGTCAGGTAGTGGGTGTTGTCGTTCGGCAGCGTGCCCGAATAGCCGCTGCAGCCTTCGCAGACGCCGACGGTGGCGCCGTTCAGGCTGAGGGTGACGCCGTCGACGAAGGTCTCGGTCGGGTTGTTGGCGTCGTCGAAGGTGGCGATCAGTTCCTGGTTCACCGGGATGGCGAAGGGCTGGCCCTGGTTCGACAGGGTGACCGTCACCGCGGCGGCGGCCGGGCTCGCGGCGGCCGCGACGGCGGCGGCGGCGAGGAGGGCGCGGAAGGTCGTCATTTCGTCTGGTCCGTTCTGGATTGGCACGGGGCTGCGTGTTCTGAAGCCGGTTCAGCACGAGCCATGCCACGAACGCCGTTACGTCGGAGTGAATCGCCCGGATGCAGGGCCGCGGGCGCGGCGGAGGGCGGGCGCCGCCCCCGAAAGCGCTACAGCAGCCCGCGCGACGCGAGCGCCGGGCGCAGGGCGGCCGGGTCGGTGAAATGATGGGTGTCGAAGCCGAGCTCGGCGGCGGCGGCGACGTTGCGCGCGCTGTCGTCCACGAACAGGAAATCCCCCGGCCCGAGGCCGAAGCGTTCGCAGCAGAGGCGGTAGATCGCCGGATCCGGCTTCATCACCCCCTCGAGGCCCGAGGCCACGTAGCCGTCGAGCCGGGCGAACGCCGGGCTCATGGCCAGGGTCGAATGCAGGGTCTCGTGGCTGATGTTGGAGAGGCCGTACTGCGGCACGCCGCGCGCGTGGAGGGCGTGGATGGCCGCCTCGGTCTCGGCGATGGCGCCCGAGAACATCTCGTCCCAGCGCTCATGCCAGGCGCGGATGTGGGGCTCGTGGTGGGGATGCTTCTCGACGAGGGCCGCGACGTTGTCGGCGAAGGTCACGCCGCAGTCGGTCGGCGCGTGCCAGGCGAGCGTGCAGACGTCGGCGAGGAACCGATCGCACTCGGCCGGGTCGGAGAAGATCTTCGAATACAGCGTGCGCGGATTCCAGCGCACGATGACGTTGCCGAAGTCCCAGAGGACGGCCTTCGGCACGGACGCCGCCGCGGGGCTCAGCCCTGCTTGGCTTTGAAGCGCGGGTCGGTCTTGTTGATGATGTAGACCCGGCCCTTGCGGCGCACGAGCTTGCAGTCGCGGTGACGCGTCTTGAGCGACTTGAGCGAGCTTCTGACCTTCATGGACCCAAATCTCAGCAGGCCGGGAGCCCGGCCGGTGGCGAACAGAGCGCGCGCATATACGGGGAGGCCCCGATCAAGTCAACCGGCGCTCCTGACGGCGAATTGATTGGGAGCCGCCCCGACGCACCCTAGATTCAGGCGGATGCGTCGCCCCATCGCCGTCGTTCTCGTCCTCCTCGCCGGGTGCGCCAGCCCGCCCCGGCCCGAGCCCCAGGCTCCGATGGCGCGCGCGGCGCACGACGCCGCGGTCCCGGTGCAGCAATCCTCGGTCGCGCCGCCCACCGCCTCGGGCGACATGATCTTCGACGCCTGGGCCTCCGAGTTCCAGGGCCGCGCCCTGCAGGCCGGGATCGATCCCGCCGTGCTGGCGCGCGAGATGCGGGGCCTGACGCCCGATCCGCGCGTGGCCTCGCTCGACACCCGCCAGCCCGAGTTCTCCAAGCCGCTGAGCGAGTACATCAAGGGGGTCGTGACCGCGGACCGGCAGGCCATCGGCCTGCGCCACCGCGCCTCGCTGCCCGCCTGGGACGCCATCGAGCAGCGCTACGGCGTCCCCCGCGACATCCTGCTGGGCGTCTGGGCCCTGGAGAGCGGCTTCGGCTCGATCCAGGGGAGCTACGACACCCTGCGCTCGCTGGCGACCCTGGCCGCCCAGGGCCGGCGTCGCGCCTGGGCCGAGGGCGAGATGATCGCGGTGCTGAGGATCATCCAGTCCGGCGAGCACCCGCGCGAGCGGCTGCGCGGGTCGTGGGCGGGCGCGATGGGCCAGACCCAGTTCATCCCCACCACCTTCCTGGCCACGGCCGTCGACCAGGACGGCGACGGACGCCGCGACATCTGGGGCTCCAACGCCGACAGCCTCGGATCCGCCGCCAACCTGCTCGCCAAGGCCGGCTGGGTGCGGGGGCAGAGCTGGGCGCGGGAAGTCGTCGCGCCGCCCGGCTTCGACTTCAGCGTCACGGAGGGCCCTCGCCTGACCCCGGCCGAGTGGGCGGCCCAGGGCGTGCGCCGCGCCGACGGCCAGCCCTGGTCGGCGGCGGACGCCGACGCGCAGGCCCAGCTGGTCGCGCCGGCCGGCGCGGCGGGCCCGCTCTTCCTGCTGTTCCCCAACCACTTCGCGCTGCGCCAGTACAACAACAGCGTCGCCTATGCGCTGGGCGTGGGCCTGCTGGCCGACCGGTTCTCCGGGGCGGCGCCGCTCGTGCGCCCGTGGCCGGTCGAGACGCCCCTGCCGCTGATCGACCGGATGACCGCGCAGCGGGCCCTGAACGCGCTCGGCTTCGACGCCGGGCAGGCGGACGGCGTGGTCGGCATGGGCACCCGCAAGGCGCTGCGGGCCTGGCAGAAGGCGCGCGGCCTGACCGCCGACGGCTATCTCTCGCCCGAGATGGTGCGCCGGCTCCGCAGCGAGGCGGACGCGGCCGGGGCGGTCTAGAGGGAGCCGCCCTCGTCGCTCTTCTCCAGGGTCGCCATCGTGGCCGCCTCGCGCGGGACGGGCTTGGGGTCGGCGTTCTTCAGGGCGGTGTTCCGGAAGGCGTAGACCAGGAGCGCGACCAGCAGCAGGGTGTTCAGCACGAAGGGCAGCGGGCCGTAGTGCTGGTAGAGGAACACGAACGCCGGGGCGAGGATCACATTGATGCCGTTGACGGCGGCGATGGCGCCCGCCACCCGGGCCTGCTCGTCGATCCCGACCGCGATGGACGAGCCGGCGGTGAAGCCCGGCCGCGCGAGGCCGAAGCCCAGGCTGGAGATGGCGTAGCCCGCCACCACGCCGTAGTAGCCGGGCGACAGCGCCACGATCAGGTTGCCGAGGGCCGCCACGCCCACGCCCCAGCGCAGCAGCTGGCGCGGCGTCATCTCGAACATCCGGATCAGGCCCCACTGGGCCAGCAGCCCGGCCACGGCGCCGAACATCATGGCGATCGCGATGAAGTACTGGGCCTGCGCGGGGCTCATCTCGAGCTTGTCGAGGATCAGGAAGCCGAGCGTCTGGGCCTGCGCCGTCTGGCACGTCGCGGCGATGAAGCCGTAGATCAGGAACGGCGTGATCCGGGGGTCGCGCCACATGGGCGTGTCCTTGGGCGCGCCGGCGACCACGGGCCGCTTGGGCCGCTGGGCCTCGGGCGGCGGCCGGCTGTCCGGGAGCCAGCGCCAGACCACGAACAGCATGGCGAGCGCGATCAGCGCGAAGGTGTAGAGCGGTCCCGCCAGCCCGATGACCGGGTAGATGAAGAGCGGCGCCAGGAAGGGGCCGATGACCGTGCCGAGGCCGAAGGCGCCCGCGAGGCTGGCCATGGCCTGGGTGCGGTTCTCCACCGGCGTCCGTTCCGCCACATAGGCCTGGGTGGCCGGGTTCGAGGCGGCGCCGAACAGGCCGAACAGCGCCCGCGCCAGCAGGAACATGGCGAAGATGATCATCGGGGGCGCCAGGTGCATCAGGCCCGCGCTGACCACGCCGCCGCAGAGCAGCATCGAGACCGAGAAGCCGGCGAGCCCCAGCAGCATGAGCGGCTTGCGGCCATGGCGGTCGGACGCGCGGGCCCAGTAGGGCGACGACGCCGCCCAGAGCAGCGCCGAGAGCGAGAAGACGCCCGACATCAGGAAGTCGGGGATCCCGGTGGAGCGGCCGATCGCCGGCAGCACCGAGATCAGCCCCACATTGCCCATGGCCGTCGCCGCCGAGACGGCGAAGATGATCGCGAACGACCGGCGGGGCAGGCTGGAGGTCGGGCTGGCCATCGCGATCCGCTTAAGCGGTCGCGGTCGCGCCGCAACCCCTAAACGCGACCCGATCACGAGGCATTAAGCATTAACCGGCATCGTCCCCGCACTTCCGGGGGTCTCGATGTTCCAGATTATCGGTCTCGTGCTGCTCTTTGGCATGGTGTTCGGCAGCTACATCATGGCTGGCGGCAACATGGGCGTGATCCTGCACGCCCTGCCTCACGAGATGATGGCGATCGGCGGCTCCGCGGTCGCGGCGTTCCTGATCTCGAACTCCCTGCCCGTGATCAAGGGCGTCGGCGGCGGCTTCGGCAAGGTGTTCGGCGGCCCCAAGTGGAAGGCCTCGGACTACCGCGACCTGCTGTCGCTGCTCTTCCTGCTCACCAAGACGATGAAGTCCAAGGGCGTCATCGCGCTGGAGAGCCACATCGAGAACCCGCACGAGTCTTCGATCTTCACGCGCTTCCCGAAGATCGGGAAGGACCACTTCGCCATCGACTTCATCTGCGACACGCTGCGGATGATGACCATGAACCTGGAGGATCCCCACCAGGTCGAAGACGCGATGGAGAAGCAGCTCGAGAAGCACCACCACGAGGCGTTGGCGCCCAGCCACGCGCTGCAGAACATGGCCGACGCCCTGCCCGCGCTGGGCATCGTCGCCGCCGTGCTCGGGGTCATCAAGACCATGGGCGCGATCACCGAGCCGCCCGAGGTTCTGGGCGGCATGATCGGCGGCGCCCTCGTCGGCACCTTCCTCGGCGTGTTCCTGGCCTACGGCATGGTCGGCCCGATGGCCGCGCGCATGAAGGACGTGGTCGAGGAGGAGAGCGCCTTCTACAAGATCATCCAGGCCGTCCTGGTGGCCCACCTGCACGGCAACGCCGCCCAGATCTCGGTCGAGATCGGCCGCGGCAACGTGCCCTCGGGCGCCCAGCCCAGCTTCCTCGAGCTGGAAGAGACCCTGTCGAACATCCCGACCGAGGCCTGACGCGCGCAGGCCGCGCGGGGCTTTCGTGCAGTCTCGGTGCAGTTGCGGCCGGCTCTCCGTCAACACTCCCTTCACCTATGGTGGCGCTCGCGCCACAGGCGAAGATTGTCATCACGAACCCGTGACTTAGCGCTTGCTATCACAGGCCTGTGAGCGGTAGTTCTACCGCCGCGTCGGGGGCGGCTTGCAGCTGCACCGTCGCGCCGACACACCGTCTAGAGGACTGGGATTCCCATGAAGAACGTTCTGATCACCGTGGCCGCTGCCGCCGCCGCGCTGTCGCTCGCCGCCTGCCAGAAGAAGGAAGAGGCCCCGGCTGAAGCTCCGGCCGCCGACGCCGCCGCGACCGCTCCGGCCGCCCCGGCCGCCGACGCCGCCGCCGCCGCCGCGACCGACGCCGCTGCCGCTCCGGCCGCCGACGCCGCCGCTGCTCCGGCCGCCGACGCTGCTGCTCCGGCCGCTCCGGCTGCCGAGCCCGAGAAGAAGTAAGCTTCTCGACGCAATTCGCGTTACGGAAGGGCCGCCCCTGGGGCGGCCCTTCTTCGTTTCGGACCTGCCTGAATGCCCGCCGACAGCCCGGTCGACTGGACCGACGACGGCCTCCCCCGCTCCCGCGCCTTCGGCGACGTCTACTTCTCGGCCGAGGACGGCCTCGCCGAGAGCCGCGCGGTGTTCCTGCAGGGCTGCGGCCTTCCCGAGGCCTGGGCCGGGCGGCGGCGCTTCGTGGTGGGCGAGCTGGGCTTCGGCAGCGGGCTGAACATCGCGGCCCTGCTGCAGCTCTGGCGCGAAGCCCGCCCGGCCGGGGGCCAGCTGCACATCTTCTCCGTCGAAGCCCATCCGCTC
This sequence comes from Phenylobacterium sp., assembly GCF_016793225.1. Classification (GTDB taxonomy): domain Bacteria; phylum Pseudomonadota; class Alphaproteobacteria; order Caulobacterales; family Caulobacteraceae; genus Phenylobacterium. The sequence continues at coordinate 26,365 of NZ_JAEUMN010000050.1, forward strand.
TCCGCGGACGACGCCGCGCGCGCCCTCGCCCGCTGGCCCGAGCTGGCGCCCGTGGCCGAGCGGCTGGTCGCGTCCTGGCCCGGCCGCGCCCGGGGCCGCCATCGGGTGGAGCTGCCCGAGGTCTCGGCCATCCTGGATCTGGCCGTCATGGACGTGCGCGCCGCCCTGGACGGCTGGGAGGGACGCGCCGACGCGTGGTTCCTCGACGGCTTCGCCCCCGCCGCGAACCCGCAGATGTGGACCGACGAGGTCCTGGGGCTTGTCGCCGTCCGCTCGCAGCCGGGGGCCCGGGCAGCGACCTTCACGGTGGCGGGCCAGGTGCGCCGCGGGCTCACGGCGGCCGGGTTCGAGGTGGCCAAGCGCCCGGGCTTCGGCCGCAAGCGCGAGCGGCTGGAGGCGCGGCTGTCCGGCGGGCCGGCCGAAGCGGCGGCGCCGCCGCGCGTCGCCGTGGTGGGCGCGGGGATCGCGGGCGCGGCCGCCGCGCGGGCGCTTCGCGCCCTGGGCGTCGCCCACACGGTGCTGGAAGCCGACCGGCCGGGCGCCGGCGGGTCGGGCAATCCCGCCGCCCTGGTGATGCCCCGCCTCGACGCGGGGCTCGGCGACGCCGCCCAGCTGTTCGCCCAGGCCTTCGCGCGCGCCGTCCAGCTCTACAAGGCGCTGCCCGACGCGGTGATCTCCCGCGGGGTCCTGCAGCTGGCCGCCGCCCCGCGCGACGCCGACCGCTTCGCCCGGATCGCGGCGTCGGACATCTTCGAGCCGGGCGCGCTCTCGCCTCTGGACGGCGCGGGCGCGTCGGCGCGCCTGGGCGAGGCCGTGGGAGACGCGCTCGACCAGGCGGCCGCCCTCGTCGTCGAGCCCGCGCGCGTGCTGGCCGCCTGGCTGGGCGAGGTCTCCACCGCGCGGGTCGCCGGCCTTGAACGGCGGGACGGGCGCTGGCGTCTGCTCGACGCCGCCGGTTCCGAGATCGCCGCCGCCGACGTGGTCGTCCTCGCGGCGGCGCTGGGGTCGCGCGAGCTGAACCCGCAGGCGCCGCTGCAGCCTGTCCGGGGCCAGGCCAGCATCGCGGAGGGTGAGCCGCCAGTCCCTGCGGCGGCCTGGGGCGGCTATGTGGTCCCCACGCGCGGCGGCGTGCTGTTCGGCGCGACGCACGATCGCGACGACGACCGGGCCGACCTGCGGGCCGGCGACCACCCGCGCAACGTGGCGACGCTGGCGAAGGCCCTGCCCGGCCTCGCGGGCCGTCTCGCCGAGCGGCCGCTGTCGGGCCGCGCGTCGGTCCGCGCCGTGACCCCCGACCGCCTGCCGCTCGCGGGCGCGCTGGGCGACGGGCTGTTCGCCCTCACCGGCTTCGGCTCGCGCGGCTTCTCGCTCGCACCGTTGCTGGCGGAGCATGTGGCGGCGCTCGCGGCGGGCGCGCCGTCCCCGATCGGTCGGGCGGCGGCCGAGCTCGTCGATCCCGGCCGGTTCGCCCGGCGCGCGGCGCGGCGTTCCTAAGCGCCGCCGGCTGGACTATATGTCGGGCGTCGGGGGACGGCCCGAGGATCCGACCATGACGCCAAGACACGCCCTCTCCCTGGCCGCCGCGCTGGCGGCCCTCGCGACCGCCGCGCCCGCGGCCGCTGCGACGCCAGCCGACACGGGCGCAGCCGCGGGCGCGCGCAAGCAGTGCTTCTGGACGCGCCAGATCAACAACTTCGCCAGCGTGGACGACCGCATCGTCAACGTCCGGGTGGGCGTGAAGGACGTCTACCAGTTCGAGATGTTCGGCCGGTGCAGCGAGGTGGACTGGGCGCAGAACATCGCCGTCCGCTCGCGGGGCTCGTCGTACATCTGCTCGGGCCTCGACGCCGAGATCATCACGCCCAGCACCCTGGGAGCCCACCGCTGCCCGGTCAGGACCGTCCGCAAGCTGACCGCGGAGGAGGTGAAGGCGCTGCCCAAGGGCGCCCGGCCCTAGGTCAGGGCCCTGAACGGAAAGGGCGCCGGATCGCTCCGGCGCCCTTCGTGAGGTCTGGCGGGTCGCGCCCTAGAAGCGCTTGCGGAAGCCCACCTCGAAGACCCGGCCCAGCGGATTGCCCTGGGTCAGGTCGTAGTTGTACGGCGAGGGCACGTAGGGCGGGTCCTCGTCGAAGACGTTCTGGACGCTCGCCGTCAGGGTGACGTCCCACGGCGCTTCCCAGCGCACGACCAGGTCGTGCTGCCAGTAGTCGTCCGACTTGCCCACCGGCTTCAGCGTCCGGCCCGCGCACGACGTCGAGGCGCAGGTGGCCGCCGGCGTGGTGGCCGAGGCGTCCGGCACGGTGATGAAGAAGGGCGAGCCGAAGGCCGGCGAGGTGCCCTCGGAGTAGCGGGTCTGCCAGCGCACCGACAGGCCGTCCTTCACATAGGCCAGGAACCCGTTCGCCTTCAGCTCGGGGTACGAGAAGAAGTCGTTCAGGATGTCGCTGAGGCCGGCGCGATCCTCGGCCGGGGCGATGTTGATGGTGCTCGAGTCCTTCAGCGGCACGGCGCCGCGCTTGTACTTGATCAGGTAGGTCGCCTCGACGCCCACGGCCCAGTTGGCGTCGAACCAGCCGTCCCAGTCGTACTGGGCCCGGAACTCCAGGCCCGAGGTCTTGGTGTTGGGACCGTTGATGATGAAGCTCTTGAGCCGCGCCACGTTCGCGGCGCCGCAGACGCCGGCGAAGGTGAAGCGCGCCTGCAGGTCGGCGAAGGCCGCCTGGCCGCAGTTCACGTTGCTGTTGTTCGGGAACATCGTGGCGTAGAGGCGAGAGCCGCTTTCCTCGATGATCTCGTCCTTGAACTTGAAATTGAAGTAGTCGAGCGTCGCCTGGAAGCCGCCGAACTCGACGATGGCGCCGATATTGTAGGTGTCGGCCTTCTCGGGCTTCAGGTCGGGGTTGCCGCAGGACTGGAAGGCGCGATAGGCGCTGCCCAGCACGCGGACCCCGTTGTTGCAGTTGTTGCCCGTCAGGCCCGGCCCGGGCGCGCGGAACGTGGTGCTGGCGCTGCCGCGCAGGGCGAGGAAGTCGGTCGCCTGCCACTTCACCGCGACCTTGGGGTTGGTCGTGGAGCCGATGCCGCCCTGGTAGTCCTCATGGCGGATCGCGAAGTTGACGTTCAGCGCGTCGGTGATCGGCACCTGGAGCTCGCCGAAGACCGCCTTCACGTTCGCGTCGTCGTCGCGATCGACGTTCGAGCCGAAGAACTGCAGCGGGCCGGTGGCGTCGGCGCAGGAGGGCCGATCCGGGCAGGGGTTCTCGGCGGCGTTGAAGAACGGGCCGTACTTCCGGATTTCGCGGCTGTAGCGGTACTGCGCGCCCAGGGCCCAGGCGACGGCGCCGCCGCCCAGGTCGAGGCCCGTCTCGCCGGAGAAGACGGCGTCGACGACCAGGATCTGGTTGGTGAGCACGTTGGTGTAGGTCCCGAACAGCCCGCCCACCACATCGCGGTCGTTGGCCACCGACGAGTTGAAGAAGGGGTTCGGCTGCCCGTTGACCAGGCTGCTCTGGACCCCGTTGGTGAAGGGGTTGAAGAAGAAGCAGCCCAGGGCCGCGTTGCCGGCGCCGGTCGTGAAGTTGGCGGTCTCGGCGGCGGTGCACTGGTCGGCCGCGCCGGCCTTGCTGCCGAAGCCGCGGAGCGCCAGCTGGAGGTTGCGCACCAGGATGTCCCGCGTCGTCGCGGTGTTCTTCTGCTCCATGTACGTCACCGCGGTGTCGTACTTGATCCCCGCCCACAGGTTGCCCTTGAACCCGCCGGAGATGCGGAAGCCCTCGTTGACGATGGACTGGTGGTCCGCGCCGTCCTTGTAGGTGGGGTTGCCGCCGAACGAGAGCGCCCGCCAGCCCAGCTGGACGATATCGACGCCCCGGGCCCCGCCCGGCGCGCCCGGCTGGGCGCCGGTGGTGCTGAAGGCGCCGGCCCGGATGGCCGCGCACTCGGTGGCGGTCAGCGGCGCCCGGCAGTCGTTGATCAGCGCCAGGAAGCCCGGGTTGTTCACCGGCACGTTGAACGGCACCGAGAGGTTCGCGCCCGTCGCCGCGCTGGGCGAGAACGACGTGCCGCCGTCGGCCACGCGCGAGGGGTACTGCGCCGTCAGGTTGGACGGCGAGATCCGCTGCACGGGCGTGTCGTTCTTGGTCCACGCCACTTCGCCGTGGAACGACAGGTTCTCGGAGAAGTCGAAGTTGACCTCGCCGTAGATCTGGTAGTGGTCCTCGCGGTTCACGAGATCGTTGAAGTTGGAGAACTGGAACCGGCACCCGGTCCCGGTGCCCGAGGTCGCCGGGTTCAGCGCGCCCGTCGGCACCGCGAAGGACACGGTGGCGCCCTGGTTGGGCTGGCCGGCGAGCGGGTTCTGGAACGTGACGTTGCGGGTCAGCGTCCCGCCCAGTTCCTCGCAGCCGTTGTCGCGGAAGGCGGTGGCGCCGGCCACGTAGAAGCCGGGGTTGGACGCGCCGGTGAAGCCCGCGGCGCCCGAGGAGCCCGCGAAGTCGAACGGCTTCAGCGCGAAGTCGCGGTCATGGATGTCGAGGCGCGAGCGGTGGCGGTAGCCGGCCGTCAGCAGGACGTTGCCGTTGTCGAACTTCTTCCCCCAGGCGGCGTTGGCGTTGTAGTCGCCGTTGGTGTCGTTGATCAGGGCGTACTCGCCGTCGATCTCAAGCCCGTCCAGGTCCTTTCGGGTGATGAAGTTCACCACGCCGCCGATGGCGTCCGAGCCGTAGGTCGCGGCCGCGCCGTCCTTCAGGATCTCGATGCGGCCGACCGCGGCCGTCGGGATGAAGTTCAGGTTCGCGCCGCCGCCCTGGAAGGCCGCCGCGGGGCTGTCCGCAAGCCGCCGGCCGTTCATCAGGGTCAGCGTGCGCGCCGCGCCGAAGCCCCGCAGGTTGATGGTCGCGGTGCCCGCGCCGCCGTTGTAGCGGTTGGATTCCCCCAGCGACGACTGCGAGGCGGTGATCGTCTTCACCAGCTGGACGATGGTGGGCGAGCCCTGCTTCTCCAGGTCCTCGGTCGAGAGGACGTCGACCGGCAGGGCCGAGTCCTCGGGCGTGCCGGCGATGAATGAGCCGGTGACGACCACCTCCTCGACTTCCGAGGGCGCGGTCGCGGCGGTCTGAGCCGCCGCGGTGTTGAAAAGTCCGAATGAAATGGCGACGGCCAGCATCGAGCCGCCGCAGAAATAACTACGCTTGAGCATAATGTTTCCTCCCCCGCGGACGGCGCCCATCTGATGTGTGGCGTTCCGGCCTTCGGTAGAGGGATGATTGGCGACAATTCGGGAAACCGCCAGCGAATTCCGCAGGGGAAACGTACCGAAATTAGGAAGCCGTCGTCCGGGCCCCGCACGGCGGCCCGCTCAGGCGAGAGGCCCATATCGAGCGTGGCGCGCCGCGCTTAGGAACGAACAGCGCCGCGGAGCGGACCCCGCGGCGCTGTGGATGTCCGGCCGCCCGGGGGCGGCGTGCGCGATGCAGATCAGAACTTCGTCTGCAGGCCGAACTCGAACACGCGGCCCAGCGGGTTCTGGGTCATGTAGTCGTAGTTGTACTGGCTCTTGTAGAACGGCGGCACGTCGTCCAGCACGTTCTTGACCGAGAGCGTCGCCGTCCACCGTTCCCGGTACGTCAGCCGATAGGTGACGTCATGGACCCACCGGTCCTTGCGCTTGAGCCGGCTGCCGGCGACGACGGCGTTCACGTCGTCGGTGCCCGACCAGTAGCGCGTGGTCCAGCGGAGGTTGTGACCGCCGAGGGCGTAGTTCGCGTAGATGTTCCCGCGCAGGCGGGGGTACGAGTAGAAGGCCGACAGGAGTTCGGACTTGCCGACCCGGTTCAGCGCTCCGTCGAACACGACGTTGGTGCCCAGCAGGAGCCCCGCGCCGCGCTTGTAGTCCGTGAGGATGCTGGCGTCGCCGCCGATCGTCAGCCGGCCGTTGAAGATCTCGTCCCAGAAGTACGAGGCGTTGAGATCGATGCCGGTGATGTCGGTGTTCGGCCCGTTGATGACGTTGTTGCGCACCGACAGCAGGTTGTTCGGGTGGCAGGTCGGCACGGTGCGGCCGCCGTACAGGGTGGAGTTGACGGTGTCGGTCCCGAACCGGAAGCGGTCGAACAGGGCGGTGCTGCCGCACTGCCAGCTGGCCGGATTGGCCGACGGGAACATGGACGTATAGATCCGCGCCGCGGTCTCGGTCGTGATCTCGTTCTTGAAGGCGAACTTGAAGAAGTCGATCTGCGCCTGGAAGGCGCCGGTCTCGAAGAGGAACCCGACGTTGAACGTGTCGGCCGTCTCGGGATCGAGGTCCGGATTTCCGAACGTCTGCACCGGGCGATAGAGCGGCGCCCCCGTGATGGGGTTGGTGAACTGGGCCTGGATGAAGCCGAACCCCGGATCCAGGGCCGCGATGGGAGGCGCCCGGAAGGTGGTGCCCGCCGAGCCCCGGACCGCCACCCAGGGCAGGATCTGCCAGCGGATCGACGCGCGGGGATTGGTCGTCGCGCCGACATTGCCGCCGTAGCGCTCATTGCGGATGGCCAGGCTCACGACCACGTCGTCGGTGACGGGGGCCTGCAGCTCGCCGAAGAAGGCGACCACGTGCCGGTCCTCCTGGCTTTCGCGGCCCGAGCCGATGAACGTGAACGGGCCGCCTCCAGGCACCGCGCAGGTCGGCAGACCGTCGCCGTAGGGCTGGCTGTCGACGCAGGGCGTCTTCTCGCCGTCGAAGTTCGAGGACAGGGAGATGCGCCGCTCGTTGAAGCGCCACTGCGCGCCGACAGCCCAGCTGAGCGGCGTGTCGGTCCACAATCTCAGGCCGCCGAAGTCCCCGGTCAGCTGCGCCTGCGCCGTGATCAGCTGCTGGGTCGTGGTGGCCACCGCGTCGTCCTGCAGCCAGGCCCAGAGCGCGGGGTCGATCGCCGGCCCCTGGCGCAGGCCGGTGGCCTGCGCATAGTTCGCGCCGTTGATGCTGGACTGCTGGATCGAGTTGGCGAACGGGTTGAGGTACTGGCAGGCCCCGACGCCGGGCGTTCCCGTGACCGGGTTGCAGTTCGGCCCGCCCAGCCCACGCAGGGCAAGCTGGATACGATTCACGTAGCGGTCCGGGGTCCGGGCGATCTGCTCGGCCCGCATGTAGTTGAGGGTCGTCCGCCACTCCCAGCCGTTTTCCAGTTCGCCGATGAAGCCGCCCACCACGCGGAAGGACGTGATCTGGTTGCTCTGCCGGTCGGCGTCGAAGTCATGGAGCGGGTTGCCGCCCATGGCCACCGGACGCCACTGGGTCAGGTTCATGGCGACCCCGTTCGTCAGCGCCGCCGCGCAGATGGCCGCGGTGATCTGCGGCTGGGTCGCCGTCGGGCACGGGTTGAAGAGGGCCTGGAGGCCCGGATTGCTCGCCGGCACGTAGTAGCGCGACTGGATGGCGCCCGGAGCCGCCGGATAGGGCGACGTTCCGCCCCCCGGCGACGAGCCGCTCGCCTCGATCGGCGTGGGGAACTGGACGGTGGACTGGGACGCCGACACGCGGTCGTGCGGCACGTCCGTACGCGACCAGAGGACTTCCCCATGGAAGCGGAGCCGCTCGCTCAGGTTGAAGTTGGCCTCGCCAAACAGGTGGTAATGGTCCTCATGCGCCACCCGGGTGTCGTGATAGGTGAACGGGTAGAAGCACTGGCCGTTGGGCACGAACGAAAGGCCGCCGAGCTGGGTGCAGCCGGCGTCCGAGAAGGTCGCCGACAGGGTGCCGCCCAGCGGCTGGCCCGGGCGCGCCGGGTCCGGCAGGAAGCCGCCGTTCGGCCCCAGGACCGGCGTTCCCAGGATCGCGTTGTAGCCGCCGGGATTGCTGGCGCCCGAGATCCCGCTGATGTTGACGGTGTCGGGGAAGACAGCGTTGGGCAGCGTCCAGGGCAGGTCGTCGCCGTTGAGCTCGCTGCGATGCCGGTAGGAGGCCGCGAGCAACAGGTTGCCGTTGTCGAACTTCCTGCCCCAGGCGACGGACGCCTCGTAGTCTCCGTTGGATCCGTCGATGAGCGCGTACTTCCCGTTGGCCTCGAAGCCTTCGAGGTCCTTCCGCGTGATGAAGTTCACCACCCCGGCCACAGCGTCCGACCCGTACGTGGCCGCCGCGCCGTCGCGCAGCACCTCGACCTGACCGATCGCGATGGTCGGGACGACGTTGACGTTCACGAACTCCTGGCCCCCGGCGGCGGTGATCGTCGACAGGCGCTCGCCGTTCATGAGCGACAGCGTGCGGGTCAGTCCGAGGCCCCGCAGATTGATGGTCGCGACGCCGGCCGCGGCGCCGCCGAGGAAGCGATTGGACTCGCCGATGTTGCCGCCCGAGACGGACGGGATCGTGCGGACGAGGTCCACGAGGGACGGGCTGCCCTGCTCCTTGAGCGATTGGTTGGTGATCACGTCCACGGGCAACGGGGCGTCTTCCGGGGTCCCCCGGATGAACGAGCCCGTGACCACGACCTCCTCGACCTCGGACGGCGCGTTCGCGGCGGTCTGCGCGGCGGCGGCGCCGAAGAAGCCAAATGAAATCGCGACGGCAAGCATGGAGCCGCCGCAGAGATAGCTGCGCTTGGTCATGTCTTTCCTCCCCCGCGGACGGCCTGCATCTAGCGCGCAGCGTTCTCCGACCCTTGGTATGCGAATGATCGGCGCAATTTCGGGAATGCGCCAGCAGATTCCGCGGAGGAAACGTACCGGACTTCTGAAACCCCCGGCCCGGGTCCGGGCAGGCGTCGCCGTACGCGGCGGACCCGCGCTCCGAACCTGGCGGCGGGCGAAAGAAAAACGCCGCCGGGCGGACCCGGCGGCGCTGAAGATCGGCTCCGGTCGCCCGGAGGTCTGATCAGAACTTCTTGCGGGCCCCGATCTTGAAGGTGCGGCCGTAGGGGTTGCCGATGAAGGGGTCGTAGCCCGCTTCCAGGCGCGCCGCAGACGGATCGCGGTCGAAGATGTTGAACACCGAGGCGGTGACCGTGGTGTCCCAGGGCAGCTGCAGGCGATAGGTCAGGTCGAAGGTGTAGAACTCCTTCACCCGCAGACCCAGCGTCGTCAGCTGGCAGTTGGTGGCCGTGCCGGCCTGGGCGTTCGCCACGTTGCAGTTCGGCGACGAGCCGGTCTGCACCGTGGTCGGGCCGCGGTTGTCCGTGGCGCCGCCGACGTACGTCATGTCCATACGCAGGTTGTGCTGGCCGCGGCTGTACTCGGCGTAGGCCGCGCCGCGGAGCTTCGACACCGTCCCGGGGAAGCGGTCGTAGTTCGTGAACCCGAGGGCGCTGTAGGCCGTGGAGACCAGCACGCCGTTCAGGTTGAACTCGCCGATGTCGTACTTCACCAGGCGGCTGAACGAGGCGCCCAGGGTGACATCGCCGCCCATGACGTCGCGGAGCCGGTAGTCGACGTTGCCGTCGATGCCGGTGACCTTGATGCGCGGGCCGTTCACGGTGTCGGAGCGGACGCGCTGGATGTCGTTGCCGACGGTGACGCCCTGCGTGCAGGTGTTGTTGTTGTTGAAGGTGATCAGGCCGCGGAGGGCGCTGCCGCAGTTCACGAACTGCGTGCCGTTCCCGACGCCGCCCACGGCGGTGGCCACGATCTGGGCCGGAACCGTGGTGATCTGGTCTTCGACGTTGAAGTGCCAGTAGTCGAGGATCACCCGCAGGCCCTGGACCTCGAAGATGCCGCCCACGTTGTAGGTGAACGCCTTTTCGGGGCCGATGGCCGGGTTGCCGGTGAAGTCGACCGACTTGAAGTTGTTGCCGGCCGCCTGGATGCCCGAGAGACCGGTCACGGCGTTGTTCGAGCGGTTGCCCGGGGTCGGGCCGCGGAAGGTGGTGCCGATCGAGCCGCGCAGCGCGAACTGCTCGGCGATCTGCCACTTCAGGGCCAGCTTCGGGTTGGTGGTCGAGCCGGTCAGGCCGCCGTAGTCCTCGTAGCGGATGGCCGCCTGCGCGTTGATCGTGTCGGTGATCGGCAGGTTGGTTTCCGCGAAGAACGCGTAGACCGAGTCATCCAGCTGCTGCGGCGTGCCCTGGCCCAGGAAGATGTACGGGCCGGTGGGGAACGCGCAGTTCGTGGCGCCGATCACCGGGCACGGCGCGACGCGCGAGTCCTGGAACGGGCTGCGGAGCGACGACTGGAAGTCGGACGCGCGGTACTGCGCGCCGGCGGCCCAGCCGATGTTCCCGCCCGGAAGCGCGATGCCCAGTTCGCCGTTCAGCACGAAGTCGACGACGAAGAGGTCCTGGCGCTGCTGGGTCTGCGAGTTCAGCTCGAAGATCCAGCCGACGAGCTCGGGGCTGTTGGCGTTGGCCGACACGAAGCCCGGGTTGGTCAGGCCCAGCGCCGGGTTGCCCGCGTAGGCGTTCGAGAACGGGTTGAAGTACTGGCACCCGTTGGCGCCGGCCACCGCGCCCGTGCAGTTCGGGCCGCCGAAGCCGTTCAGCGCCCGCTGCAGGCGGTCGATGAAGATGTCGGGCGTCGACTGGCGGTTCTGGGTGCGCGAGAAGCTCACGCCCAGGTCGTAGCCGATGCCGGCGAAGGGCAGTTCGCCCGTCAGGCCGCCCGACACGCGGTAGACGTTGTAGTTGCGGTAGCCGACCTGGCCGCCGTCGCCGAAGATCGGGTTGCCGCCCGAACCCAGAGGACGGAACAGCGTGAGCGACACGCGGCTGGTGGCCGCGATCGCGGCCGCCGACAGGCCCGCCTGCTGCAGCGCCGTGCGGGCGCCGGGGTTGGTGATCGGCGTCGAGAACACGCCGACCGAACCCGGACCGTTCGGACCCTGGATCGGCGGGAAGCCGGGCGAGAACCGCATGTGCGGGATGTCGGTCTTGGCCCAGTAGGCGTCGAGGTGGAACTTGGTCTTGTCGTCCAGGTCGACGTTCACCTGGCCGTAGATGTGGTAGCGGTCCTCATCCTCGATCAGGTTGTCGAACGGGATGTAGGTGAAGTAGCAGGCCGGGGTCGTGCCGGTGAAACCGGCGAAGCCGCCGACGGAGGCGCAGTTCGGGTCGCGCGTCACGCCCGCGGTCGGCGCGCCGGTGGCGCTGAGCGGCAGGAACGACGGCGGCTGGCCCAGAACCGAGTAGCCGGACGGGTTGTCCAGGTAGGGCAGGTACGACCAGTCGCGGTCGGTGGTCTTCAGCTCCGAGCGGTGCTGGTAGCCGGCCGACACCATGATGTCGGCGTTGTCGAAGGTCTTCCCGTAGATGGCGTTGGCCGTGTAGTCGCCGCCCGAGCCGTCGACGAGACGGTAGTCGCCGCTGACTTCCAGGCCGTCGAACTTGTTGCGGGTGATGAAGTTCACCACGCCGGCGATGGCGTCCGAGCCGTAGGTCGCCGCGGCGCCGTCCTTCAGCACTTCCACCCGGCCGATGGCCGAGACGGGGAGCAGGTTGGTGTCGACGCCGCCGCTGCCGGCGCCGGCCGAGGCCACCACGCGGCGGCCGTTCACCAGCACCAGGGTGCGGAGGCTGCCGAGGCTGCGGAGGTTGATAGTGCCCGCGCCGACCTGGCCCTGGGCCGCGGTAGAGAACTGGTTGGTGTCGCCGAGCACCGGGCCGGAGACCGGCAGGCTCTTGATGAGCTCGATCGTGTTGGGCGAGCCCCGCTTCTGGAGTTCTTCCGCGCCGATCACCTCGACGGGAAGGGCCGCGTCTTCGGGGGTGCCCCGAATGAACGAACCGGTGACGACCACCTCCTGCACTTCGGACGTGGTGCTGGCCTGATCGGTCTGGGCCGCGGCGGGCGCGACGACGCCGAGGGCGGCGACGACGGCCACAACCGAGCCGCCGCAGAACTGACTGCGCTTGTTCATCTTGATCTTTCCTTCCCCTCCTGCGGCGTGACGTTCCGCGTCTTGGGCGCGGATCCGTGGCCGGGATCACCATCTCTTTGAACGGGTTCTGCAAAAAATGGAACCGTGTTTTCTACGATCTCGGCCACAGCGTGGCTTCCGGAACACTAAGCCCCGTAAGGGAAAGCGCGCCGCCGGGCTCCCGGCGGCGCGCCATTTCCCGGCCGGCCCGCGGCCGATCGTCACCAGACCTTCTTGGTCACGCCGATCTTGAGCGTCCGGCCCAGCGGATTGCCCGTGAACGGATCGTAGCCGGGCGCCAGGCGCGCGAACGACGGGTCGTCGTCGAACACGTTCTGGACCCGCACGACCAGGGTCGTGTCCCAGGGCAGCAGCACGCGGTAGGCGGCGTCGACCAGCAGCGTCTCGTCGATCTTGCGCCCGCGGAGCACCGCCTGCCCGCCCAGCGACGCCAGCGGCAGGTAGGGCGCCGCGCGCTGGTCGATGTAGCTGGAGATGTAGTTGGCGGTGAAACGCAGGTTGTGGACGCCGCGCGTGAGCTCGACATAGGCCTGCGCCTTCCAGTCCGGCAGGGGCACCACGCTCTGGCCCTGGTTCAGGAAGTTCACGGCGTTGAAGGCCGGCTGGACGACCAGGCCCTCCACCTCGGTCCGGTCGACCTTGTACTCCAGGACGTAGCTGAAGCTGCCGCCGATCGTCACGTCGACGCCGAACATCGGCTCGGGGAAGTCGAAGTCCGCCAGGGCGTCGATGCCCGAGGTCTTCTGGTCGGCCCCGTTGATCACGCCGGTCCGCAGCCGCGCGACGTTCGTCACCGCGCAGGCCGTGCCCGAGAAGAACTGGAACCGCGCCTGCAGGCCCGCGAACGCCGGGTTGCCGCAGTTCGTCGAGGCGCCGCCCGGGAACATGGTGGCGACGATCGCGTCGAACGGCTCGGCGACGATCGGCTTCTGGAAGTCGAAGCTCCAGTAGTCCACGGTCGCGCGCAGCCCGCCGGCCCGCACGATGCCGCCGACGCTCCAGGTGACGGCGCTTTCGGGCTTCAGGGACGGATTGGCCACGATGTCCACCGGCCGGTAGTTGCCGCCGAAGAACTGCAGCGTCGTGACCCGACCCTCGAGGTTGTTGGCCGGCGGCGCGCGGAACGTGGTCCCGAGCGAGCCGCGGACGGCGAACATGTCGTTGATCTGCCAGCGGGCCGAGACCTTGGGGTCGAAGGTGCCCCCGACGCCGCCGCCGTAGTCCTCGTAGCGGGCCGCCGCCTGCACGTTCAGGTCGTCGGTGATCGGGATCTGGACCTCGGCGAAGGCCGCGTACACGTCCTGCTCGAGATCCTGCTCGGCGAAGGTCCCGAGGAACGCGAGCGGACCGGTCTCGAGCGCGCAGCTGCGGTTGCCGGTGATCGGCGTGTCGGGGCACGGGTTGATGGCCACGTCCCAGCCGGGCGAGACGCTCTGTTCGGTCTGGTTGCGCCGGTACTGGGCGCCGACGGCCCAGCCGATCTCGCCGCCCGGGAGCGACAGCCCCGGAAGGGTCCCGTCGAACACGAGCTCGGCCACGACCAGCCGGTTCACGACCTCCCGCGAGTTCTCGCGGAAGAACCAGCGGACCAGCTCGGGCGAATTGCGGGGCGAGCTCGCCGTGAAGCCGGGGTTGGTCCCGCCCGTGATCGGATTGGCCGCCGCGCTGTTGGAGAACGGATTGAAGTACATGCACGGCCCCACCCCGGGCGTGCCGGTGGTGCGGTTGCAGTCGGGGCCGCCGAGGCCGTTCAACGCCAGCTGGAAGCGGCTGATCTCGGTGTCGGACTGGCTGAGGTACGAGGAGTTCTGGGAATAGGTGAGCGCCAGGTTCCAGCCGATGTCGGCGACCGGCAGCTTGCCGCGAACGTCTCCCGAGACCCGCCACATCTCGTAGTCGCGCTTGCCCTGGGCCGGGCCGCGGCCGTTGAAGAGCGGGTTGCCGTCGAAGGCGAAGGGCCGGTAGGCGGCGAGCACGACGCCGGCGTTCCCGTTCGGGAACTGGCCCGGGTTCTTGGCCACATAGTCGCGCAGGCCCGGGTTGGACGCGGGCACGAAGTAGCGTCCCGCCACCGGCGAGAACGTGGAGGACGGGCCCGCCAGCAGCGCATAGCCGGGGCTGGTGCTCATGGTCACCACGCCGCGGGCGTACATGGCGTCCATGTGGAAGGTGGTGTCCTCGTCGATGTCGAAGTTGAACTGGCCGTAGATCGAGTAGCGGTCCTCGGGCTCGACGAGGTTGTCGTTCAGCCCGAACTGCACCTGGCAGCCCACGGGCGTGAACGTGCCGCCCAGCGGCGTGCAGCCGCTGTCGAACCGCACGGCGGCCGGACCGCTCGCCAGGTCGATGAAGGTGGGCAGCGAGATCGAGCTCCAGCCGCCCTCGGGGTTGGCGGCGAACGGCAGGCTGGTGAAGTCGCGCTTGGTGAACTGCAGCCGCGAGCGGTGGCGGAAGTCGGCGGCGACGAAGGCGTTGGCCCGGTCGTTCGACCAGCCCCACTTCACATAGCCGCCCCAGTCGCCCTCGGAGCCGTCGATGAACGTCCAGTCGCCGTGCAGCTCCAGTCCGTCGAAGGTGGTGGGCGCGATCAGGTTGACCACCCCGCCGATCGCTTCCGAACCGTAGGTGGCGGCGGCGCCGTCCTTGAGCACCTCGATGCGGCCGACCGCCGCCAGGGGCAGGAGGTTCGTGTCGACGGCCCCGTTGGCCGAGAGCGCCACGCGCCGCCCGTTGAAGAGGACCAGGGTCCGCGCCGCGCCCAGCCCGCGCAGGTTGATGGTGCCCACGCCTTCCTGGCCCTGCGAGCGCCCGTCGAACTGGTTGGAGTCGCCCAGCACGCCCTGGCTGGACGGCAGCGCCTTGATCAGCTCGACGGCCGAAGGCGAACCCTGCTTCGCCAGGTCCTCGCCGCCGATGACGTCGACGGGAAGCGCGGCGTCCTCCGGCGTGCCGCGGATGAACGAGCCCGTGACCACCACCTCGCCGACCTCGGTCGAACCGGTCTGAGCCTGGGCCTGCGCCGCGAGGCCGAGCGCGGCCGCGAGCAGGGACGCGCCGCAGAAGAATCTGCCCTTGGACATCGATGTTCCTCCCCTCCGGAGGCCTCTGATCGGGCCTGCCGGAGCGGGGAAATATGAAGATGGATATTTCAGCACCGCCACGCGAATCGCCGGGCGCGCGCAACGTTCGCGAGCGGCGCGGCGCCGACGCAACAACTTGTGACGTAAGGAAATCCTGACGCCACGGCGCCCTGGAGCGACGTGTCGGAGCGCCGGTTATGTTACGGCACAGTTACATTCGAAACGGGGGGAGACGGATCCTCGGGTCGTCCGCGGGACGGCCAAGCCGGCCCTCGCCCGATCCTCCCCCGGCGCGGCGCGACGGGAGAGGCCGGCGAGGGCCGGTGGAGCCGATCGGCCTAGAACGTCTTCTTCGCGGTGATCTTGAAGGTCCGCTCCAGGGGGTTGCCGATGAAGGGATCGTAGCTGAGCTCGAGGCGGGCCTTGGACGGCTCGCGGTCGAGCAGGTTCAGCACCGACGCGGTGATCACCACGTCGTCGCCCCACTCCAGCCGGTAGGTCAGGTCGTGCGTGATGAACTTGCGCACGCGCAGGCCCAGGGTGGTGAGCTGGCAGTTGGTCGCCGTGCCGGCCCGGGCGTTGGCCACCGTGCAGTTGGTGGACGGGCCGGTCTGGACGGTGGTGGGGCCGCGGTTGTCCGTGGCGCCGTCCACGTAGTTGATCGTCCAGCGCAGGCTGTGCCGGTCGCGGTGGTAGTCGGCGTAGAACTGGCCCCGCCAGTCGGGAATGGTGCCCGGCAGGCGGTCATAGTTCGTGAAGCCGGCCGCCTCGTACGCCGGCGAGACCGTCACGCCGCCGAACACGAAGGCGGCCTGCTTGAAGTCGAAGACGTAGCTGACCGTCCCGCCCACATCGAGCGAGCCGCCCATCAGGTCGTCGAACCGATAGTTCACCTCCACGTCGAGGCCGGTCGTCTTGATGGTCGGACCGTTGGTGGTGTCCGACCGGACGCGCGCGATGTCGTTGCCGACCGTCACGCCCTGGGTGCAGGCGTTGTTGTTGTTGAAGGTGATCAGCGACCGCAGGGGGCTCGCGCAGTTCACGGCCTGGCTGCCGTTGCCGATGCCGGCCACGGCGGTGGCGACGATGTTGGCCGGCACCGTCGTGATCTGGTCCTTCAGGCGGTAGTACCAGTAGTCCACCGTGGCGGTGAGGTTGCCCCACTGCACGATGGCGCCCACCGAGTAGGTCAGCGCCTTCTCGGGCCCCGTGTTCGGGTTGCCGAAGAAGTCCACGGACTTGAAGTTGTTGCCCGCGGCGGTGATGCCGGAGAGGCCGGTGACGCCGGTAGGCGCGACGTTGCCCGCGGTCGGGCCGCGGAAGGACGTGCCGACGGAGCCCCGCAACGCCAGGGCGTCCAGGACCTGCCACTTCACCCGCGCCTGGGGATTGGTGGTGGAGCCGGTGGCGCCGCCGTAGTCCTCGTAGCGCAGCGCGAGCTGGGCGTTGAGGGCCTCGGTGATGGGCACGTTCAGCTCGGTGAACAGCGCGTAGACGTCCTGCTCCAGATCGAGCGGGATGTTCTGCCCGAGGAAGATGTAGGGCCCCGTCCGGAACGTGCACGACGTGCTGCCCGCCACCGGACACGGCGTGACCTGGGCGTTGTAGAACGGGCTGCCGATCCGCTGGTTGTAGTCGATCTTGCGGTACTGATAGCCGGCGGCCCAGCCGATCTCGCCGCCCGGCAGGGTGATGGGCAGCGTCCCGTTCAGGACGACGTCGAGGACGAAGGTGTCCTGCGTGGCCAGGAACTTCTGCCGGTCGAACAGCGAGGCCACCAGTTCGCGGCTGTTGGCGTTGGCCGAGACGAACCCGGGGTTCGTCAGCCCCAGCGCCGGGTTGCCGGGGTAGGCGTTGGAGAACGGGTTGAAGTACTGGCAGCCGTTGGCGCCGGGCGTGTTGCCCGTGCAGTTCGGCCCGCCCAGGCCGTTCAGCGCGCGCTGCAGGCGGTCGATCAGGATGTCGGTCGTCTGCTGGTCCTGCTTCTCCTTGATGTAGGTGAGGCCGATGTCGTAGCCGATGCCGAAGAAGCCCGTCTCGCCGCGGAGATAGGAGGAAATCCGCCACTCCTCGTACTTGCGGCTGCCCTTCTGGCCGCCCAGGCCGCCGGTCGAGTTGTTGCCGCCGTTGGCGAACGGCCGCCAGAGCGTGGCCAGCGCGCTCTGCGCCGTGCCGATCAGCGCCGTGTTGCCGGTCTGCTGCAGGAAGGTGTTGAAGCCCGGGTTCGAGGCCGGGATCGAATAGACGTTGACGCTGCCGGGGCCGTTCGGACCGGAGGTGGGCGGGTAGCCCGGCGAGAAGCGGATTCCCGGGATGCTGGTCTGGGAATACAACGCCTCGACGTGGAACTTGCCCGTCTCGCCCACGTCGGCGTTGAACTCGGCGTAGGCCTGGTAGCGGTCTTCCTCCTCGACCAGGTTGTCGAAGGGCAGGTAGCTGAAGTAGCAGGCCGGCGTCGCGCCGGTGAACCCGGCGAAGCCGCCGACGGCGTTGCAGTTGGCGTCCACCGCGAAGCCGATCGCCCCGCCCGCCGCGTTGCGGATGGTGTAGGCGCCCGGGTTGCCCAGCACCGACCAGCCCGACGGATTGCGCAGGTAGGGCTGCAGCACCCAGTCGCGGTCGGGAATGGCGAGTTCCGAGCGGTGCTGGTAGGCGAGGCTGACCAGCAGGTTCGTGGTCTCGCTGCGCCAGCCGTAGAGAGCGCTGGCGCCGTAGTCCCCCTTGGAGCCGTCCACGAAGCGATAGTCGCCCTGGAGTTCGAGGCCCTCGAAGTTGGTGCGGGTGATGAAGTTGGCCACGCCGCCGATGGCGTCCGAGCCGTAGGTGGCCGCGGCGCCGTCCTTCAGGATCTCCACCCGCCCGATCGCCGCGACCGGCAGCAGGTTGGTGTCGGAGACGTAGCCCGAGAAGCGCCGGCCGTTCATCAGCACCAGGGTGCGCTGGGAGCCCAGCCCGCGGATGTTGATCGTGCCGCCGCCCGAGCGGCCCTGCGCCGCCACCGAGAACTGGTTGGAGTCGCCCAGCACCGGGCCGCTGACCGGCAGGGTCTTGATGATCTCGAGCACCGAGGGCGAGCCCCGCCGCTCCAGTTCCTCCTGCCCGATCACGGCCACCGGAATCGCGGTGTCCTTCGGCGTTCCGGCGATGAACGAGCCGGTGACGACGACCTCGGTGACCTCCGTGGAGGCCTGGCCCGAGGGCCCGGAGCTTTGCGCAAACGCGGAGCCCGAGGCTCCGAACGCCACTGACGCGGCTATGACAGAAACGCCGCACAGGAACCTGTGTTTTCCCATATGACTTCCTCCCGCGGCGGCCTCAGTTTTGCGGGCCGACCTGCACAGGCAATTGAGGGCAAGAAGTTTCGCGCCGTCACGGGAATTCGTTACACGCGCGCAATATTTGTTCACGAATCTGGGTGAGCAGCCGGCCCAGGCCCCCTGCAGCGGCGGCGGCCCGCGGGCCCGGAGCGCAACTGCGACCCCGCCCACGCGCCCCTGCCGCGCGAATCCAGTTGCGAAGGCGACTTCGGCGCGTTCACCTTGCGCGATTGGCGGGCGGGGGCGGGACGGGGCTGTTCCCCGCAACGACGCCTGTTCGACGTCGGGGGCTGGGTATGAGCTTGAGTTGGCGGCTTACGAATGCGGGCGACAGGCTGGTCGGCTCGCCGGACGGCCGCGTCGACGAGACGACCTGGGAGGCGTTCTCCGGTCACCTGACGGCCGCGGTGCGCGACGCCGCGGCGGCCGGCCTGCCCCTGGTCGTGGACCTCACCGCGCTCGACTACATGTCCTCGCGGGGTCTGCGGGCCCTGACGATCGCGCGGCGCGAGGCCGGCGAGGCCGTGTCGATCACCCTGGCGGCGCCGAACGACCGGATGCGGGAGATCCTGGCCATCAGCCGCTACGACAAGCTGTTCACGATCACCGACAGCGTCGGGTCCGCAGGCTGATGCCGCGCGACAACGGAATGCTCGTGCGCTTCTGGGGCACGCGGGGCTCGCTCCCCGTGGCGCGGCCGGCCCTCGCCATCCAGGGCAAGATCGCCCGCGCGCTGGTGGCCGCGGGGGGACGCAAGTTCAACGACGAGCTCGAGGCGCACGCCTGGGCCCGCAGCAACCTCGAGTTCTCGACCTACGGCAGCTATGGCGGCGCCAGCTCCTGCGTCGAGATCGAGGGCGGCAAGGACTGCTTCCTCGTGTGCGACATGGGATCGGGCCTGCGCGAGTTCGGCATCGACGCCTTCCGCCGCTACGCCGAAGGCCACGCGCGCGTCTACCACTTCTTCCTGTCCCACCTGCACTGGGACCACATCATGGGCTTCCCGTTCTTCGGGCCGGCCTTCGACCCCGGCGCGAAGATCTACATCCACTCGGGCCACGCCGACGCCGAGGAGGCGCTGCGGCGGCAGCAGGAGGAGATCAGCTTCCCGGTGCCGTTCGACTGGCTGAAGGCCCGGTTCGAGTTCATCACCCACAAGCCCGGCGAGCCCTTCAAGGTGGCCGGCGTCACGGTGACGCTGGCCAGCCAGCACCACAGCCACGACAGCTACGGGTACCGGTTCGAGAAGAACGGCAAGGCCGTGATCTACTCCACGGACTCCGAGCACAAGCTCGACAACATGGAGGACGAGGCGTTCTTCGAGGCCTTCTTCCGCGACGCCGATCTCGTGATCTTCGACAGCATGTACTCGCTGGGCGACACGGTGAGCCTGAAGCAGGACTGGGGACACTCGTCCAACGTGGTGGCCGTCGACCTCTGCCACGCCGCGCACGCCAAGCGCCTTGCGCTGTTCCACCACGAGCCGACGTACTCGGACCGCGACATCCAGCGCATGCACGGCGAGACCATCCGCTACGAGGAACTCGTCCGGGCCGACCGGCCCGCCCTGGAGGTGCTGTGCGCCTATGACGGCCTCGAGGTCCGCATCTGACGACGCCCTCCAGGGGCTCGATCGCTGGGCGAGGATCCGGGTCCGGGTCCTGGGGCTCGCGGCCGCGATCGCCGCAGGGCTCCTGCTGCTGGCCGCCGGCTCGACGCTGCGGCAGCCGCTGTTCGACCTGTTCCAGCGCGTGACGCCGCCGCCCGCCACCACCTCGGCGGTGCAGGTGGTGGCGATCGACGGCGAGAGCATCGACGCCGTGGGCGGCTGGCCCTGGTCCCGCTACACCATGGCGCGGCTCACCGAGCAGATCGCCGGCCGCGGGGCGAAGGTGATCGGCTTCGACTTCCTCTTCCCCGAACGCGACCGCCAGGCGCCCGAGGACTTCATCAAGCTCTACCCCGAGCTGTCGCCCGGCGCGGCCTCGGAGGTCGCCGACCTGCCGTCCATGGACGCCGTGTTCGCGCGCGTCATCGGACGCAGTCCCGTGGTGCTGGCCCGCGCGGGCGTGGGCGGCGACACCTTCGACAAGCTGGAAGGCGACGCGGAGCGAGGCGCCCTGCCTCCGGACGTGCGCTTCGAAGGTCCGACCCCGGCGGCGATCCCCAGCTACCCCGGCGTGGTCGCCAACCTGGACATCCTCGACGGGGCGGCGCTCGGCCACGGACTGGCGAACGGGCCGCCGGATTCCGACGGGGTCATCCGCCGCGTGCCGCTGCTCGGCAAGGCCGCCGGCGCGCTGACGCCCAGCCTGGCGCTGGACCTCGTCCGGGTCGCCGAGGGCGCGGACGTGATCCGCCTGGAGGGCGACCGCGACGGACTCGTCGCCATCCGCGTGGGCGACCACCGCGTGCCGGTCGATCCCGGCGGTCGGGTCGAGCTTCGCCTCGCCGCCCCGCCCGACGCGCGCGGCGAGCGGCGGGCCGAGTTCGTGACGATCTCCGCCGCCGACCTCCTGCGAAGGGGCGTGCCGGACGACGCCTTCAGGGACAAGATCGTCCTGGTGGGCCTCACCGCGGCGGGGACGTCGGACGTGGTGACGACGCCGCGCGAAACGGTCACCTACGGGGTGTTCGTGCAGGCCCAGGCCGTCGACGCGATCCTGCGGGGCGCCGCCCTGCGCCGGCCCGCCTGGGCGCCCGCCGTGGAGTGGGGGATCGGCTTCGCCCTGGTGATGCTGGCCTGGCTGACGGTGCCGCGGGTGCAGCTTGCGCCGATCACCATCGGCGCCGTGGTCGAGATCGTCGCCGCGTTCGTGGCCAGCTGGGTCGCGTTCCAGAACAACGTGCTGGTCGACCCCCTCCCGATGCTGGCGCCGGGCGCGGCCACCTCGGCCGTCATGGTGGCGCTGCTGTTCGTTGAAGGGCGGCGCGTGCAGGCGCGGCTCCGCGGCCAGATCGAGGACCAGAAGGTGTCGGCCGCGCGCATCGCCGGCGAGCTGGCGGCCGCGAGCGAGATCCAGTCCGGGATGCTGCTGCCGAGGGTCGAGCTGGCCCAGGTCTCGCCCCTGGTGGAGATCGACGCGCTGCTGAAGCCGGCCAAGACCGTGGGCGGCGACCTCTACGACGCGTTCCCGTTCGACGACGGCCGCGTCTGCTTCCTCGTGGGCGACGTCACCGGCAAGGGCGTGCCCGCGTCGCTCTTCATGGCGCTGTCGAAGGCCCTGTCGCGCAGCCTGCTGATGCGCCCGGCGACGCCGCTGGACGTGGCCGTCGGGGAGATCAACCGGGAACTCTCGCGCGACAACCGCGAGGCCATGGCCGTCTCGCTGCTGGTGGGCGTCCTGCACCCGGCCGACGGCAGGCTGGAGCTCATCAGCGCCGGGCACGAGAACCCGCTGGTGGTGGGCGCGGACCGGTCCGTGCGGGAGCTGACGCTGGATGGCGGGCCGCCCCTGTGCGTCGCGGACGATTTCCCCTACCCGATCGAGACCCACCGCCTCGTCCGGGGCGAGACGCTGCTGCTGTTCACGGACGGGCTGACCGAGGCCCAGGCGCCGGACGGGACGCTCTTCCAGCGCAGCGACCTGATCGCCGCCGTGGCGGATGCGGCCAGGGCCGTGACGCTCACCGGCATGCTCGACGCCCTGGTGGCGCGGGTCCGCGACTTCGAGGCCGGCGGCGACCCCAGCGACGACCTGACAGTGCTGGCGGTGCGCCTGCGCAGCTGAGCGCCGGGCGCTCCGCTCAGTAGCGGATCACCACCTCGACCCGCCGGTTCGCCTGTTCGTCGACCCCGTCGCCGGTGGCCACCAGCAGCTCGCGCTCGCCGCGGCCGGTGACCTTCCAGCCGTCGGTCGGCAGGCCCGAGGCCGCGAGCAGGGTGCGGATCTGCTGGGCGCGCTCCACCGACAGCCGGTCGTTCAGGGCCGCGTCGCCCACCGTGTCGGTGTGGCCGGTGATCTGGACCTCGGAATCCGGCTTCAGCGCCTCGCGCAGGGCCGCGAGGACCGACTCGGACTCGGCGGTGATGTCGGTGGTGCCTTCGTAGAAGTAGAGCACGTAGGTCTCGGGCGCGTAGGGCACCCGGGCCACGAGGTCGCCGAACCAGGGCTTCCTGTCCTTGCGGAGCGCCTTCGCCTCGACGGACCCGCGACCGAGGCTCGCCTCGGTGTCGGCCGTCGTCACCTGGCCCAGCTCGCGCCCCGTCTCCGGGTCGAGCACGGCGACGGCGCCCTGCCCGCCGCCCTCGTTGTTCAGGAGCGTCACGGACTGGCTCGCGCACCCGGCGACGAGCGCCGCGGCCGCGGCGGCGACCACCGCCCTCACGGGACCTTCACCACGAAGCGGGTGCCGCGCGCCGCCAGGAGCGAGGTGGGGGTCCGGACGCGCATGGCGTCCTTGTTCTCCTTGGCGATCTGGCCGGACACCACGCCCAGCGAGCCGCGATCCACGGTGGTCAGCGACTTGCCGCGATGAGTGGTGTCGTCGAACTCGAACTGGGTGAGGGACACCCGGCTGTTCGGCCCGATGGAGAAGCGGGAGTTGTCGACGAAGGTCACGCCGATGCGTCCGTCCTTGCCGGTCTGCAGTACATCCGACACCTGCAACTGGAGGCCGGGGGTCGCCGGCGTCGCCGCCTTGCCGCGCACCACCGAAGCCGCGCCCACCACCGTCTTGATGCGGCCGATCTCGGCCAACGCCACGGTTGGCGTCGACAGCATCGCCGCCATCAGCAATCCTGCCACCCATGCCCGACGCATGCAGTCCTCCCGAAGACAGGCCCTAGACATAGCCCAGCTTGACGCCCTTTCCCAATCCCCCGCGGTGGCGCGCCTCCCGGCCGACCCGAGCGCGGTCGCGCGGGCCCTGGGCGTCGCGCGGCGGTTCTCGGAGGCCGCGGGGCTGGGGTCGATGTGCGCCGACAAGCTGGCCATCATCGTCGAGGAGTGGATCGCCAACATCATCGAGCACGGCGCGCCGCCCGCGGGCAGCCACATCGGCGTGAGCCTCGTGCGCGAACCCGGGCTGGTGCGGCTGACCATCACCGACGCGGGCGCGTTCTTCGATCCGCGGACCGCCGCCTTCGCCGGACCCGACCTCGAGCGGGGCGGCGGCGCGGGGCTGGAGCTGATCCGGGCCTGGAGCCGGATCGCCGCCTACGGCCGCCGGGCCGGCCGCAACCGGATCGTCCTGGAACTGCCCGTCGCATGACGCAGGGGCGTTGACAGAAGGGCGCGGTACGGGGCCCCCTGCACCGCGCTTTCGCAGGAGCCCCCCGCTGCCGAACGCCCCAACCTTGCCCGCGCCCGACTTCGGCGCAGCCTTCGACGCGTCGCCACGCCCGCTGCTGGTGATCGCGGCGGATGCGCCCCGATACACCATGCTGGCCGCCAATCCTGCGCACGCGCGCGCCTTCGCCACGAGCCGCGAGGCGCTGGTGGGCCGGGGACTGTTCGAGGTGTTCCCGGCGGCGCCCGACCCGTCCACCGCCGCGCTCATGACCGCGATCCGGGCCTCGCTGGACAAGGTGCTGGCCACCGGGAAGCCCGATCAGATGCCGATGCGGCCGTACATGGCGCGCGGCGCGGACGGCGCCGAGGTGGAGCGGTTCGTGAGCGCCACCAACACGCCGATCCTGGCGGACGGGCGCGTGATCCAGATCCTGAGCTCGACCCAGGACGTGACGGGCGAGGTGATGGAGCGCCGCGGCGAGGAGGCGCGCCGGCTGCTGATGCGCGAGGTGGACCACCGCGCCCGCAACGCGCTCACCATCGTGCAGTCCTTCCTGCGCCTCACCACCGCCGACACCCTGGAGCAGTTCCGCCGGGTCGTGGACGGCCGGGTCGAGGCCCTGGCCCGCGCCCAGACCTCGCTGGCCGCCCGCCGCTGGGAGGGCGCCGACCTCGCCGAGATCATCCGCGCCGAGCTGGCCGCGCTGTCGCCGACGGGTCGCTACGAGGCGGCGGGTCCCGCGATCACCCTGCCGCCCGAGCATGTCCAGGCCATGAGCATGGCGATCCATGAGCTGGCCACCAACGCCTGCAAGTACGGCGCGCTCTCGGCGCCGGGCGGCGCGCTCGCGATCACCTGGACCCGCCAGCGCGGCGGCCGCGCCCTGCTGACGTGGTCGGAGGCGGGCGGCCCGCCGGTCACCGCTCCGGTCGAGGGGGGCTTCGGCTCGCGCCTCATCGCCAGCCTCGCCCGGCAGCTCGGCGGCGAGATCGTCTGGGCGTGGCGGCCCGAGGGCCTGCAGGCGACGCTGACGTTCGAGGTGGCCGCGCGCGCCTACGGGAAGCCGCTGGACTGACGCTGGGTCGGCGCGCGCAGGGTCGCCGCGCAACGGAGGCCCCTTCATGACCGCGACCGACCTCTTCGATCCGTGCGAGTTCAACGGGCTGCGCCTGCAGAACCGCATCGCCCTGTCGCCGCTCACGCGGACCCGGTCGAACGACGCCGGCGAAGCGGGGCCGCTGCAGGCCCTCTACTACGCCCAGCGCGCCTCGGCGGGGCTGCTCATCACCGAGGCGACGCCGGTCACGCCCGGCGGGCGCGGCGGGCCCAACATCCCCGGCCTGTGGAGCGACGACCAGATCGCCGGCTGGCGGCAGGTGACCGACGCCGTCCACGCGAAGGGCGGGGTGATCTTCAGCCAGCTCTGGCACGCCGGGCGCCTCAGCCATTCGGGCTTCAACGGCGGGCACGCGCCGATCGCCCCGTCCGTCTACCGCCAGCCGGGCCAGGTCTTCACGCCCCAGGGCCCCCAGGACTACGAGGAAGCCCGCGCCCTCTCGCTGGACGAGATCGCCGAGATGGTGGGCTTCTTCCGCGCGGCGGCCGTCCGGGCCAAGGCGGCCGGCTTCGACGGCGTCGAGCTGCACGCCGCCCACAGCTACCTGGTCGACGCGTTCCTGCGCGACATGACCAACAAGCGGACCGACCGCTACGGCGGCTCCATCGAGAACCGCGCGCGGTTCATGGTGGAGATCCTGCAGGCGATCATCGAGGTCTGGGGCCCCGAGCGGACGGCCATCCGCATCGCGCCCATCGGCCACGCCTACCAGGCCTGGGACAGCGATCCCGAGCCCCTGTTCACCCACGTGGTGGAGCGGCTGAACGACCTGAAGGTGGGCTGGATGGACCTGGTGGAGGGCGACACCGGCGTCTCGCGCACCGCCGAGCCCAGCTTCGACCTGCAGAAGCTGCGCCGCCTGTTCAAGGGCGTGACCATCGCCAACAACCTCTACGACCGGGACCTGGCCCTGCAGGCGCGCGCCGACGACACGGCCGACATGATCGCCTTCGGACGGCCCTTCATCGGCAACCCCGACCTGGTCGAGCGCCTGCGCCGCAACGCGCCCCTCACCGTCGCCGACCCCCGCGCCTACTACGGCGGCGGCGCCCGCGGCTACACGGACTTCCCGACGCTGGAGGAGGAGACCGCCTAGGGGCCGGGCTCAGTTCGAGATCGGCGGTTTCAACGGCGTCCGATCGTCCGGGCGAACGCCGGGACGGGCGGGTGCTGGGTGCAAGCTTCAGCGGCGGCCCTCCTTCGCCAAGGCTTCGGAGGGCATCCTGCTTCGCCGGATATGTCTGGGACTTGTCCTGCGAAGCCCGTCAGGGCGAAGCAGGATGGTGGACGCAGCTGGGATTGAACCAGCGACCCCTACGATGTCAACGTAGTGCTCTCCCGCTGAGCTATGCGTCCGCTCCATTCGGGGAAGGCGGGGATATACAGACGGCTTTTGGCGTTAGCAAGGCGCCTGGGGGCGGCGTCAGGCCGCGATCATCCGCTCCACTTCCGAGACGATCTCGCGCAGGTGGATCGGCTTGGAGAGCACCTTGGCGCCCGCGGGCGCCTTCTCGCCGGCGGCGAGGGCGACGGCGGCGAAGCCGGTGATGAACATGATCCGCAGGCCCGGGTGGCGGGCGGCCGCCTGGCGGGCGACCTCGATCCCGTCGAGGCCCGGCATGACGATGTCGGTGAGCAGGAGGTCCCAGGGCTCGTCCAGGAAGGTCACCGCCTCGTCGCCGTCGGCGCAGGCGGTCACCTCGTGGCCGGCGCGTTCGAGCGCGCGCGCCAGGAAACCGCGCAGGGAATCGTCGTCTTCGGCGAGGAGGATTCTGGACATGGGGCCAAACGAACTGTTGATCGCGCAGCTTACTTTCGAACCGGTAAAGGGGCCATGAAGGGAAACGCCGCAGGTCCGTTTGACGCTTACCCCGTCCGCGGCGTTGTATGCCCGTGATGAACGCCGTCGATCCGCGACTTTCCGACCCCGCCGAAGCCACGGCCGCGTTCGTGCTGCGCCGCGCGGCGCCCGAGGGCCAGCCGCCGCCCACGCCGCTGATCTTCGCCTCGCCGCATTCCGGCCGGCTCTACCCCGACGACATGATGGACGCCGCGGCCCTGGACGCGGTCTCGATCCGGCGCTCGGAGGACGCGTTCGTCGACGACCTGATCGCGCATGCGCCCGCCTACGGCGCGACCGTGATCACCGCGTGCTTCGCCCGCGCCTACATCGACCTCAACCGCGAGCCCTTCGAGCTGGACCCCGCGATGTTCGCCGACGAGCTGCCCGAGTTCGCCCGCTCGCGCACGGCGCGCGTGGCGGCGGGGCTGGGCGCCATCGCCCGCGTGGTGTCGGAAGGCCAGGAGATCTACCGCCGCAAGCTGACCTACGCCGAGGCGCGGGCCCGGATCGAAGGGGCGCACCGGCCGTATCACCAGGCGCTGGAGGCCCTGATCGCCGAGGTCCGCAGGGCGCACGGCTTCGCGATCCTCATCGACTGGCATTCGATGCCGGCCGCGGCGGCCCGGTCGAGCGGGCGCGAGCGGCCGTGCGACATCGTCCTGGGCGACCGCTTCGGCGCCGCCTGCGCGGGCGTGCTGCCCACCCGGGTGGAGCGCGAGCTCGAGGCCCTGGGCTACCGCGTCGCGCGCAACACGCCCTATGCCGGCGGATACACCACCGAGCACTACGGCCAGCCCGGCCGCCGGGCGCATGCGCTGCAGATCGAGATCAACCGCGCGCTCTATCTCGACGAAGCGACCCTGGCGCCGACCTCGGGGTTCGAGACCCTCCGCGCCCACATCGAACAGCTCACCCAGCGGCTCACCGCGGCCGACTGGTCGGCGCTTCGGGCCGGTTGAGGGTCAGGCCCGCGGCAGCCGCACGGTCACCCGCGTCCCGCGCCCGCCCTCGCCCGGCGACCACGCCACCGAGCCGCCGTGACGCGCCGCGCGCTCGGAGAGGCCGTCCAGGCCGGCGCCGCGGGCGATCGTCGCCGGGTCGAAGCCGACGCCGTCGTCCTCGACATCGAGGATGAGGTCGCCGTCCCCGGCCGCCAGGGACACGCGCACGGTCCGCGCGTCCGCGTGCTTGACGACATTGTTGGTGATCTCGCGGAGCATGGCGCGCAGCGACTGCGCCACCTTGGACTCGACCTCGACCTGGGGCGCGTCCTCCAGGGACCACAGCAGGGTCGCGCCGCGGGCGGCCAGGCGCTCGGCCATCTCCTTGCGGCTGCGCGCCAGCGTCTCGGCAAGGCCTGCGTCCGCCCCGGCGGGCTCGGTGACGATGCTGCGCAGGTCGGCCAGGGTCTCGCGGATGTAGCGGTCCTTGCGTTCGCCGTCGCGGCTGTGCAGCGCGCTCAGCAGCGTCGCGCCGAGGTTGTCGTGGATGTCGCCGGCGATGCGCCTGCGCTCCACC
This sequence comes from Phenylobacterium sp., assembly GCF_016793225.1. Classification (GTDB taxonomy): domain Bacteria; phylum Pseudomonadota; class Alphaproteobacteria; order Caulobacterales; family Caulobacteraceae; genus Phenylobacterium. Next base: position 54,323 of record NZ_JAEUMN010000050.1, read on the forward strand.
GTCACCCCGCGCGCGTAGGCGTCGCGGCTGTCGACCACGAACCGGACCATGTCGCAGAGCGCCTGGGCCTGGGCGGCGTCGGCCGGCGAGAAGAGGGCGCGCCCGCCGTGCGCGTATTCCAGCCGCAACGACGGCAGCCCCGCCACCGGCGGCGTCACCAGCGCCAGCCCGTGGTCGTCCAGCCGGGGCGCATCGGCGGGATCCGGGGCGATGTCGAGCCGCAGCGGATCGAAGCGCGCCTTCAGCACCTGGGTCCATTCGGCAAGCTGGTCCGCGGCGTCGGCCGTGAGCCCGATCTGGACCACGCCCTCGAACAGCGCGCGCTCGTCGGCCCGGCCGCGGCGCAGGATCTTCTCGGCGATGAAGCCGCGCAGGGGCAGCCAGACCAGCCCGGACACCAGGAGGGCGAGCGAGAGGCTGAGCCCGGCCGAGAGCTGCAGCCCCACCAGGAACAGCATGTCCAGCGCCGCCAGCAGGACCAGGGCGAGGGTCCAGGCCATGATCCGCGCCCACCAGTCGCCCAGCTCGAAGAGCCGGTAGCGCATGATCCCGACCGCGAGGCCGCCGTAGGTCAGCAGGAAGAGAAGGAAGGCGTAGGGCTCGGCCGCGCCGGTATCCACGCCGAACATCTGCGGCGCGAGGATGACGAGCCCGAACGCCGAGACCACCACCAGCCACGACAGCAGGAACCAGCTGAGCGCCGCGCGCGCCACGGGATCGCGGCGCGTCCGCACCCAGTGGACGGCGCCGAGGCCGAACGCGCCCCAGAGCGCCGCCAGCACCAGGGCCCGGCGCGCGAAGGTGAGGTCGGCGAACAGGCCCGCCGCCTGGGCGACGTACCAGGCCAGGAAGACCGCCACGACCGCCCAGCCCACCCAGCGCGGCGCCAGCTTCGACGGGTAGTAGAGCAGGAGCGCGAAGGTCGCCGCGGCGTAGAGGCTGCCGCCCAGGAAGTTCATGCCGTTGATGACGTAGAAGAGGGTCTCGGGCAGCCCCAGCTCGCGGCTCGTGTAGATCGGCCCGATCGGCACGAAGAGCAGCGCGGCCACCCCGCTCAGGAGGACGTAGCGGGCGCTGGTCTCGTTGGGGCGGAACACGAAGATGGCCGCCGCGATCAGCCACGAGAAGGCGCCCACCACCATGCCGATCCAGAAGTCGGGGCCCAGCGAGGTGATCGGCCGCCCGGCGGCGTCGGGGCGAATCGTGTAGCTGCGCCCGGCGACGTCGGTGAAGGTGACTTCGGGCTGGCGCATCATCCCGGCGTAGCGGCCCTGGCGCGCCATGAACCGCTGGTACTCGGCGAACGGGCCGAAGCTCCCGTCCACCTGGCCCGTGAGGTCCTTGGGCTCGATCGTCAGGAGGTCGCCGCCCGCCGCCACCGACCGGATGACCGTCCCCCGCGGAATGGCGCGGGACGGACCGGCCGACGATTCCACGACGGCTCCGCCGGCGCGCGCGTCGAACCGCAGATCGAGGCCCAGCCAGGGCTGGGTCACCGCCGTGGCGACGGCGCCGCCCAGCACGAGGGCCACGACCAGGAGCGCGGCGGCCAGCAGCCGCACGGGCGTCGTCCGCACGCCCGCGCCCCGCGCCGCTCGGCCCGCCGTGGCGACGCCCTGCCCCATGAACTCCCCCCACGCGCACATCCCCCGGCGCGAGACGCCGATCTTTAAGGGAATCGGCTTCCAGCGTCAGCGCAGCAGACTATTGTTCCGCCGTTTTCAGCAGGCGTTGCGTGCCGATGTCCCACCCGGATGCCCCCGACGAAGCCGCGATGGCGCGCGGCTGCCTGGTGGTCGAGGACCGGCCCGACACGCGCGAGTGGCTGCAGAGCGTCGTCGCCGAGGCCTTCCCCGGCATCCGCGTGGCGGGCGCCGGGTCGCTGCGGGACGCCCGGCGCATCCTGGCCGAACTCGCCGCCCGGCCGGCCTTCGAGCTGTCGGTGGCGCTGGTGGACCTGGGGCTGCCCGACGGTTCCGGCGTCGATCTCGTGCGCGAGATCGCCCGGGACTTCCCGCAGGCCGCGCCGGTCGTCGCCACCATCTACGACGACGACACCCACCTCTTCGACAGCCTCGCCGCCGGCGCGCAGGGCTACATCCTGAAGCAGGAGCACCCGCAGGCGGTGGCCGAGACGCTGCGCCGCATCGAGGCCGGGGAGCCGCCGCTGTCGCCTTCGATCGCCCGGCGGATGCTGGAGCGGCTGCGCCCGCCGACGCCGAAGCCGGAACCGGACGACGCCGGCCTCTCGCCGCGCGAGACCGAGGTCCTGGCCCTGATCGGCCGTGGCCTGTCCTCGCCCGAGGCCGCGCGCGTTCTCGGGCTGAAGCCCCAGACGGTCGCGGGCTACGTGAAGGTGATCTACCAGAAGCTGCACATCACCAGCCGCGCCGAGGCGGCGCTGGCGGCCGCGCAGCGCGGGCTGACCTAGGGCGTGGCGCAAAAAAATAGCCGCGCACGAGGCGCGGCCAGTTCATAGGGAGGAAACGCCCCGAAGGGCAGGATCAAGCTAGGGTGCAATGCACAAATTGGCAATAGGCCCAGGAATCTTTTTTTCGCCTGGATCGCCCCGCCGGGCTGATTTTCCTTCAAAATCAGGAAATCACGTTACGTCAGCCGCACGCGCGAAGTAGGTGCGGCGCACAACATGCTGGCGGTTGGCGGCGGCTTCCCGTACAAGCGCGCGCCCTCGAAAGAACCTCCGCCGCCTCATGTCCCTCCGCAACATCGCCATCATCGCCCACGTCGACCACGGCAAGACCACGCTCGTCGACCAGCTTCTCGCCCAGTCGGGCGTCTTCCGCGCCAACGAGGCGACGGTCGAGCGCGCCATGGATTCCAACGACCAGGAACGCGAGCGCGGCATCACCATCCTCGCCAAGTGCACGTCGGTCCTCTGGAACGGCAAGGCCGGCGAGACCCGCATCAACATCATCGACACGCCCGGCCACGCCGACTTCGGCGGCGAGGTGGAGCGGATCCTGGGCATGGTGGACGGCTGCGTCCTGCTGGTGGACGCCGAGGAAGGCGTCATGCCGCAGACCAAGTTCGTGCTGGGCAAGGCGCTGAAGATGGGGCTGCGCCCGATCCTCTGCCTCAACAAGGTGGACCGTCCGCACGCCGACCCCGACCGCGTGCACAACGACGCCTTCGACCTGTTTGCCGCCATGGGCGCCACCGACGAGCAGCTCGACTTCCCGCACATCTACGCCTCGGGCAAGGCCGGCTGGGCCACGCTCGACATGAGCCAGCCGAACGACAACCTGGCGCCGCTGTTCGACCTCATCGTCGACCACGTGCCGCCGCCCAAGGCCGAGGCCCGCAAGGCCGAGCCCTTCCAGATGCTGTCGGTGCTGATCGAGAGCGATCCGTTCCTGGGCCGCCTGCTCACGGGCCGGATCGAGGCGGGCAAGGCCGTGCCCGGCCTGCCGATCAAGGCGCTGAGCCGCGACGGCAAGGAGATCGAGCGGGGCCGGATCACCAAGGTCCTCGCCTTCCGCGGCCTGAAGCGCCAGCCGATCGACGACGGCGTCGAGGCCGGCGACATCGTCGCCATCGCCGGGCTCTCCAAGGCCACCGTGGCCGACACGCTGTGCGCGCTCGACGTCAACGAGGCGCTGCCGGCCCAGCCCATCGACCCGCCCACCATCTCCATGACGGTCAGCGTCAACGACAGCCCGCTGGCGGGCCGCGAGGGCGACAAGGTGCAGAGCCGCGTCATCGCCGCGCGTCTCCAGAAGGAGGCGGAGTCGAACGTCGCCATCCGGGTCACCGAGACCAGCGAGAAGGACGCCTACGAGGTCGCCGGGCGCGGCGAGCTGCAGCTGGGCGTGCTGATCGAGAGCATGCGCCGCGAAGGCTTCGAGGTCTCGATCAGCCGTCCGCGGGTGGTCTACCAGACCGATCCCGAGACGGGCGAGCGGCTGGAGCCCATCGAGGACGTCATGATCGACGTCGACGACGAGTTCACCGGCATCGTCATCGAGAAGCTCTCGGCGCGGAAGGCGGAACTGAAGGACATGGGTCCGTCCGGCGCCGGCAAGACCCGCATCAGCCTGTCGTCGCCGTCGCGCTCCCTGATCGGCTACCAGGGCGAGTTCCTGACCGACACCCGCGGCTCGGGCGTGCTGAACCGCGTCTTCAGCCACTACGAGCCCTACAAGGGCCCCATCGACGCCGGGCGCAAGGGCGTCCTGGTCTCCAACTCCGACGGCGAGACCGCGGCCTACGCGCTGTGGAACCTGGAGGAGCGCGGGACCATGTTCGTGGGCGCGGGCGAGAAGACCTACCAGGGCATGATCATCGGCGAGAACTCGCGGTCGGACGACCTCGACGTCAATCCGATGAAGGCCAAGCAGCTGACCAACGTCCGCGCCTCGGGCAAGGACGAGGCCGTCCGACTGACGCCGCCGCGCCGCCTCACCCTCGAACAGGCCATCGCCTACATCGAGGAGGACGAGCTGGTGGAGGTGACGCCCAAGTCCATCCGCCTGCGCAAGAAGGTCCTGAACCCCAGCTTCCGCAAGAAGCGGGTGCGCGAGGACTAGCGCCGCCCCAGCGCCTCTTCCGGCGCCGCGGAGGTCTTTCGCCTGCGGCGAAACCGGGACGACAGCGTGGATCGCAACCGCTGCCCCGGCCGGGATGCGGCGCTCAGCGCCAGCGGAGTTCCTGCAGGGTGTGATCCGCGGCCTTGCGCACCACGACGTCGGCATGCGCCATCGTCGGCGCGATGTGCTGGTGCAGGTTCACCAGGTTCAGGTGGGTCCAGGCGGCCTCGAACATGGCGTCGCGCTGGACCGGGTCCAGCCGGGCGAAGAAACTCTCGGGATCGGCCTCGATGATCCCGTGGAGCCGGGCCAGATACCACGCCTTGGCGTGGGCGGGGTCGGCGTCGACGTAGAGCGAGAGCCCGAAGCGCGACCGCGCCTGCGGCGTCTGCAGGACGTTGATGCCCTCGACGATCACCACCCCGGCGCCGTCGACGGTCCGGGCCTCGCCGGGCAGGACGTCGTAGGTCACGTGGCTGTAGACCGGGATCTGCGCGGCGCGCCCCGCCGCCAGCGCTTCGAGGAAGGCGTGCAGCGCGCCGGTGTCGTAAGTCTCGGGGAAGCCCTTCTTCATGCCGAGGCCTGCGGCTTCGAGCTGGGCGTTCGGCTTCAGGAACCCGTCGGTGGCCACGATCTGGACCGGATGTCCCGCGGCCTCCAGCCCGTCGCCGATCGCCCGCGCCAGCGTGCTCTTCCCGGCGGCGACCCCACCCGTGACGCCGAGCAGGAACACCTCCTGTCCGGCGGCCCGCCCGGACACCCGGGCGACCAGGTCCGCGAGCAGCCGGGCCATCAGTCTTCCGCGATCCGGCTGTGGCGCCGGGTGTCGGGCATCAGCAGGTAGACCAGCAGCGAACCGGCGATGATCACGCTGACGTAGGTGAAGAACCGCGTCTCGTGGCCGGCCTGCTTGAAGGCCAGCGCCACATACTCGGCCGTTCCGCCGAACGCCGCGTTGGCCAGCGAATAGGGCAGCGCCACGCCCAGAGCCCGCGTCGCCGTGGGGAAGAGTTCGGCCTTCACCACCGCGTTCACCGAGGAGTAGCAGGCCACCATCACCAGCGCGCCCGCCGCCAGCAGGAAGGCGAGCCAGACGTCGCGCGTGTTGGCCAGCGTCGAGAGCAGCGGCCAGGTGAGCGTCATGCCCAGGACCCCGAACGTCAGCAGGATCGCGCGACGGCCCACCCGGTCCGACAGCGACCCGATCAGCGGGTTCACCAGCATGAAGACGGCGAGCGCGCCGGCGGTGATCAGGTTCGCCTGGTCCTTGGTGAAGCCCGAGGTGTTGACCAGGAACTTCTGGATGTAGGTCGTGTACGTGTAGTACGCGAGCGTCCCGCCGGCGGTCAGGCCGATGACCGTCAGGCTCTCCTTCGGGTGGCTGGCGATCAGCCCCCAGGTGGTGGCCTTGGGTCCCGTCCGCGCGTGGAACGAGGGCGTCTCGTCCATTCCGCGCCGCAGCCAGAACACCGCGATCGCCAGGCCGCCGCCGATGAAGAAGGCGATCCGCCAGCCCCAGGCCTGCATGTCCTCGGGCGACAGGACGGCGGTGAGCAGCAGGAGCACGCCCATGGCCATCAGCTGGCCCGCGATCAGGGTCGAGTAGAAGACGCCCGACCAGAAGCCGCGGTTCTTCCGGCTGGCCATTTCCGACAGATAGGTGGCGCTGGCCCCGTACTCGCCCCCCATGCTCACGCCCTGCAGGATGCGGGCGAAGACGAGGATGGCCGGGGCCGCGACGCCGATCTGCGCATACCCGGGGCAGACCGCGATGATCAGCGATCCCGCGCACATGAGGCTGACCGAGGCCACCATGGCGGCCTTGCGCCCGATGCGGTCGCCGTAGAGGCCCATGATCCAGGCGCCGAAGGGCCGCGCCAGGAAGCCGACGCCGAAGATGGCGGCGGTGTTCAGGAGCTGGGTCGTCCGGTCGCCGCCCGGGAAGAACACCTGCGAGAAGTAGAGGCCGAACGCGGCGTAGACGAACCAGTCGAAGCTCTCGACGAGGTTCCCGGCCGAGCCGGCCAGGATGGAGCGCAGGCGATTCGCCTCGCGCGCGGCGATTCCGCTGTCGGCGGTGTCTGCGGTCACGGCGGTCCCCTCATCCCGTGGCGCGATACCACCCGCTTTCGCGGGCCGGTTCAATCCGGCGATCCGCGCAGGGCCTTGCCGGGCCTGCCGGACGCGTTCAGATCGCGGCCGGAGAGGAGACGTCATGCTGAGGCTTCACACCGGCAGGGGCACCATCGGGCTGGCCTGCGAACTCGCGCTGGCCGAGGCCGGCGCCGACTACGAGGCCCACCGCCTCAACTTCGCCGAGAACGAGCAGCGGGGCGCGGCCTACCTCGCCGTCAATCCCAAGTCGCGCGTGCCGGCGCTCGAGACCGAGCGCGGCGTGATCACCGAGGCCCCGGCCATCCTCGGCTACATCGCCCGCACATTCCCCCAGGCGCGCCTGATGCCCGAAGGCGACGCCTTCGCCATGGCTCAGGCCGAATCGCTCATGTCCTACCTCTGCTCGTGGGTTCATCCGGCGGCGGCGCACCGCTACCGCGGATACCGGTGGGCGGACGATCCGGCGGCCATCGCCGACATGCGGCGCAAGGCGCCGGAGGTCTTCGGCGAGGCCATGCGCCTGATCGACGAGCGACTGTTCGCGGCGCCCTGGGCGCTGGGCGAGGCCTTCAGCGTCTGCGATCCCTACCTCTATGTGATCACCAGCTGGCTGCCGCGCGACGGCCTGGACATGGCTGCCTTCCCGCGGCTCGCCGACCACTTCGCGCGGATGGGCGAGCGGCCCGCGACGAGGGCGGTGCTGGTGGCGGTGGAAGCCGGCTGATCCGTGTCGCCCGGGCACTAGCGCCCGGCGCCATACGCGTGACACGGTGGCGGTGTAAGGAGCCGCCCATGGAACTGTCGGTCAAGCCGCCGCGCCACTACCCCACGCCGGGCGCCAAGTGCGCCGACCTGGTCGTGCACGTCATGGGCCTGACGCTGGCGCTCGTCGGCGGCGTCGTGCTCCTGGCGCTGGCGGTCGCGGGCGGCTCGATCAGCCAGGTCGTCGGCGTGTCGATCTACGGCCTGGGCGTCGTGGCCATGCTGGCCTTCTCGACCGCGTACAACTTCGCGCACCACCGCTACCGGCCGACCCTGCGGCGTCTCGACCACGCCGGCATCTTCCTGATGATCGCCGGCTCCTACACGCCCTTCACCATCAACCTGCCGGGGGCGTGGGGCTGGGGGATGACCGCGGCCGTCTGGTCGATCGCGGCGCTGGGGGCGCTGGGCAAGCTGTTCCTGACCGGCATCGACCGGAAGTTCTGGGTGGTGGTCTACCTCGCGCTCGGATGGCTCGTGGTGATCGCCATGAAGCCGATGATCGACAGCCTGGCCTGGTACGCGATGGCCCTGCTGGTCACGGGCGGGGTGCTCTATTCCACCGGCGTGATCTTCTACGTGAACAAGCGGCTGAAGTTCGCGCGCGCCATCTGGCACGGGCACGTCGTGGCCGCCGCCGCCGCGCACTGGGCGGCGGTGCTGCTGGGCGTCGTGCTGGCCGCCCAGCCCTGATCCCTCACTCCGCCGCGTAGAGCACCGGCGTCGCGGCCGCGTCGAAGCTGGTGCGCAGGCTCAGGCCGTTGAGCGCGAACGCCTGCGCGACCCAGCACGCCGCGGCGCCCAGCGAGGCGGGCGGCGGTCCACCCGCCAGGGCCGTCAGGCGCTCGTCGAGCGTGCGGTAGTCGTCGGCCTGGGCCGCGCCGAAGACGTCGAGGATCGCCGCCTCGTCGGCGCTGAGCGCGGGCGCCCGCGGCGGCGACAGCCGCACGCGGCGCCGGCCGGCCAGGGACAGCTGCTGCACGAAGGCCGTCAGCATCCGGTAGGTCTCCGCGCCGTGGAGACCGCAGGCGGCGTCGAAGTGGCCGGGCAGCCCGGCGCAGCCTCCGAGGGCGAGCAGGCGCACCGCGCGGATCAGCAGCCGCTCGCCGTGGGTGAGCGGGTCGCGGACATCGGATGTGGGCATGGACGTGGCCTCCAGGGAGTCGGAGGTTATTGCAGTTGCGAGTCATTCGCAACTAGTAGCGCCGCTCCATGAACACGTCCGCGCGGGCGTAGGGCGTCTCGACGGGGGCGAGGTCCCTGAACCCCATGGCGCGGTAGAGCCCGAGCGCCGGACCGAGGCTGGAATTGGTCTCGAGGTAGAGCCGGGAGGCGCCCATCTCGGCTCCGGCGTCGATGCAGCGCTGCATCAGCCGGCGGCCCAGGCCCGAGCCGCGGAGGGTCTCGGCCACGGTCATCTTCGCCACCTCGTAGCCGCCGTCGTCCATCTTCATGAGCGCCACGCAGCCGACGGGCTCCCCGCCCAGCAGGGCCATGAAGACGCGGCCGCCCGGGGCGATGATCTTCCCCTGAGGATCGCCCAGCACCTCCCGGTCCTTGGGCTCGATGGCGAAGTGCTTCGAGATCCACGCCTCGTTCAGCGTGCGGAACGCTTCGGCGTGGCCGGGCTCGAACTCGACGATCGCGATGGTCATGCGCGAAGTCTGCCGCCAAGATCGGACCGATGGTCAACGCGATTTTCTCATCCCTGCCCACCACGATCTTCGAGGAGATGTCGGGGCTGGCCCGGACCTTGGGCGCGATCAATCTCGGCCAGGGATTCCCGGACGATCCCGGCCCCGCGCCGATCCGCGCGCGGGCGGCCGAGCTGGTGCTGGACGGCTACAACCAGTACCCGCCCATGGCCGGGCTGCCGGAGCTTCGCCAGGCGGTGGCGGCGCACTATGCGCGGCGCCAGGGGCTCGACCTCGACTGGGCGAGCGAGGTCACGGTGACGTCGGGCGCCACGGAGGCCCTGGCCGCCAGCTTCCTGGGCCTCGTCAACGAAGGCGACGAGGTGATCGTCTTCCAGCCGGCCTACGACTCGTACCTGCCCATGATCCGGCGCGCGGGCGGCGTGCCCCGGCTCGTCAGCCTCTCGCCGCCTCACTGGCGCCTCAGCCGCGAGATGCTCCAGTCGGTCTTCAGCGCGCGGACAAGGCTGGTGGTGCTGAACAACCCGATCAACCCGGCCGGCGTCGTCCTGCCCGAGGAGGACCTCGCGCTCCTGGCCGAGTTCTGCGTGGCCCACGACGCGATCGCCGTGTGCGACGAGGTGTGGGAGCAGGTCGTGTTCGGCGCCGCGCGCCACCGGCCGCTGATCGCCTTTCCCGGGATGCGCGAGCGCACGGTGAAGATCGGCTCGGCGGGCAAGATGTTCGGCCTCACCGGCTGGAAGGTCGGTTTCCTCTGCGCCGCGCCGCGTCTGACGCATGCGCTGGCGCGCACCCACCAGTTCCTCACCTTCACCACGCCCCCGAACCTCCAGGCCGCCGTGGCCTGGGGCCTGGAGAACCCGGACGACTGGTTCGAGACGATGCCGCGCAAGCTGCAGGCGTCGCGGAACCGCCTCGCCGAGGGCCTGCGACGCGAGGGCTTTTCGGTCCTGTCGAGCGAAGGCACCTACTTCCTCAACGTCGACCTCCCCGGCTCGGGCGTCGGCCTGGGGGATCGCGACTTCTGCCTCATGGCCGTCAGGGAAGCCGGCGTCGCGGCGATCCCCGTGTCGGCCTTCTACGAGCACGACCCGGTGACCTCGATCATGCGCCTGTGCTTCTCGAAGGCCGACGCCACGCTGGACGAGGGCGTCCGGCGGCTGGCCAGGGCGCGCGACCTGGCCGTCAGGCGGCCCGCCACCTTGCCGGCGTGACGCCGAAGGTCCGCCGGAACGCGGCGATGAAGGCCGAGGGGCTCTGGTAGCCGGCGTCGAGCGCGGCGGCCGTGACCGACGCCCCTGCGCTGAGGGAGACCACCGCCTGCTGCATGCGCGCCCGGCCCCGCCAGGCCTCCAGGGGCAGCCCGGTCTCGGCCAGGAACAGGCGCTGCAGCGTGCGGAGCGAGGCGCCGGCGCCGCGGGCGAGCTCGGCCAGGGAGACCGCCGCGCCCGGCTGGTCCATCAGCCGGGCCGCGAAGGCCCGGGCCCTGGGATCCTGCGGCAGCGGCAGCTCGAGCGGCGCCGTCTCGCCGGCGGCCAGCAGGTCCAGCAGCAGCGCCTCCAGCCGGGCGTGGGCCGGGTCGTCCATTTCGAGCATGCCCAGGCGCACGATGTGGAGGATCAACTCCCGCAGGAGCGGCGCGACCTCGATCGCCCGGCAGACGTCGAGCCGCGAATCCGCGCCCGACGGCGCGAGGTAGAGGGTGCGCATGGCCACCTGCCCGCGCATCTGGATCTCGTGCGGCGTGCCGCCCGGCACCCAGATGGCGCGCGTCGGCGGCACCATCCAGGAGGCCGTGGGCGTGGAGACCACCATCACCCCGCTCGCCGCATAGACGAGCTGGGCCCACGGATGGGTGTGGCGATCGAGCCGGGCCTTGTCTCCGTAGGTGACGGCGAGGCCGCGTACGGGAAAGCCGTCCAGGTCCCGCACGTTTTGGCGCGCTGACGACATAATTCGTCAGACTAGCGCGAGCGCGCCTTGGGGCAAACGCCTAGCCTGGCTCCAGAGGGAGGAGCCCGCCATGCCTGGAGGCCTGCGCCATTTCGCCATCAACGCCGACGACGTCCCACGGGCGCGCCGGTTCTATGAAACGGTCTTCGGCTGGTCGTTCGCGCCGTGGGGGCCGCCCGACTTCTTCAGCGCAGAGACGCCCACGCCCGGCCTGCGCGGCGCGGTGCAGGGGCGGCGATCCGTCGGCGGCCAGGCCATGCCGGGGATCGAGGTGACCTTCGGCGTCGAGGACATCGCGGCGGCCGTGGCGGCCATCGAGGCCAACGGCGGCAAGGTCCTGATGGCGCCGTTCCACATCCAGGGCGTCGGCCGGCTGGTCTGGTTCCAGGACACGGAAGGCAATATCGCCGGCGCCATGCAGTACGAGAGGCCCGCGCCGTGAGCGTCCTGACCGATCCGTCGCTGCAGGCGCGCATCGACGCCCTGCAGGCGAGAAGCGCCGCCCAGGAAGCCGAGACCGTCCGCTACTTCGGCGAGCGGGCCAAGCGCGGCGACCTGTCCTGGGACGCCCTCGACGCGGCCGCCAACCGCTTCATGGCCGACAAGATGGTGGCGCTGGAGCCCATCAAGTCCGAGTTCTGCCACATGCTGTGCCTCGCCTTGCGCGCCCGGCGCGTGGTGGAGATCGGCACCTCCTTCGGCGTCTCGACCCTCTACCTGGCCGACGCGGTGCGGCAGGTCTGCGGGCCGGACGGGGGCGGAGTCGTGATCGGAACGGAGTACGAGCCGGCCAAGGCCGCCGCCGCGCGGGCCAACTTCGCGGCGGCCGGGCTCGCCGACCTGATCGACCTGCGCGAGGGCGACCTGCGCGAGACGCTGAGGGCGATCGAGGGGCCGGTGGACTTCGTCCTGATGGACATCTGGACCGAGATGGCGCGGCCGGCCATCGAGCTCGTGGGGCCGCACCTGCGTCCCGGCGCCGTCGTGGTGGCGGACAACACCGGCGACGTCTTCCGCCACGCCTACCGTCACTTCTTCGCCTATGTGAACGACCCGGCGAATGGCCTGCGCACCATGACCCTGCCGTTCAGCGGCGGCCTGGAACTGGTGGTCAAGGTGTAGGCGCGCCGCCGCGCGCCCCTTCCTAGGATCCCGCCGGCGCGTGGGCGGCGAGCCAGCTCTCGAGCGCCTCGCCGGCCGAGCTCGCGCAGCCCGCCGCGTGCACCTGGACGATGGCGTCGAGGGTGGCGAGGCTTTCCGGCGAAGGGCAGATCCCCGAACGCGTCCGCGTCGAGCCGACGGTCTGCCGGGCCGCCGGCGCCACCATCACCTTGAGGATGGCCAGGCGGTCGGCCTCGGCCTGGTTGGCCTTGCGCGCCGGCAGCACGATCCCGCCGGGGGCGCCCTTCAGCCGGAGGACGTCGCCCGAGGCGTGCATCAGGGTGAGCGTGCGTCCGGGCGCGAGCTCGACCCGCCCGCCGGCGTCCAGCGACTGGCCCCGCACCAGCGAGGGATCCGTCGAGGCGACCACGATGTAGTCGCCGGCCGCGGCGGCCGAGGCGACGGCAAGGACCGCGACGGCCGCGAGGGGGGAAACAAACCGTCTGATCATGGGCCGAAGATCGCTCGCGGAACGCGGGGCGGCAAGATGCCGATGGGAGGTCGCCGAACACGGCGGAAAAGCCGCTGGAACGAGAGGAATACCCATAACGGGTGCGACAGATTGTACTGCAACCAGAAAGTGAACTTTTCTTTAACCGTCGATTAAGGCCGCCCAGTTACTCCTGAGGGGTAGAATGTCGAGGCGGACGCTATGGTCAGCGTGCAGCTGCGAAATTCCGGACAGGGGCTCTGGACGGCCCTGACCCTGCCCACTTCGGTGCAGGTGGCGCAGACGGTCGCCGCGACGGCGCGCAAGCTCAACATGGCCGACCAGGTCCGCATCGCGCCCTCGCCCACCGCCGGACGGCTCGACATCCGGGTCTAGCGACCGAGGTCGCCCCGCTCGTCGACGTCGAACAGCACGCCATCGTCGGGCGCTTCCACCAGCGCCAGCCGCGCGCCCAGCGCCTGGATCAGGGGCCGGGCGCCGACGTCCCCCGAGAGCGTCAGGGCCTGCGGGAACAGCGCCGCCGACAGCACGACCGGGTGACCGCGCGCGCCCCTGAAGGTCGGGGCGGCGGCCGGAGCGCCCGCCCGCACCGCTTGGGCGAGGGGTTCCAGGACGCCGATCGGCGCCCGGGGCATGTCGCCCAGGAACACGAAGGCCCCGGCGACCCCGGGCGCCAGCGCGGCGATCCCCGCGCGCAGCGAGGCGCCCATGCCCTCGGCGTGGTCGGGCGCGTGGACCAGGCGGATGTCGGCGTCGAAGGCCCGCGCGCAGGCGGCGACCGCCTCGGCGCCGGCGCCGGTGACGACGATGATGGTCGCGGCGGGCGCCGCCTTCGCCGCGGCCAGGGCGCCGTGGAGGAGCGGCGCGCCGCGATAGGGCGCGGTCAGCTTGCCGCCGCCGAAACGCGAGGCCGAGCCCGCCGCCAGCACCACCGCCGCGAAGTCGGCGCCTGTCCCCACGATCGGTTTCCCCCTATCTTCCTGCGTGAATGACGCCCTACGACGACATCGCGCCCAGGCCCAGCCCCGTGGCGGCCGCCCCGCTCGTGGACGGGTTCGGCCGCACGGTGAGCTACCTGCGGCTCTCGGTCACCGACCGCTGCGACCTGCGCTGCGTCTACTGCATGGCCGAGCACATGACCTTCCTGCCGAAGGCCGAGGTGCTGACCCTGGAGGAGCTCGACCGGATCGCCTCGGCGTTCGTCGCCCTGGGGACGCGCAAGATCCGGCTGACCGGCGGGGAGCCGCTGGTGCGCAAGGGCATGATGGACCTGGTCCGCGGCCTCGGCCGCCACCTGGCCACGGGCGCGCTGAAGGAGCTGACGCTCACCACCAACGGCACGCGGCTCGCCGAGTTCGCCCCCGACCTGGCGGCCGCCGGGGTGCGGCGGGTCAACGTCTCGATGGACACCCTGAAGCCCGATCTCTTCCGCCGGCTGACCCGCGGCGGGGACCTGGGCAAGGTCCAGGCGGGCGTGGCCGCGGCGCAGGCGGCCGGGCTGTCGGTCAAGATCAACGCCGTCGCCCTGAAGGACTCCAACGCGGCGGAGATCCCCGAGCTGGTCCGCTGGGCCCATGAGCGCGGCTGCGACCTCACCCTGATCGAGACGATGCCGATGGGCGAGGTCGACGCGGACCGCACCGACGAGTTCCTGTCGCTGAGGGACGTCCGCGCCGAACTCGAGAGCTTCTGGACGCTCGAGGACCTGCCCCTGTCGACAGGCGGGCCCGCCCGCTACGTCCGCGTCGCCGAGACCGGCGGCCGGCTGGGCTTCATCACGCCGCTCAGCCACAACTTCTGCGAATCCTGCAACCGCGTGCGCCTCACCTGCACCGGCACGCTGCACACCTGCCTGGGCCAGGAGGACGCCACGGACCTGCGCGCGGTGATCCGCGCGGGCGCGACCGACGCCGAGCTGGCCGAGGCGATCCGCGGCGGCGTCGACGCCAAGCCGAAGGGCCACGACTTCCAGATCGCGCGCAAGGCGCCGGCCGTCGCCCGCCACATGTCCACCACGGGCGGCTGAGCCATGGCCCGCGTGCTGCTGTTCGGACCCCTGCGCGACCTCGCCGGCTGGCGCGAACGCCAGATCGCCGCGGCGTCGGTCCACGAGCTGCGCGCCACGCTGGCTTCCGAGGACCCGGAACTGGGCGCGGCGCTGGGCGGCAAGGGCGTCCAGGTGGCCGTCGATCAGGCGGTCGTCCGCGGCGACGCGGCCCTGGGCCCGGCCAGCGAGGTCGCCTTCCTGCCTCCGATGAGCGGCGGATGAGCATCCGGCTCACCGAGGCGCCGTTCGACCCGGGCGCGCTCCTGACCGCGTTCACGTCCGGCCGCAGCGAGACCGGCGCGGTCGCCACCTTCACCGGCATCGCGCGCGCCGAGGCGGGCCGCACCGCGATCCTGGAACTGGAGGCCTATCCCGGCTTCACCGAGGCCGAGATCGGCCGGATCGCCGATCAGGCCCGAGCGCGCTTCGGCCTGCACGACCTGGCGATCCTGCACCGCGTCGGCCGGATCCAGCCGGGGGAGCCGATCGTCTTCGTGGCCACCGCCGCCGGTCATCGGCGCGCGGCCTTCGAGGCGTGCGACTTCCTCATGGACTACCTGAAGTCCCGCGCGCCCTTCTGGAAGAAGGAGCACGGGCCCGACGGCGAGCGCTGGATCGAGCCCACCGCCCAGGACCACGCCGACCGCGAGCGCTGGGGCTAGGGTGCGTTCCAAAGAGTGGGTTCAGCCGGTTCCGTTTGAACGGATGAGGCTCTAGCCGGCCGCCACGCCGCGGCGCAGGCGCTCGTCGCCCGCCGAGAAGTTGGGATCCACCAGCCACAGGCGAAGCAGGCGCCGCTTGCGCTCGGGCTCGGGCCAGTCCTCGTACTCGGTCCGCTTGTGCAGGACGGCGGCGTTCTTGAGGAACTGCATGTCGCCGGGACGGAAGTTCATGTCGAGGTAGGCGTCGGGGTCGTTCGCGGCCCGCTCGATGAACTCGATGGCCTCGACCTGGGCCCGCGACAGTCGCGGACAGGCGGCGTGCTGCTGGCTCTCGCGGATGTACCAGGGCACGAAGAAGGTGCGCAGGCGCCGGCCGTCCCAGCGGCAGAGCGGGATCTCGAACCACGCCTTCTCGCCGGGTTTGTGCTGGCCCTGCGTGTCGAAGGGGAACGGCTCGAACAGCACGGGGACGAGGTCGGGCCGCTCGGCGAGAATCCGGTTGAAGATCGCCGGCGAGCTGACGATCCGGCTGACGCCGCCCGACTTCGCCGCCTGCAGGCAGAAGAGGCCGATCATGTCGGCGGCGTCGGTGTGGAAATCCTGCTCGGCGCGGGTCTTGTAGAGACGCACGCCATACGCTTTCGGATCGGCGCCCGTGTCCTCGATCCGGCCCAGCAGATCGCCGTCGGTGTTCTGCGAGATCGCCCGGCCCATGTGCAGGCCCAGCGCCCAGTAGGCGCCGGCGCAGACGTCCTCCGGGTGGTCGCCGACCGGGAAGCCGCGAAGGAGGACGAACCCGCGCCCCGCGTCCAGCTCGCGAACCCACTCTGCGATCCGCGGACCCAGCGTGGGCAGGGGGACGTCCTCCCGCCGCCACGCCCGCCACGGACGATCGGCCGCCCGCCGGACCGCCGCGATCAGCTCGTCGATGTCCGCGGGGGTGAACGCGTAGCGCCAGTCCGCGAGGCCCGCGAGGTCGCGGCCGGACCAGACGTCCGGAGAGGTCAGGCGCGCGGCGGGCATCGCCGGACGGCTCGGCATCGTCTCGGACATCGCAGGCTCCCTCAGACCTGCGGTTCAATATTTCTGGAAATTAGGAAATGTCAATCGGCTCCGCCGGTCTCCGCCGCCGCCAGCCGCGCGACGTCGCGCACATAGGCGTCGGCGTCGAACTTCTTGAAGGTGTTGGGCCCCATCGAGCGCACCGTGCCGAACACCGGCTGCGGCCCCCACGGGCGGTCGTGCAGGCCGTACAGCCAGCCGACGTTGGTGAACGAGTTCGGGTCGCGCCCGTCGAGGAACCAGCGGTTGTTCAGCGCCAGGGTGGTCTCGAACGCCTCCTCGGGCGAGGCCGACCAGTGCAGGATCTTCTTTCCCCAGTACATGCGCAGGTGGTTGTGCATGTACCCGGTGGCCGTCATCTCGCGCATGGCGGCGTTCCAGTAGGGATCGTGCGTCCCGGCCGCTTCGAACTGGGCGCGGGTGTAGACGTGGGGACGCGGATCGCCCGCGTGGTCCGCCAGGGTCTTGCGCGCCCATTCCGGCATGGCGGCGTAGCGGTCGTAGTCGGTCTCGTAGAAGCAGTGGTTCATCGACAGCTCGCGGCGGACGATCAGCTCCTCCAGGAAGCTGGTCCGGTTGTCGCCGCGGCTGTGCCGCCGCGCGGCGAGGGCGATCTCCACCGGCGAGATCTGGCCGAAGTGGAGGTAGGGGCTCATGAGCGAGGCGGCGCGGGCCTCGGGCTTGCCGCGTTCGGCGCCGTAGCGATGCAGGCCGTCGGCCACGAAGGCGTCGAGCCGGGCCCGCGCTGCGCCCTCGCCGGCCGGGAACCGGCGGACCTGGCCCACGGAATGGTCGATCTTCAGGCCGGCCAGGATGGCGGCCACGTCGTCCAGGTCGAGCGCGCCCTCCAGGTCGAACCGGTCCATGCGGCGCCGCAGCTCGCGCGGCTCGAGGGGCTCCAGGAACTCGTCCCAGACCCGATGCAGGCGCGGCCTCAGCGTGCGGGCGGCGTACTCGTGCTTGTCCGAGGCCCGCTCGATCGGGACCACGACGTCGCCCTCCACCTGCACGAGCCGGCGGTCCAGGCCGTCGGCGAGACGGGCGCGCCAGGTGCGCTGGATCTTCAGGTAGCCCCGGTCGCAGACCACCAGCGCGGCGTCGGCCGCGAGCGCGCGGGCCAATTCGTGCGGCGGCTGCTTGCGGATGACGAAGCCGACCCCGCGATCGGCCAGACGGCGCCGCGCCTCGGCCAGACCCTCCAGCATGAAGCCGTAGTGGCGGGCGTTCGCCTCCGGGAACGCCGTCAGGCCGAAGCAGACCAGCACCGGCAGGTCGAGCGCGTTCGCCTCGTCGATGGCGAACTCCAGCGCCGGATTGAAGTCCGCCCGCTGCGACTGCTGCATCCAGTAAAGCACGTAGCGCGCGGGGATCCTCGGCGGGGCGTCGACGAGAACCTTCAGACGGGCGGACGAGATCACCGGACGCTCCACGCGGAAAACGGACGCCGGAGAAAACACGCTTCAGGCCGATTGGCGACGCTTCCCGGCGCGCGATTTTGAGCTTGCCCGATTTCGGGCACGCGCGTTGTCTGCGGCGGATGGCCGAGGCAGATCCACCACCGATGTCGGATGCGGGCGACCTGGACGACCTCGTGGCCTACGTGGCGCGATCCAGCGGGCTCGATCCTTCGCAGGCAAGGCGGATCGTCGATGACGTGCTCTCGTACCTGGGCGAAAGCCCGCAGGCTTTCATCCGCAGGCGCCATGCCGCACTGCTCAGGCTGGGGCGCCGGAACGAGGAGATCTACGCGCGGATCGCCGACGAGCTCGCCCAGCGGCGGTTTCCGGCCCCGCCCTACTCGATCCGCCAGATCCGCCGGATCATCTACGGCTGAGGGGGCGCGCTGATGTGCGGCATCGTCGGATACGTCGGCGAGCGCGCCGCGCTGCCGCTGCTGATGGAGGGCCTGCGGCGGGTCGAGTACCGCGGCTACGACTCGGCGGGCGTGGCGGTCGCGCACGAGGGACGCCTCGCGGTCCACAAGCGCAAGGGCAAGGTGCGGGAGCTGGACGCCGCCCTGCCCGCGGCGGGCCTGCCCGGAACCACGGGGATCGCCCACACCCGCTGGGCCACGCATGGCGAGCCCAGCGACGCCAACGCCCACCCGCACACCGACGCCCAGGGCCGCATCGCGGTCGTCCACAACGGCATCATCGAGAACGCCGCCGAGCTGCGGGCCCGCCTGGCCGCCGACGGCGTCGCGTTCCGCTCCGAGACGGATACCGAGGTGCTGGCGCACCTGATCGCCGCCCGGCCCGAGAACAGCCTTCTCGACGCGGTGCGCGCGGCCCTGCGGCAGGTGAAGGGCGCCTACGGCCTCGCCGTGATCGACGCCGCGCGTCCCGAGGCCATCGTCGCCGCCCGCAACGGCGGCCCGGTCGTGATCGGCGTGGGCGACGAGGAGATGTTCGTCGCCTCGGACGCCTCCGCCCTGATGGGGCATGCCAAGACCGTGGCGCACCTGGACGACGGCGAGATCGCCGAGGTCCGGGCCGACGGCTTCTCGGTGCTGACGCTGGAGGGGACCGAAACCGCCAAGGCCACCCAGGCGCTGGAGGGCGAGGCCGCGGGCTTCGACAAGGGCGACTACGCCCACTTCATGCGCAAGGAGATCGCCGAGCAGCCCGACGCGGTGCGCCGCACGCTGATGGGCCGGCTCGACGCGCGTTTCTCCACGGCGCACCTGGGGGGCATCGAGCTCGCGGCGCGCGAGATGCTCGACATCCGCCGGGTCAAGATCCTCGGCTGCGGCTCGGCCGGCTACGCGGGCGTGCTGGGCGCGCACCTGATCGAGACGCTGGCCCGCATCCCTGCGCACGCCGAGCCCGCCTCGGAGTTCCGCTATCGCAACCCGGTGATCGAGCAGGACACGCTCTATGTCGCCGTCAGCCAGTCGGGCGAGACCTTCGACACCCTGGCGGCGATCCAGGAGGTGAAGCGGAAGGGCGGGCGGGTGCTCGGCGTCGTCAACACGGTGGGCTCGACCATCGCGCGCGAGTGCGGCCGGGGCGTCTACCTGCACGCGGGGCCCGAGGTGGCGGTGGTCTCCACCAAGACCTGGACCTGCACGGCGGTCGCCTTCGCCCTTCTGGCGCTGCAGCTCGGGCGGGTGCGGGATCTGTCGGCGGCCCAGGGCGCGCGGCTGCTGGCCGGGCTGTCGGCCCTGCCCGACCAGATCGCCGGGATCGTCGCGCGCGAGGCCGAGCTGGCGCCGCTCACCGCGCGCCTGGTCCGCAGCGAGCACGCCTACTTCATCGGCCGCGCGGCCGGCTATGCGGTGGCCATGGAGGGCGCGCTGAAGCTGAAGGAGGTGAGCTACCTCCACGCCGAGGCCTACGCCGCCTCCGAGCTCAAGCACGGCCCCCTGGCCCTGATCGCGCCCGAGACGCCGACGGTGGTCGTCCTGCCCGACGACGAGCTGCTGGCGAAGAACCTCTCCACCATCGCCGAGGTGCGCACGCGCCAGGGGCCGGTGCTGGCGATCACCCATCCGGGCGTCAAGGTCGACGGCGTCGAGGCGGCCTTCGCCGTCCCCCGCTCCGAGCCCGAGCTCGCGCCGATCCTGATGAACGTGCCGCTTCAGCTCCTGGCCTACCAGGTCGCCCAGGGCCTCGGACGCGACATCGACCAGCCCCGCAACCTCGCCAAGTCCGTCACCGTCGAGTGAGGCGCGATCAGGCTTCGCCCAGCACTGCTCCTCCCCTGCGCAGCAGGGTGGAGGGGTCGCGGGCGCCGCGGGTCGCCCCCCTCCACCGCCTTCGGCGGTCCCCCTCCCCCTGCGGGGGAGGACTGCGTGGGCGGCTGCCGCCCTTCTGAACCGCCGAGACGCGGAGGGCGCGGAGATCTCTGCGTCCTCCGCGGTTCAATCGAGCGCCGCCGCGCCGGCCGCCACTGGCGCTTCGCTTCCGGGGGGATGACGGTTTAGAAGGGCGGCGAAGGAGTCCGACATGAACGCCCCTGTGCTGAGCCCCGGCGGAAAGATCGACACCGCCAAGCCGCTGAAGCCCGTCCGCGTCGCCGTGCTGACGATCTCGGACACCCGCGACGAGGAGAGCGACACCTCCGGCAACCTGCTGGCGAGCCGCGTGAAGGACGCCGGGCACGAGCTGGTCGCCAAGGGGATCGTCAAGGACGACGTCGAGCAGATCCGCGCGCAGATCCTGAAGTGGGTCGGCGAGGGGGTGGAGGCCATCGTCTCCACCGGCGGCACCGGCATCACGGGCCGCGACGTCACGCCCGAGGCCGTGCGCCCGCTGTTCGACAAGGAGATCGACGGCTTTTCGGTGGTGTTCCACCTGGTCAGCTACCAGTCGGTGGGGCTCTCCACCCTGCAGAGCCGCGCGCTGGCCGGCATCGTGAAGGGCTGCTTCGTCTTCTGCCTTCCGGGCTCGAACGGCGCGGTGAAGGACGGCTGGGACAAGGTGATCTCGGCCCAGCTCGACAGCCGCCACGGCCCCTGCAACATGGTCGAGCTGATGCCGCGGCTGATGGAAGCCTAGTGGCCGGAAAGCTCACCCACATCGACGAGACCGGCCGCGCCCGCATGGTCGACGTCTCGGACAAGGCCGTGACCGCCCGCGAGGCGGTGGCGGAGGGTTTCCTGCGGATGTCGCGCGAGACGCTGGCGCTGGCGATGTCCGGCGAAGGCCGCAAGGGCGACGTCCGCGCCGTGGCCGAGATCGCGGGCGTGATGGCCGCCAAGAAGACGTCCGACCTCATCCCCATGTGCCACCCCTTGCCCATCGCCAAGGCCGAGGTGCGGGTCGAGCCGGGCGACGGGGGCCTCTCGGTCACCGCGCGGGTCAAGACCACGGGCCAGACCGGCGTAGAGATGGAGGCGCTGACCGCCTGCTCGGTGGCGCTGCTGACGCTCTACGACATGCTGAAGGCGGCCGAGAAGGGCATGGTCATCGAGGCGGTCCGGCTGGTCTCCAAGACCGGCGGCAAGAGCGGCGACTGGTCGGCATGAAGCTGCTCCCCGTCGACGACGCCCGCGCCCGGATGCTGGCCGAGGTCGCCGCGCTGCCGGCCGAGACGGTTCCCCTGCCCGCCGCTGTCGGCCGGGTGCTGGCCGAGGACGTCCGCGCGGTGCGCGACCAGCCGCCTTTCGCCGCCTCCGCCATGGACGGCTGGGCCGTGCGGGCTGCGGACACGCCGGGCGACCTGCGGATCGTCGGCGAGAGCGCGGCCGGGCGCGGCTTCGAGGGCGAGGTCGGTCCCGGCGAGGCGGTCCGCATCTTCACCGGCGCCGCCGTGCCTGCCGGGTGCGACGCCATCGTGATCCAGGAGGACGCCCGGCGCGACGGCGACGTCGTCACCGTCCCCGCCACCCCGGCGGGACGCCACCTGCGCCCGGCGGGCGGCGACTTCGCGGCGGGCGACGTGCTGCTGCCGCGCGGCGTCGCCATCGACGCCTGGCGCCTGTCGCTGGCCGCCGCCGCCGGACGGGCCGATGTGTCGGTGAGTCGCCGGCCCCAGGTGGCGCTGTTCTCGACCGGCGAGGAGATCGTCGAGGCGCCGGCCACGCCCGGGCCCTTCCAGATCTACGACTCCGGCTCCCGGGCCCTGGAGGCGCTGATCGCGGGCTGGGGCGGCGAGGTCCGGCGCGCCAAGCCGGTTCGCGACGACCTCGAGACCACGATCCAGGCGCTGCGGGACGCCAAGGGCGACCTGGTGGTGACGGTGGGCGGGGCCTCGGTGGGCGACCACGACCTGGTGCGGGCCGCCGCGGGGGCGCTGGGCCTCGATCTGCGGGTCGCCAGCGTCAACGTCCGCCCGGGCAAGCCCACCTTCTTCGGCGTCCTGGGCGACGGGCGCAGGCTGCTGGGCCTGCCCGGGAATCCCGCGTCCGCGCTGGTCTGCGCCGAGCTGTTTCTCCGTCCGCTGCTGCGCGCCTACGCCGGGGCCGACCCGACGCCGCCGACCCTTTCGGCCCGGCTCGCCCGGCCGCTTCCCGCCAACGGCTCCCGCGAGCACTGGATGCGTGCGCGCCTCGCCCACGCGGACGGCGGCGTCACCATCGAGGCGTTCCCGGATCAGGACTCTTCGCTGATCGGGGTCTTCAACGCGTCCAACGCGCTGCTGCGGCGGCCGGCGGATGCGCCGGCGCTGTCCGCGGGCGACGTCGTCGAGGCGCTGCCGCTGGCGCGGGCGTAGCGGACGGCGGTGATCTCGCCGATCACCGAGACCGCCACCTCGAACGGCGCCTTGCCGCCGATGTCCAGGCCGATCGGGGCGTGCAGCCGCGCCAGCGCCGCCGCCGGCATCCCCATGTCCTCCAGCTCGGCGACGCGCCCGGCCAGTCGCCGGCGCGCGCCCAGCAGGCCGACGTAGCCCGCCCGGGAGGGCAGCGCCGCCTTCAGCGCCTCGCGGTCGGTCTCCAGGTCGTGGGTCGCCACGGCCACGTACGTCCACGGGTCGAGGCCGATGGCCGCCAGCGCCGGGCCGGGATCGTCCCGGCGGTAGGCCAGGTGCGGGATCGGCGGCGGGGTGGACGGTCCCTTGGGCCGCACCAGCGTCGTCTCGAACCCTGATTTCACCCCCAGCTCGGCGATGGCCAGGGCGGTCGGATCGCCGCCCACGATCACCAGCCGCGGCCTGGGCTCGTGACGCCGCACCACCTGGACGCCCGGCCACGGCGCGGGGTCCGGTCCGCAGCTGCGCCGGGCGCCGTCGCTCAGGTAGGTCACCGGCCGACGCTCTGCCTCGGCCGCGAGCAGCTCCGCCAGCGCGGGATCGTGCGGTCCCACCCGCTCCACGAAGATCTCGATGCGGGCGCCGCAGAGCAGGCGGATGTCGGGCCAGGGGCTGCCTTCGCCGTACACCAGTCGCCGGGCCTGCCCGTCCGCGAGCACGGCCCAGGCGTGGCCGGCCACGTCGCCTTCGACGCAGCCGCCCGAGAAGTAGCCGGCCAGCACCCCCTCGGCGAAGACCATCTGGGTGCCTTCGGGCCGCGGGCCGCCGCCCTCCACGGCCACCAGCGTCGCCAGGACCAGGGGGTTTCCCGCCTCGGCCGCGCGGCGCAGGGCCGGGCGGACGTCCTCGTCGAGGCCGAAGGTGGGCCACTCGGGAAGGGGCGAGTCGGGACCGGGAACGTCAATCACCCTCGGATACGCCTTCTTAGCTTTCCTGCGACAAAATGGTCTCGGAAACGGATTCCACCAAGCATTTCAGCCGCCGAGCCTGCCCGCCGCATGACCGCCTCCCTCAGCAAGCTCGGCCTCGGAACCGGCCAGTTCGGCCTCGATCAGCCGGCCATGAGCCGCGGCCGGCCGCGCGACGCCGAGGCTCGCGACATCCTCTCCATCGCCGGGCGCTCGGGCATGGGCGTGCTGGACGTCGTGCGCGGCTCGACGACGGCCGACACCCTGCTTCGCGGCGCGCTGCCGCAGCCGAACCCGTTCAAGGTCACGCTCACCAGCATCCGCCCCGACCGCGGCCCCGAAGTGGCCGAGGCCGAGCTTCGCGCCCAGATGCTGCGCCTCGGCGTCGAGCGTGTCGACACCATCCTCGCGCCGTCGGCCACCGACCTGCTCGCCCCGCAAGGCGCGTCGCTCTGGGACCGGCTGAGGGCGCTGAAGGACGCCGGCGTCTGCCGGCGGATCGGCGTGCCGGTCTACGCCTCGGACGACCCGGTCGGCGTGGCGCGGCGCTTCAAGCCCGACGTCGTCCAGGCGCCGGCCTCGCTCCTCGACCAGCGGCTGCTGCTGGACGGCTCGCTCGCCACCCTGGCCGAGATGGGGATCGAGGTGCACCTGCGCTCCATCTTCCTGAACGGCGTGCTGT
Source organism: Phenylobacterium sp. (assembly GCF_016793225.1). Lineage (GTDB taxonomy): Bacteria > Pseudomonadota > Alphaproteobacteria > Caulobacterales > Caulobacteraceae > Phenylobacterium. The sequence goes on from NZ_JAEUMN010000050.1 coordinate 78,523, forward strand.
TCCTGCCGCCCGACCGGGCGCCCAGCCACCTGAAGGCCGCCGCCGGCCGCATCAGCCGCGCGCGGCGCCTGATCGCCGAGGGCAAGTCCGACCCGCTGCAGGCCGCGCTGGGCTTCGCGCTGACCCGCCCTGAAGCCACCGCCGTGCTCGTGGGGGTCACCTCGGCCGCCGAGATGAGCGCCGTCGTCGCGGCCGCCATGAGCCCGCCGCCCGACCTGGACTGGGACGAGATGGCGATCGACGACCCCGACGCGCTGAACTGGGCGGCCGCCTGATCCGCCGCGGGATGCGGCAGGGTTCGGACTCACTTCGACATCAGCGATTTCAACAACTTCCGGCCGTCCCGGCGAATGCCGGGACCCAGATTTCACGTGCGAGATCGTGGTTGGAGGGGCTCCGAGCCTACGGAACCCGCATCTGAGCCCTTCCATCTGGATCCCGGCCTTCGCCGGGATGACCGGATCTTGAGGACGGACCCTAGACCGGCCGGTCGATCGCGGGCTGCGGCGGCGTGAACCACGCCGCGCCCGCCTCCGTCACATGGAAATGGTCTTCCAGCCGGACGCCGAACGCGCCCGGGATGACGATCATCGGCTCGTTCGAGAAGCACATGCCGGGCTGCAGCGGCGTGCGATCGCCGCGCACCAGGTAAGGCGCCTCGTGGATCGACAGGCCGATGCCGTGGCCGGTGCGGTGCGGCAGGCCGGGCAGGTCGTAGTCCGCACTGAAGCCTTCGGCGGCCAGGACCCTTCGCGCCACGGCGTCGATCTCCTCGCACAGAACGCCGGGCTTCACCGCCGCGAAGGCCGCAGCCTGGGCCTTCTTCTCGACCGCCCAGACGCGGAGCATCTCCTGCGTCGGCTGGCCGAAGACGTAGGTGCGGGTGATGTCGGAGTTGTAGCCCTGCACCCGGCAGCCCGTGTCGATCAGCACGAGGTCGCCGTCGCTCAGCGCCTGCTCGCCCGGCAGGCCATGCGGATAGGCCGAGGCTTCGCCGAACTGCACCGCGCAGAACGACGAGCCGTCGTCGGCCCCGAGCGCGCGGTGCGCGGCGTCGATGAACCGGCGCACCTCGCCGGTGGTGATCCCCGGGCGCAGGATCCGCGCGGCGCGGCGGTGGACCTCCAGGGTCATGGCCTTGGCCTGCGCCATGAGCGCGAGCTCGGCCGGCGACTTGATCATGCGGCAGCCGTCCACCACCGGGGCGGCGTTGGCCATGGCCACATCGGGCGCCGCGATCCGCAGCGCGTCGAACATCGCGAACGCCAGCGCCGGATCCACCGCCAGCGAGCGGGCGCCTATCCCGGCCAGCACCTGCGCGGACAGGTCGTAGGGGCTCTCGTGCTCCTCCCACAGCCTGAGCGGCGCCTCCACGCCGAGGGAGGCCAGGAGCGATCCCTCCTCGAAGCGCGGGCAGATCATCACCGGCGTCCCGGTCTTCGGCAGGATCATCGTCACCAGCCGCTCGGTCGCGTTCCAGCCGACGCCGGCGAAGTAGCGCAGCGACGCGCCGGCCCCGATGATCAGGGCGTCGGTGGTCATCAGCGACTGGGCCTTCGCCAGCCGCGCCAGCCGCTCGGCGCGCGTGATCGGCGGCGCCGGGTTGGACCAGGGGCCCAGGTCCGCGAGCTCCGCCTCGGCCGTCGATCCGCCGATCGCCATGTCTGCTCCTCCGCTCCGTCATCCCGTGTATAGGCTGGGGCATGGCTGGGAGTCAGGACTTCGCGGCGGACCCGCGGAACGCGGACCTGCGCATCTACGTGAACGGCGACCTCGTGCCGCGGGCCGAGGCCCGGGTGTCGGTGTTCGACGCGGGCTTCGTCCTGGGCGACGGCGTCTGGGAAGGCCTGCGGCTGCACAAGGGCCGCCTGCTGTTCCTCGAGGCGCACCTGGAGCGGCTGTTCGCGGGCCTGGAGGCAATCCAGCTCCCGCTCGGCCTCACCCCCGACGAGCTGACCGCCGAGATCGAACGCACCCTGGCGGCCAACGGCATGGTGGACGGCGCGCACCTGCGCCTGATGGTCACCCGCGGCGAGAAGGCGGCGGTGAACCAGGACCCCCGCAACTGGCTCGGCAGGCCCACCATCGTCATCACGGCAGAGTACAAGAGCCCTTCGCCCGAGGTCGCCGCCCGCGGCCTCGCGCTCGCCACCTCCGAGATCGTCTGCACGCCGCGCGAGATGTTCGACATGCGGCTCAACTCGCACAGCCGCCTCGCGCTGATCCGCGCGCTGATCGACGCCATCGGCAAGGGCGGCGACGAGGCGCTGATGCTGGATCCGAACGGCTTCGTCTCGTCCTGCAACGCCACCAACTTCTTCTGGGTGAAGGACGGGCGGGTGATGACCTCCACCGGCGACTACTGCTTCAACGGCGTGACCCGGGCGAACGTCATCGCGCTCTGCCGCCGCCACGGCGTGCCGATCACCCTCGGCGACTTCGAGCTGGCCGACGTGGCCGAGGCGGACGAGGCCTTCGTCACCGGCACCTTCGGCGGCCTGACGCCGGTCCGGTCGCTGGACGGCCGCGACTTCCCGCACCCCCTGCCCGGCCCCGTCACCGCCCGGCTCCGCGCGCACTACGAGGCGCTCAAGGACGAGGACGCCCGCGACGGGCGCCGCAGCGCATGACGATCCGGATCGCCATGTGGTCGGGTCCGCGCAACATCTCCACGGCGATGATGCGCAGCTTCGAGAACCGGCCCGACTGCCAGGTCGTGGACGAGCCGTTCTACGCGGCCTACCTGGCCCGCACCGGGCTCGATCATCCCATGCGGGACGAGGTCCTGGCGGCCCAGCCGCACGACTGGCGCGACGTGGTGACCGGCCTCGACGCCCTCGGCGGCCCGCTCGTCTACGAGAAGCACATGACCCACCACATGCTGCCCGGCTTCGGCCTGGACTGGGTGGCGGGCCGGCGCAGCGCCTTCCTGATCCGCGACCCGGCCGAGGTGCTGGCCTCCTACGTCGCCAGGCGCGCCGAGGCGACCCTGGACGACATCGGCGTCGTGCAGCAGCGCGCGCTGTTCGACCGCGTGGCCGACACGCTGGGGCAGGCGCCGCCCGTGGTGCGGGGCGCCGATATCCTGGCGCATCCGCCGGCGATGCTCTGCGCCCTGTGCGATGCGCTGGATATCCCCTTCCGCGAACAGATGCTGAGCTGGCCGGCCGGACGCCGCGCCTCGGACGGCGTCTGGGCGCCCGCCTGGTACGACGCGGTCGAGCGTTCGACCGCCTTCGAGGCCCCGGAGCGCCGCGAGTATCCGGCCCTGCCCGACCACCTCGCGCGGATCGCGGACGCCGCCCGACCCCACTATGAGGCCCTCGCGGCGCACCGGCTGAAACCGCCGGCGCCGATCCCGGAGCCTCTCCCGTTCAGACGGACCGTCTGATCGGGACGATGAGGCTCCGAGTCCGGAGCCCTGGCGCGCTTGGCCGCCTACCGCCGCAGCCTCAACCCCACATACGCCGCCAGGCCCGGCTCACGGTAGCCGAGGGTTTCGGCGTAGCGCCTGTCGGCGAGGTTCTCGACGCGCGCGGTCAGGGTCAGGCCCTCGTTCACCGCGTAGGCGGCCGAGACGTCGGCCGTGACGAAGCCGCCTCGGACGGCGCGGCTGAAGCCGTCCCGGGCGGTGTCGGACTGGCTCGACTCCGCCCGCACCGAGACCGATCCCGACCAGGGGCCGCGGTCCCAGAGCAGCGACGCGGACCCCGCGTGGTCGGGAACGCGGAGCAGGCTGCGGTCCGTCGAGCGGTCGATGGCGTCCGTCCAGGCGTAGGCCAGCTTCACGCGCACGCCCTCGGCGAGCCGCGCGTCCACCTCGGCCTCGAGCCCGCTGGAGCTGGTCTTGGCGATGTTGATGTAGCGGCTGGCGACGTAGGCGATCTGGTCGCGCACCAGCAGCCGGTACGCGGTCACGGCCGCGGAGACCGTGGCGTTCGACCAGCCCAGCCGAAGATCATAGCCCTCGGCCCGCTCGGGCCGCAGGGCGACCGGCGGCGCGAAGCAGAAGTCGCAGACGACTTGGCTGACCGTCGGCGTCTTGAAGCCCGTGCCGGCGGACGCCACCACGCGGAAGCCCCCGCCCGCGTCGAGCGCCGCCGAGAGCCGGCCGGTGGTCCGGGACCGGAACGCCTCGGGGTCGTCGTGCCGCACGCTGCCGGTCAGGGTCAGCCGGTCCAGCCGCGCCTGCCCCACCGCGAAGACCGCGGTGTTGGAGAGGTTGCGCGAAAGGCCGGTGGAAAGGTCGGCCTCGCTGGCCTGGTGCTCGGCGCCGACCACGAAGCGGTCGCCCTGCGTCGCAGTCCAGCGGAGCACCTGCCGGTCCGCGTCCACGACGGACGGGAAGGACGAGAGGTTGCGGCGCCTCAGGTCGTAGGCGCTGAGGCTGATCTCGTGCGTGAGGCCCAGCGCGTCCACGCTCGCCCGCGCGAAACCCTGCCAGGCGCGGGTCTTCGCCCGGTCGGGCGTATCGCCCAGTTCGAACCGCGGCGGCGGATAGCCGTCGATCTCGACGGTGGAGCGGGTGTACCGCAGCCGCCCGTCCACGCGCACCTGAGGCGAAGCGGTGAAGCGGCCGCCGAGGTTGGCCGTCCAGGTCCTGAAGCCGTCGTCCTCGGCGCCGGTGTCGGCCTTCGAGATCCCGTCGGTGCGGAAGCCCGCAACCGTGGCGCTGAGGGCGTAGCGGTCGGTGCGCGTCCCCGCGCCGGCGAAGCCCCGCGCCGTCGTGAACGAGCCGCCTTCGGCTGCGAACTCCAGCCCGTCCAGCTCGCGCGTGGTGAAGCTGACCACCCCGCCGATGGCCTCCGAGCCCCACAGCGAGCCCTGCGGCCCGGACAGCACCTCGACCCGCTCCAGGTCGGCGGTCTGCAGCGAGGAGGGGTCGTAGTCGCCGTTCGGGGCCGCGCCGTCGCCGACCGGCACGCCGTCGATCAGCACCAGGGTCTTGTCGGGCGCGGCGCCGCGGATGCGGATGGCCGCCACGCCGCCGAACGCGCCGGTCCGCGCGATGGACACGCCGGGCACGGTCGAGAGGAGATCGGCCGCGAAGGCAGTGTTCCGCGCTTCGATCTCGGCGCGGTCGATCACCCGGGCGCCGGTGATCTCCTCGGGGTCCACCGGCAGGCGCGCGGCGGTGACGACGACCTCGTCGACCGAGGTGTCCGCGCAGGCCGGCGCGGCGGCGGCCGCGGCGAGGGCCGCGGTGGCAAGAAGGTAGGATCGCATTGACGTCAGACTCCAGCTTGGGAGTCGCCTGCGTCAGAGCCTCGGCTCTGCCGGTCGTTGGCCTGGTCCCGGGCCGCGGACGAGCGACGGAAGAAGACGGCAGGTCTCCTGGCTTGCGGGTCACTAGGCCTCGCCCTCGCCTTCCCAGGAGTCCCGTCGGGCTTCCCAGTGGCGTCCTGCCGGGCCGAGGCTGGCAGGATCGGACGCGGCCCTCGCCGCTCACAGTTGCGGGCACAGCCGGGGAGTCTCACCCCGGTTCCCTCTTGGCCCCCGTCAGGGGGACCGCCTTCACGCCCCGCGTATTGCTACCGTTCCGGGGGCGAGGCAAGGTCCGCGGCCATGCGTGCTTCCCTTGCGTTCACCCTGGCCCTCTGCGTCTGCGCCGCCGCGACGGCCCCGGCGGCTCAGCCGCTCGGCGGAGATCATTCGATCTTGAAGGAAATCGTCGCCGAGGTGTCGCCGCAGCGGCAGCGCGCGGATATCGAGCGGCTGGTGTCGTTCGGGACCCGGCACACGGGCTCGGAAACCCGGTCCGATCGCCGGGGCATTGGCGCGGCGCGGCGCTGGATCGCGGCCGAGTTCGCTTCGATCTCGAAGGATTGCGGCGGACGCCTCCGCGTCGAGACCCTGTCGCGCACCATGACCGCCGAGCGCCTGGCGGGGCCCACCGAGGTGGTGAACGTGCTGGGCGTCCTGCCGGGAACGAGCGACCCCGACCGGGTGATCGTGATCTCTGGCCACTACGACAGCCGCGCCACCGATGCGAAAGACTTCACCTCGGATGCGCCCGGCGCCAACGACGACGGCTCAGGCACGTCGGCCGTCATCGAGGCGGCGCGGGTCCTCTGCCGGCATCGTTTTCCGGCCACGCTGGTCTTCGCGGCGCTGGCCGGCGAGGAGCAGGGCCTGCTGGGCGGACGCATCCTCGCCGAGCACGCGGTCGAACGCGGCTGGTTCGTGGAGGCCAACCTCAACAACGACATCATCGGCAACACCGAGGGCCTGTCCGGGGTCCGCGACAACACCCACGTGCGCGTCTTCTCGGAAGGCACGCGCTCCACCGAGACGGCCGCGCAGGCCGACCGCCGCCGCTACAACGGTGGCGAGGTGGACAGCCCCTCGCGGAACCTGGCGCGCTTCATGGACGTCGTCGCCGACCGCTATCTCACCAACCTCGACGTGGTGATGGTCTACCGCACCGACCGCTACGGCCGGGGCGGCGACCAGGTGGAGATGCTGCGCGCGGGCTTCCCGGCCGTCCGCGTGACCGAGGCGGTGGAGAACTACACCCGCCAGCACCAGAACCTGCGCACCGAGAACGGGATCCGGTACGGCGACACGATCGACGGCGTGGACTTCGCCTACCTGGCCCAGGTGACGCGCCTGAATGTGGCGTCCATGGCGGCCCTCGCCCTGGCGCCCCGTCCGCCCTCGGGCGTGGAGATCTCGGGCGCGGTCAGCGCCGACACGACGGTCAGGTGGACGCCGGCGCCCGACGCGGCGGCCTACCGGGTCTGGTGGCGCGCCACCACCGACCCGCAGTGGCGCTTCTCCCGCGTGGTCCCGCCCACGGGCCAGACGGTGCTGAAGGCCGTCAACATCGACGACTGGTTCTTCGGCGTCAGCGCCATCGGCCCCGACGGCCACGAGAGCCCGGTGGTGTTTCCGGGCGCCGCCGGCGCGTTCGACCGCGCCGGGGCCCCTCCCGTCCCGAAGTGACGGCGGCGACCTACGCCAGGCTGGCCTTGTAGAGCTTCAGAAGCTCGGCCCACGCCTTCTCGGCCTGCGCCTCGTTGTAGACCTGGCTGCCCTTGACGCACCAGCCGTGGGCCGCCGGGTAGACCTCCACCGTGGCCGACTTCTTCGCCTCGGCGAAGGCCGCCTTCAGGATGTCCTTCGAGTCGGGCTGCTGCTTGTCGTCGTTCTCGGCCACGGCCACGAGGTAGCTGGCGTTGGTCTTGGGAATCAGCAGGTGCGGGCTGTCGGGAGACTTGGTGGTGAGGCCGCCACCGTGGAAGCTGCCCACGGCCGCGATGCGCCCGGGCACGGCCGCCGCGGTCCGGAACGAGAGCGGGCCCCCCATGCAGTAGCCCTGCACGCCGGCCTTCCTGCGCTTGTTGGTCTGCGGCTGCGCGTCGAGGAAGGCCAGGTAGGCCTTGGCGTCCCCGTCGACCCCGGCGTTGGTCATGGCCTGCCGATAGCCCATCACCCGGGCCCGGTCGGTGGGATTGGCGAAGTTGAACCCTTCGCCGGCCACCACGCCCTTCACGGACCGGTAGAAGGGGTTCGGAACCAGGACGACATAGCCCTCGGCCGCGAGCCGTCGGCCCATCTCGCGGAACGTCGGGCGCAGGCCGGCGATGTCGGTCCAGATCAGGACCGCCGGCCATGTCCCCTTGCCCGACGGATGGAACAGGACGGCGTCGGCGGTCCCGTCGGCGGTCTTCACCTCGACGTCCTTTTCCACCACCTTCGCCTGCGCGCGCGCGGCGCTGGCCGCCGCCGCGGCGCCCGCGGCCGTCATCAGGCCGAACGTCCGGCGCGACACGGTGGGATCGTGGATCAGGCCGACGTGGATATCGTCGTCACACATGGAGACCTCCCTGGCTTCGTCCTTGGCCGCCAAGCGTCACGGCGATTGTTGCGGCGGGATTTCGCCGCGAGGGAACCACAGCTCCACGGCGAATGCACGGGACTCGCGCTACAGCCCGGCCCATGAGCTCCCCCGAACGGATCGCCCGCGCCGATCGCATCGCGCCCTACGTGGAGGTGCAGCTGCGCCTCGCGAACCGGATGGCCGAACTCACCGGCGCGCCGCTCGGCGAGACCGCCCTGACCCATACGAACCTGCATCGCCGCCTGGGCCTGGGCCTCTGGCGCGAAGGCCCGCCCGCCGCGGGTTGGGCGCCCTACGCCGAGGCGCTCGAGGCGGCGCCTGACCTTGCCGCGCAGCTGGCGCTGACCCGCGAGGCCTTCATCGCCGCGTCCGACGAGGTCCTGCCGCATCCCGGGCAGAGCGGCTTCGGCAGCTTCGCCCACGATCCCGCGACCGACGACGGCGTGGTCCGCATCCACTTCCACAACCTGGACACGGACGACGACGGCGGGCCCCTCGTCGCCGCGAAGGTCCCGCGGCGGCGGGCCGAACTGCGCGCGCTGGTCGCGAACGTGCGGCGGGTCCATCCGCAGGCCACGCAGATCCGCGGCGGATCCTGGCTCTACAACCTCGAGGCCTACCGGCGCCTTTTCCCGCCGGACTACGTCGCCTCGCGCGCGCCGCATGCCCCGCCCATCGGGCTGCGCGGCACGGCGACCTGGGGTCAGGTGATCGACAGCCGGGAACGCATCCGACCGGACGTCCGCGACGCCGTGGTGGCGAGCCTGCCCGCGATGGACCCCGAGGCGCCCTGGGAGGTCTTCCCCTACCGCATGCTCGCCGTCTCCGCGCCTATCGAGAGCTTCGTGCGGTTCTACGGCCTGTAGCGCCGGCGGCGTCTCAGCGGATGGCGATCGGGTTGATCACCACCTGCACGGTGCCGACGAAACGCGGCTGGCCCAGGACGAACAGGAACTCGCCCACCCCGTCCGCCGCCAGCGGCGCGGTGTTGATGTTCTCCAGCACGTGGACGCCCTTCTTGGCCAGGAGCGTCTGGTGGACGACCCACTGCCGGTCCGGATCGGCGAAGGGGATGTGCTCCAGCGCCACCGTGTCCGCGCCGATCGCGACGACGCCCTGGTCGGCCAGCCAGACCGCCGCCTCCTCGCCGATGCCAGGCTCGGTCGCCAGGAAGCGGGCCTTGTCGGTCTCCATCACCTTCATCCAGCCGGTGTGGAAGAGCACCACGTCGCCCTTGCCGATGGTGAGCTTCTGCGCCTTCAGCGCCGCCTGCACGTCGGCGCGGGTGATCACCTGGCCTCCGTCCAGCATCGGCTTTCCGAAGTGGCGCGTCATGTCGATGAGCACGCCGCGGGTCACGATCGGGGGGACGTCGGCCAGGTCCAGCCGGCTGAAGCCCTTCGGCGTGCGCAGGTCCTCGCCCTTCAGGCCGTTGTAGTACCGGTTGTCGATGCCCAGGTGGCCGAAGCCGTCCATCTGGGTGCCGATCCCCATGCTGGTTGTCACCTTCTCGTCGTGGGCGGTCACCTTGTTGGGCCCGATCGGGGGCTGGCCGGGCGGCGGGGTCTGGATGATCTCGGCGCTGTACTTCCGGTCGCCGTAGGCCGGGCTGTCCGGGCCTGTGGGCACGCCCAGGGCGTACACCTTGCCGGTGCGGACGAGCGCCGCCGCCCGCTTCACGCCCTCGGCCGACAGGTTGTTCACCGCGCCCCGCAGGTCGTCCTTGCCGTACGGCGAGGGGTGCCAGGCGTCCTGCGCCTGCGCCGCGCCCGCCGCCGCCAGCCAGACGGCCGCCGCCGCCCACCATTTCGCACCCATGACGTCACTCCCTTGTGTTTCCGGGGAGCGTGTCACGGCGGGACGAAGTCCGCTACGGGCCCGGCGACGCCGGCGCGTTCTCGGCCGCCGAGGCGGCGCGCCGGCGACCGCGCGCCGCGTGCCGCGGATCGATCCGGCGAAGTTCCGCGAAGGTCATGTGCGGATGGGTGCGCGCCAGTTCCCGCAGCCGCGTGACCGCGATGGGCGCATAGGCCAGGGCGACGCCGGCCGCGTCGCCCGCCAGGTCGTGCAGCGACATCTGCCGCCCGACCATCTGCTGGGCGACCTCGCTCGCCACGCCGGCCCCGAGCATCAGAAGGGCCACCTCGTTCGCCCGGCTTCGCGGCAGGCCGCCGATGGCCGCCACGGTCAGCCCATAGAACAGCAGCGCGTGCGCCACGGTGTCCGGGAACGGCAGGTTCAGGTCGGAGTACTTGAACGGACCGGCCAGCGCGGCCACGCCGGCCGCCGCGGCCAGCAGGCTCGCGGCGCGAAAGGCGCGCATGAGAAGGTGGGGCGTGAGGCGCATGCGTTCTGCTCGGCCGGGATCGGCCGCGACCATGCGCACGCCAGGGTGAAGGCGGGTTGAAGAGGCGTGGTTTAGGAAGTCCTGCCGGCCGCGTCCCGGCCCAGCGCCCTCGTGGCCCCGATCGCGATCAGGGCCTGCCCGGCGAAGTAGAGGCCCCAGACGGCGAGGCCCAGGGGGAACGTGTCGAGGGCGGGCCGGCCCGTGCGCAGGAAGATCAGCAGGTCGGACACGGCGAACATGATGGCGCCCGCCCCCACCAGCGTCCGGGGAAACCGGCTGAGCCAGGCGGCGGCGGCCATGGCGGACAATCCGGCCGCATAGAGGGCGATGAGGCCCGCGCCCTCCCGCTGTGGCGGCAGCAGATAGGCGATCACCGGCACCCCCACGAACAGGGCCAGCGCGACGGCCCAGTCCCCGGCCGCCGCAGGGCGGCGGTTGCGCAGGTAGAGGACGATGGCCGTGACGTGGCCGGCCAGGAAGGCGAGCGCGCCAGTGACCAGCCCGTGGGTCTCGAGCAGCACGTCGCCCAGGGCGCCGAACGCCAGCACCGCCGCCAGCAGCCAGCCGTCGAGGCCTCGCGCCATCGTCGCCGCATAGACCGCCAGCAGCGCGACGCCCGCCCCCTTCCAGGTGACGGAAGCGGCCGCGGGCAACGGCAGGAACCAGGACGCGACGTAGGTCGTCCCGGCCAGGATCGCCGCCGCGAGCAGGATCCGCCGCGGGTTCATTCGAAGCCCTTCAGCTCGCACCACACGTCCACCGGGTCCCGGCTGGCGCGCAGCGTGTTGATCGGGGCCGCATCGTCCCGGTAGCCCAGCGCCATGCCCGAGAAGAGCATGTGATCCTCGGGCAGTCCGACGGCCTTGGCCACCGTCTGGGGGTAGCGGGCCCAGTACTCCTGGGCGCAGGTGTCCAGCCCGCGCTCGAGCGCCAGAAGCATGACGTTCTGCATGTACATGCCCAGGTCCGCCCACTGGGGCGGGCCCAGCTTGCGGTCCAGGCAGAAGAACAGGCCCACGGGCGCGCCGAACAGCTCGCCGTTCTTCGCGAGCTGCCGCAGGCGGGCCGGCTTGTCCTCGCGCGGGATCCCGATGGCCGCGTACAGGTCCTCGCCGTTCTGGAACCGCCGGGTCCGGAAGGGGTCCCAGAGGTTGGGCGGATAGACGTCGTACTCCGGGGTCTCGCCGAAGGGGTTCGCGGCGACCGCGGCCTTGAGCCCGGCCAGGGCGTCGCCGGCCAGCGCGTAGACCCGCCAGGGCTGCAGGTTGCCGCCCGAGGGCGCGCGGGCGGCCCGCTCCAGGATCTCGGCCACCACCGCGCCCGGCACGGGATCGGGCTTGAAGGCCCGGATGGAAATCCGCCGCTCGATCGCTTCTGAAACCTGCATGCCGCCCTCGTTCCTGGCCGTTAGCGGGCCGTTGACCGACTCTGTCAGAATGGCGCCTACCATCAGCACCCTAGGTGAAGGCAAGCGGCGTGGCGAAGAGCGGCAAGGGCGGCTTCGGGGCTTTCGTGAAGGCGGTGGTCGTCGCCGGCCTCATGATCTTCGTGATCGGACCCATCGCGGTGGTGGCCATCTACCGCTTCGTGCCCCCGCCGATCACCTTCCTGATGGTGCAGCGCGTGTTCGAAGGCCACGGCCTGGAACGCAAGTGGGTCCCGCTGGAGAGGATCTCGCCGAGCCTGGTGCGCGCCGTCATCGCGGCCGAGGATGCGCGGTTCTGCGAGCACAAGGGCTTCGACCTCGAGGCCATCGAGAAGGCCATGGCCGCCAACGCCGCCGGCAAGAAGCTGCGCGGCGGGTCCACCATCTCGCAGCAGACGGCCAAGAACATCTTCCTCTGGCCGGGCCGCGACTGGGTCCGCAAGGGGCTCGAAGCCTGGTTCACGGTCCTGATCGAGATCGGCTGGGGCAAGGAGCGGATCATGGAGGTCTATCTGAACTCCATCGAGTGGGGTCCGGGCGTCTACGGCGCCGAGATGGCGGCCCGGAAGAACTTCAACGTCCCCGCCTCGAAGCTGACCGTCCAGCAGTCGGCGCGGCTCGCCGCCATCGTGCCGAAGCCCCTGTCCTGGAAGGCCGCCAAGCCCGGGCCCTACATGAAGCGCCGGGCCGGCAGCATCAACCGCAACGCCCGCGCCGTTCGCCGCGAGGGCCTGACGAGCTGCGTCCTCTAGGGCGCGTTCCGAAAGCCGAGAACGGGCGAGGCTCTAGGCCGGCGTCACCGCGACCCAGGCGGCCACCGCCAGCAGGCCGACCGCGAACAGCCGCTCCACGCGCCGCCGCGCGCCGGGCCATGCCGTGAGCGCGCGGCCTGCGCCCGCGCCGGCCATGACGATCGAGGCGTGCACGGCGGCGCTGAACCCCAGGTGGATGAGGCCGAGCTGAAGCGCCTGGGCCCTCGGGTCGCCGAGCTCCGGACGGATGAACCCCGGCAGCAGCACGAGATAGAGGATCGCCGCCTTGGGATTCAGCACGTTGTTGACGAGGCCGCGGACGAACAGCCGCTTCTCGGACGTCGCGACCGCAAGGGGCGCGCCCGCGGTGCGCCAGGCCTCGACCGCGAGCCACGCCAGATAGGCCACGCCGGCCCACCGCAGCGTCTCCAGGATCCACGGCCAGCGCAGGGCTTCCGCGAGGCCCGCCAGCGTCACCGCCAGGTAGACGGCGAGCCCGAGCGTGACGCCGGCCACGGTCACCAGTCCGGCGGCCCGGCCCGAGCGGCTGGCCACCAGGAAGAGGTAGGCCATGTTCGGGCCGGGGGTCAGCTCGATGAGCGCCACCGCGAGGAGGAACGGCGCCAGTTGCGCGATCGACAGCACCGGCGCGCGTTGCGGATCAGGCGGCCTTCTTCCGGCCGATCTTCAGCAGACTGACCAGAGCCGCCGCAGCCGTCAGCGCCGCGGCCGCCGTGGCGACCGGATGGGCCTTCGCCTCGGCCACGGCCTTGTCCGCCAGGTACTTCGCCTCCGGCGGCGCCTTGTCGGCGACCTTCTGCGCGGCGTCGCGCAGGGCCTGCGAGGCCTGGGCCAGCGCCTGCTCGGCGTCGTCGCTCAGGTTCTCGGCTGCGCGGCGCAGCATCTTCGAAACGTCATCGAGCGTGTCTTCGAGATCGCGCTGGACCTGCTTGGTCAAGGATCTGGGCATGGGTGACTCCTAGGGGGGGTGAGTACGCCTCATCCTGCAGGCGCGGCGGGCGGCTTGCCTTGACCGACATCAACCCCTTCCGCCGGGCCCAGCGCCTGCGACAGGGCCTCGAGCAGGGCTTCGCGCGCGGCGTCGTCCGGCAGCGTCTCCAGGCGGGCGTTGAGGTCGAGCAGCAGGCGCGAACGGGCGTTGTGCCAGTCCGGGCGCGCGGCGGCGCCGGGCAGGATGCGCGCCTCGGCGCCTGCGAGCGGCGACGCCGGGGCCGCCGGGGCCAGGGCGAAGCGCTCGTCGAGCGCCGGGATCACCAGCCGTTCGGGGGCGAAACCCTCCGCCACCAGCTTCGTCCGAAGCCCTTCCAGCGCGTCCGGCTCGCCGTGCGCCAGGAACACCGAGCCGCCGATCGGCCGGCGCGCCTTGGCCCAGGCGGCGAGAGCCCCCTGGTCGGCATGACCCGAGTAGATGTCGAGAGAACGGACACGGGCGCGGACGGCGATGTCCTCGCCCTGGATCCGGACCGAGTTCGCGCCCTCGGCCAGGATGCGGCCCAGGGTGCCGGCGGCCTGGTACCCGGGCAGGAGGACGGTCGCGTCGCGCCGCCACAGCAGGCGCTTCAGGTGCTTGCGCACGCGCCCCGCCTCGCACATGCCGCTCGCAGCCAGGATGACGTGCCAGCCGCTCATCCGCTCGAGCCGATCGCTCTCCCCGGGCTCGCGGAGGAACATCAGCCGGCCGCTCTGGCGCAGGTCCTCGAAGGGATTGCGGTCCATCGACGCGCTCCAGCCGCGCCGCCGGAACACCTCCGTCGCCTCGATCGCCAAGGGAGAATCCAGGAAGATGTCCACGTCCGGGACCTCGCCCTCGCGGATCAGGATCTGCAGGTCCGCCAGCAGCTCCTGCGACCGCTCGACGGCGAAGGCCGGGATCAGCAGCGGTCCCCCGGCCTCCCGCGCGGCGCGCAGTTCCCGGGCGAGCAGCCGCCGGCGCGACGCGGGATCCATCGACGCCCTCGGTCGGCCGCCGTAGGTGGACTCGATCACCAGGTGGTCGACGCCGGCGGGGCCCTCCGGGTCGGGAAGGAAGTCCCGCCCGCCAGGGCCGAGATCGCCCGAGAAGAGGATCGTCACCGGGCCCTCGCCGCCGTCGACGCGGACCTCGATGGAGGCCGAGCCCAGCATGTGGCCCGCCTCCCAGTAGCGCGCCGTCACCCCAGGGGCGACCGCCACCTCGCGGCCGAGCTTCACCGGGTGGAAAAGCTCCAGGGTCCGCCGCGCGTCCTGCACGGTGTAGATGGGCTCGACGGGGTCGCGGCCCCGGCGCTGGTTGCGGCGGTTGAGCTGCCGCACCTCGCTTTCCTGGATGTCGCCGGCGTCGGGCAGCATGACCTCGCACAGGTCGCGGGCCCCCGCGGTCGCGTGGATGGCGCCCTTGAAGCCGGCGCGCATCAGCTTGGGCAGGAGGCCGGAGTGGTCGATGTGGGCGTGCGTCAGCAGCACCGCGTCGATCTCGCCCGCCCGAAACGGAAAGGGCTCGTAGTTGAGCGCCTTCAGGGTCTTGGGGCCCTGGAACATGCCGCAGTCCACGAGCACGCTGGCCCGGGGCGTGGTGAGGCGGGCGCAGAAGCCGGTGACGCAGCCCGCCGCCCCGTGGAAGGTGAGATTGACGGGCACTGAGCTCAGGCGCTCTCGGCGCGCCAGGCGTGCGCGCGGGCCTCGCGCAGGATCTGCCGCATGGCGTCGGCGTCCTCATGGACCCGGGCGTGCGGGTCGGTCACCTCGACCCGGGCGGCCACGCCGGCCGGCAGCGCCTTCCGCAGCGCTCCGAGCGCGTGGGGCGGCCCCATCAGCGCCAGATGGTCGAAGTCGCCCCGGCCGCCGGCGACCATCAGGCGGGTCGCCACGCGCCGCAGGAACCGGGCCTCGGCCGCATGCGCGAGGTTGCGGTCTCCAGCCGCGCTGCGGCCGGCGCCGGCCCGCGAGTGCACGGTCGCGCGCTGGAGGCCGCCGGCGCCGCGCTCCTCCTCGGTGGCCGACATGCGCAGCTCCCGGATCTCGCGCAGCGGACCCGATCTCGCCGGCTCGACGAAGAACCGCGCCTGCCGCGCATCGAACGCCACGACCCAGGTCGTTCTGGCCGGATCCATGCTCGCCTCCTCGCTTGGCTGACACACCGTGGCGAGCATCCTTCCTCCGGCGCCGTGACCCAGATCAAAGCACAGGGGCGACAGCCTCCGTACTGCTACTTAGGGGACGCTCCTCAATATGAGGCCACGCTCGCAGCCGATAGCAATTCGCCATCGGATTGGAGCCTCCCATGACCCTGGCCTACGACATGAACGACCCCCGTGGCGCCCGGCCTGCCAGCGCGCTGACGGACGCCTTCGAGCGCCTGGGCAAGCGGGTCAGCTTCGATCGCGAGACCGAGATCTACGCCCAGGACGAGGAAGCCGACATGCTGTACCGGGTGGTCAGCGGCGTCGTCCGCACGACCCGGGTCACCCTCGACGGCCGCCGCCAGGTCGGCGACTTCTACTACGCCGGCGACCTGTTCGGCCTGGAGGTCGGCCCCGACCACCGTTTCGCCGCCGAAGCCCTGACCGACTGCGAGATCACCGTCGTCCGCCGCGCCGCGATGCGCGCCTTCGCCGGCGACGCCGAGCTGGACCGCGCGATCCTGGAGGCGACCCGCCTCGAGATGGAGCGCCTGCAGGACCACGTGGTCATGCTGGGCCGCAAGAGCGCCCGCGAGCGGGTCGCCAGCTTCCTGATGTCGATCGCCCAGCGCCAGGACGAGGGCCAGGTCGAGCTCCCCATGGGTCGCCAGGACATGGCCGATTATCTCGGCCTCACCATCGAGACGGTGTCGCGCATGCTGACGCAGCTCCAGGGCGAGGCCATCGTGGAATTCCCCTCGACGCGCCGCTTCCAGGTCCGGAAGTGGACCGCGCTCGAGGCGCTCGCCGCCTGAGCCAGGCGCCTGAGCGGCCGCAGGCGTTCACCGGCCGCGCCGTCGTTGGAGCCCCCCCATGCAGACGACCAAGGAACGGACCACCCCCGCCGTCGCCCAGTCGGACGTCTACCCGACGATCCTGGTGCACGCCGAGCCCGGACTCGCGTCCTCGCACCGCGTCGAGGCGGCCGCCCGCCTCGCCCGTGACCTGGACGCCCGCCTGATCGGCCTGGGCGCCGAGACCTTCGACCCCAGCCTGACCGCCGGCCCCTTCATGGGCTACGAGGCCGGGCAATGGGTCGGTCTCGTCCAGGAGGAGATCGAGAAGAGCATCGCCAACGCCGAGAAGGCCTTCTCGCGCGACTCCGCCGGCGCGAAGGTCGAATGGCGTTCGATGCAGGACTATCCCCACCGCGCGCTCCTGATGCTGGCGCGCGCCGCCGACCTCATCGTCATGAGCCCGGCGTCGAAGGCCGGCCGGCAGCGCAACGCCGACCCCGCCGACGTGGTGATGAGCGCCGGACGCCCGGTGCTGATCGTCCCGGAAGGGCGCCAGCACCTGCGCGCCAAGTCGGTGGTCGTGGCCTGGAAGGACACCCGCGAGTGCCGGCGCGCCATCGCCGACGCCCTGCCCTTCCTGAAGCGCGCCGAGGACGTGATCGTGTACGCGGTCGTGAAGCCCGAAGAGGTGGACGCCGCCGCGTTCGAGGTGGACGACGTCATCGTCAACCTCAAGGCCCACCGGGTGAACGCGCGCCCCCTGGTCAACGCGGTCCCGCAGGACGGCGTCACCAACGCCATCGAGCGTGTGGCCCAGCACAGCGGCGCGGACCTGGTGGTCTGCGGCGCCTACGGACACGCCCGCGCCCGCGAATGGGCCTTCGGCGGCGTGACCGAGGACCTGATCCACGCGCCGAAGTACTTCGTCCTGATGAGCCACTAGGCCGGGCCGATGTTGCGTTCCATCCTCATCGTCGCCGGCCTGGCCCTCGCGGGCTGCGCCGGCGGCGCGCCGCCGCTGGCCTCGACGCCGGCGCTCCCGAAGCTGGACGCCGAGCAGCAGCGCGGTCACGAGATCGCGGTGCGCCGGTGCGGCGGATGCCACACCGTGGGGCTGGACGACGGCGGCGCCCAGGAAGGGCCGGCGTTCTACCGGCTGGCCCGGCGCTACAACGCCATCTCGCTCGAGCGGCGGTTCGCCGAGGTGTCGGCCCACGGCTTCGACCGAATGCCGCCCGTCTCCTTCACCCGGGACGAGGCCGCCGCGCTCATCGCCTACTTCGAGACGCTCCAGGGCAATTGAGCCCCACCGGAGGCGCGCATGTCCTACGCCGATCTGTTCTTCGCCGCCCTGACGTATCCTGACGCGACGCCCGACCGGGCCATCCGCGGCGGGGTCGCGCTGGCCCGCCGCTTCGGCGGCGCGCTCACGTTCCTCAGCGTGAAGATCGACCTGCCCCAGCTCCACCACCCGCTGGCCAACGCCCTGCTCGACCTGGACCGGGTCTCCGCGCTCGAGGAGGCGCGCAGCGCCGCGACGGCCCAGCTCGCCGCCACCTGCGCCCGCATCGCCGCCGAGATGGCGGACACCCCGCTGCACGTCGAGACGGCCTGCGCCAAGCTGTATGAGGAGGCGGACGTGATCGCCGCGGCGGCGCGGACGCGGGACCTGACGATGGTCCCGATCGGGCCGGCGGTGCTCGCCGACCAGCAGCTGGCGGAGGCCCTGCTGTTCGGGTCGGGACGGCCGGTCGTCGTGTTCCCCGACGCCGCCGAGATCGCGCCGGCCGACCGCTTCGGACGGATCGCGATCGCCTGGGACGGCGGCGCAGCCGCCGCGCGGGCCCTCGCCGACGCCCTGCCGGCCCTCAGGCGCGCCGGCGAGGTGCGCATCTTCACGGCGCTCGGGGAGAAGCCGCAGGCCGTGCATGGCGCGGCCGCCGCCCTGGCGAGCCACCTCGAGCGCCACGGGATCACGACCGTCATCGACGAGCGGCTCGCCCACGACGAGTCCATCGGCCAGCGCCTTGCGCGCTATGTGGACGAGACGGCGCCCGAACTGCTGGTGATGGGCGGGTACGGCCATGCGCGTCTGCGCGAGTTCGTCCTGGGCGGGGCGACCCGCGCGGTGCTTGAGGCGCCGCCCTGCCCCGTGATGCTGTCGCATTGACGACGCGTCCGCCCCTGCGCGCGGCCGCCACGCGCGTGATCGCCACGCCGTTGCAGGTGGCGGCCCTGGTGGTGGCGGGGCTGCTCGTCTGGCGTCTAGCCGACGTGCTGCTGCTGGCCTTCGGCGCCGTGCTGGTCGCGGTCCTGCTGCACGCCCTGGCGGACCCCCTGATCCGGCGCCGCGTTCCCCGCCCGCTGGCCCTGGGCGCGGCGGTCGCCGGACTGACGGCCGCGGTCGCCGCCATGGCGTGGCTGTTCGGCCAGCAGCTGTCGATCCAGGTCGCCACCTTGGGCGAACTGCTGCCGCGGGCCTGGGAGGCGCTCCAGGCGAGGCTCTCGACCTCGGTGGTCGGAAGCTGGATCCTCGACGACCTCCGGCGGTTCCCGCACGCCGACGGGCTCATCGTGGACACCGCCTCCGAGTTCCTCCGCGGATCGGCGACCGCGGCCGCGGCAACGGTCATCGTCATGTTCTGCGGGCTCTACATCGCGTTCCATCCCGGCACCTATCTGGGCGGTCTGCTCCGCCTGCTGCCGCTGCCGCGCCGGGGCCGCGCGGCCGAGGTGCTGGCGGCCTGCGGCGGCGCCCTGAACCGCTGGCTCCTGGGCCAGCTCGCGTCGATGGCGGTCGTGGCGGCCACGGTCACGGCCGGCCTTTGGTGGGCCGGCGTGCCGTCCCCCCTGGCGCTCGGCGTCCTGGCGGGCGCCGCCCAGTTCGTGCCGGTGATCGGCCCCTGGGCCGCGACGGCGCCCGGACTCGTCCTCGCCGCCGCCCAGGGACCCGACACCCTGGCGCTGGCCGCGGTCGTCTATCTCGGCGCGTCGCAGTTCGAGGCCAATGTGCTGACCCCGCTGCTGCTGCGCCAGATGGTCGAGCTCCCGATGGGCGTCACGCTGTTCGCGGTGCTGGCCATGGGCGTGCTGTTCGGACCGCTGGGCGTGCTGCTGGCGACGCCGCTCGCGGTCGTGGCCTATGTCCTGGTGCGCCATCTCTACGTGGAGGACCTGCTGCAGGACCGGGCGACGCCCGGCGGGACGGCGGAGCCTTCGCCGTGAGGCCGGCCGCCGCGCGCGAAAGCCCCTGATGGCCGCTTGCCACGTTCCGACTTGTTGCCTAGGCGAAGCCGCATGAACGCGGCGAGTGAACCGCGCGCCGATGTGACCGGGCGCTGGAACCGGGCGGCCGGTTACGTGGCCGCGGCGGTCGCCGTTGCGGCGGCCGTCGGCGTGCGCCTGCTGCTGGATCCGATCCTGCAGGACGACCTCTCGTTCCTGCTTTTCGTGCCGCCGCTGCTGGTCGGCGCGGCCATCGGCGGGATGGGTCCGGCGCTGCTCGCCGGCGGGCTCTCGCTGGCCCTCGGAGTCGGCATCGCGGGATTCCCGAACGCGGACGAGCCGGACGGCCTCGTGCGCATGCTGATCTTCGCCGCCCTCACCCTGGCGGTCGGCGGGTTCGGCTCGCGGATGATCCACAGCCGCCGCGCGGTCCAGCGCTACGTCGACGACCTGCAGGCCCGCGAGGCGCACCTGCAGTCGATCCTCGACACCGTGCCCGACGCCATGATCGTCATCGACGACCACGGGCAGATCGTGTCGTTCTCGAGCGCGGCCGAGCGTCAGTTCGGCTGGACCTCGGCCGAGGTGATCGGGAAGAACGTCAGCATGCTCATGCCCGACCCCTACCGGTCGGCGCACGACAGCTACGTCGACCGCTACAAGCAGACTGGCGAGCGGCGGATCATCGGCATCGGGCGGGTGGTCGTGGGCGAGCGGAAGGACGGCTCCACCTTCCCGCTGGAGCTCGCGGTCGGGGAGATGCGCTCGGGCGACCGGCGCTACTTCACCGGCTTCCTGCGCGACCTCACCGAGCGGCAGGCGGCCGAGCGGCGCCTCCAGGACCTGCAGGGCGAACTGGTGCACGTCTCGCGGCTGACGGCCCTCGGCGAGATGGCCTCGGCGCTGGCGCACGAGCTCAACCAGCCCCTGACCGCGGCCACCAATTTCATGAAGGGCTGCCTGGTGCTCATCAAGCGCAAGCCGCTGGACGAGGCCCGGCTCGAGCAGATGATCTCCCAGGGCGCCGACCAGGCGCTGCGCGCGGGGCAGATCATCCGCCGCCTGCGCGACTTCGTGGCCAAGGGCGAGGCCGAGCGGCGCATCGAGAGCCTGCCGAAGCTGCTCGAAGAAGCCGGCGCGCTGGCGATGGTGGGCGCCCGGGAGCGCAGCATCCGACTGCGCTACGACATCGAGCGCAGCGTCAACCTGGTCCTCGCCGACAAGGTCCAGATCCAGCAGGTGGCGCTCAACCTCATCCGAAACGCCATCGAGGCGATGGAGGAATCGCCGCAGAAGGACCTCGTCGTCGGCGCGAGGCCGGCGCCCGAGGACATGGTCGAAGTGTGGGTCAGCGATACCGGCCACGGGATCAGCGCCGAGGCGGCCGAGCAGCTCTTCCAGCCCTTCATGACCACGAAGAGCCACGGCATGGGCATCGGTCTTTCCATTTCGCGTACGATCATCGAAGCTCACGGCGGTCGGATCTGGGTCGAGCCCAACCCGGCGGGCGGGGCCATCTTCCGGTTCACGCTTCGCGGCGTCAGTCCCGAGGAGCTTCTCGACCATGAGTGACGCGGTCGTACACCTGATCGACGACGACGAGGCGATCCGGGTCTCCCTTGGGTTCCTGCTGGAGATGAACGACCTCCCGTCGCAGACCTATGCGTCGGCCGGCGAGTTCCTGGAGGTGGCCGGGACCCTCGAGCGCGGCTGCATCGTCACCGACGTCCGCATGCCCGAGATGAACGGCCTGGAGCTGGTCAAGCGGCTGAAGGAAATGAACGTCGCCCTTCCGGTCATCATGATCACCGGCCATGGCGACGTGCCGATGGCGGTCGAGGCCATGCGGGCGGGCGTGGTCGACTTCATCGAGAAGCCGTTCGAGGACGAGACGCTGCTCAGGTCGATCCAGTCGGCGCTGAACCTGGGCGCGGAGACCGGCGCGCAGGCCCAGGAGCGGAAGCACTTCGAGGAGATGCTCGCCACGCTGTCCGGCCGCGAGAAGGACGTCCTGCGGGGCGTCATCGCGGGGAAGATGAACAAGGTCATCGCCTACGAGCTGGGCATCAGCCCGCGCACGGTCGAGGTCTATCGGGCGAACGTCATGAGCAAGACCAAGGCGAGCGGGCTCTCCGAGCTCGTGCGGATCGCCCTGCTTGCGGGCTTTTCGTGACGTTTGCTTAAGATCAAGGCCCCCGCTGCGGCGTCCGCTTAGGCTCGGTTCCATGGATCAGAGCCTCAGCCGTCCGCTGATCGTCGTCGTCGATGACGACCTCGCCGTCCGGCGCTCGCTGGAGTTCGCCCTCGACCTCGAGGGTTTCGCCGTCGAGACCTACGAATCCGGCGAGGCTCTGCTGCTGCGCAACGCCGGCCAGACGCCGGCCTGCCTGGTGCTCGACGAGCGGCTGCCCGGGGTGTCCGGGCTCGGGGCCCTGCGCCAGCTTCGCGCGCGCCACGCCGAGACGCCGGCGATCCTGATCACCAGCCACCCGGGGCCGCGCCTGCGCGAAGCCGCGGCCAGCGAAGGCGTGCCGATCCTCGAGAAGCCCCTGCTGAGCGAGACGCTGGTGGCGGCCATCCAGGCGGTGGCCGAGGTTCCCCACGACCTCCGCTGAGCCGCCGGGCCGCCGGCCTTCCTACAGCGTCCTGGAATGGCGCTCCGCCTGCGGGACCAGATAGGCGTCGAACGCGGCGCACACCGACCTCACGACCAGCCGGCCGTTGCCCACGATCCGCACCTCTGCGCCATGGATCTCGGCCAGCCCGTCCTGCACGAACGGCTCCAGGGCGGCCATCGCACCGCGCAGTGCCTCGATGGACCGTCCGTGACGGACGCAGACGTCGGCGAGATCCACGGCCAGGTCGCACATGAGGCGCTCGATGATCTCGGCGCGGAAGCGATCCTCGGCCGTCAGCGCCACGCCCCGGGCGACCGGAAGGCGACCCGACTGGACCGCCGCCCGCCAGCCCAGCTCCTGGGCTACGTTCTGGACGTAGCCCTGCGGCAGCCGGCCGATCGCCGAGGCTCCGAGGCCCAGCAGGGTCGTCGCGGCGTCGGTGGTGTAGCCCTGGAAATTGCGATGCAGCCGGCCCTCCCGCTGCGCGACGGCGAGTTCGTCCGTCGGCAGGGCGAAGTGGTCGAGCCCGATCCGGACGTACCCCTCGGACACGAAGCGGTCCGCGGCCGCCTCGGACTGCTCCACGCGCGCCGCCGCCGACGGCAGCGCCGCTTCGTCGATCAGCTGCTGGTGGGCCTTCATCCACGGCACGTGGGCGTAGCCGAAGAGCGCGACGCGCTCGGGCCGAAGCCGCACCACCGCATCCACCGTGGCCAGCGTGTTGGCGGTGGTCTGGTGCGGCAGGCCGTACATCAGGTCCAGGTTCACCGAGTGGACGCCGACCTCGCGCAGCCATCCGACGGCCGCCTCGATCTCCTCGAAGGTCTCCCGGCGGTTCACCGCGGCCTGCACCTCGGGGTCCAGGTTCTGCACGCCCAGGCTGGCGCGCCGCAGACCCTGGCGGCCGGCGGCCTGCACCCAGACGCGGGTGAGCACGGCCGGATCGAGTTCGGCGGCGATCTCGAGGCCGGGCTCCGCATCGAAGGCGCCGCGCAGGCCGGACATCACCGCTTCGAGCTCGTCCGCGGTCAGCATGTTGGGCGTCCCGCCGCCGAGGTGCACGGCGTTCATCGTCAGCCGGCCGGGCGCGGCGGCGGCGAGCAGCTCCGTTTCCTTGAGCAGCAGCTCGACGTATTCGCCGATCGGCTTGCGCCGGGTCACGGCCCGGGTGTTGCAGCCGCAGTACCAGCACAGCCGGCTGCAGAACGGCACATGGACATAGACCGACACCGGCTCGTCCGCCGGCAGCGCCGCCAGCCACTGACGGTAAGCCGCCTCGTCCACGGACGGCGTGAACTGCAGGGCGGTCGGATAGCTGGTGTACCGCGGCGCCCGGCCATCATAGCGGGCGACGAGCCCCGCAAGGTCGCGGGCGCGGTCGGGAAACGCGATCAGGGTCATGCGCGCACCATCGCCGATGGGCGGCGCGGCGCCCTGATCCAGATCAAGCCGCCGGGCGGTCCTCGGGATCGGGGACCAGGATCCGCGCCGCGTCGCCCGCCGGATCCTCGTACTGGCCGTCGCGCAGCGTCCACCAGAACGCCGCCAGGGCCATGAGCCCCAGGCCAAGCGAGAACGGCGCGAGGAAGATCACGATGTTCATCGGCGGGCTCCCGTGCGCAGCGCGTTCAGGGTCACGACCAGCGACGAGCCCGACATGGCGATCGCCGCGACGAAGGGGTTCACCAGGCCCAACATCGCCGCCGGCGCGGCGATCAGGTTGTAAAGGGCCGCGAGGCCGAAGTTCTCGAGCGCCCGGGCGCGGGCGCTGCGCGCCACGTCTATGGCGTCGACGATGGGCCCCAGGTCGTCCCCGGAGAAGACCAGGTCGGCGGCGTTCTGGCTGGCCTCGAGCGCCGAGCCGGGGGCCATGGCGGCGTGCGCCTTGGCGAGCGCGCCCGCGTCGTTGAGGCCGTCGCCGACCATGAGCACCTTGCGCCCCTGCGCGGCCAGGGCGTCGACCACTGCCGCCTTGTCCTGCGGCGTGCAGGCCGCGGACCAGTCGGCGACCCCGGCGGCCGCGGCGGCGCGGCTCACGGGGGCCTCGACGTCGCCGGAGAGGATCTGCACCGAAAGGCCCCGCGCGTGCAGCGCGGCGACCACGTCGGCGGCGTCGGACCGCAGGGTGTCGGCGAACGCGAACCGGAACCGCGTGTCGCCGTCGTAGCCGAACCACAGCTCGGTCTCGGAGCCGTGGCTCTCGACGCCGAGGAAGGCGGCCTTGCCCAGCCGGCACCGGCGTCCGTCCACCACGCCCTCGACGCCCTGGCCCGAGATCTCCCGGACGTCCTCGGCGAGGGGGCCGTCGCCCGCTTCCTCGGCCAGGGCGCGGGCCAGCGGGTGGCGCGAGGCGCGCGCCAGCGGGGCCGCCATCACGAGCGCCGCATGCGCCGTCGGCTTCAGCCGCGGCCGGCCGAGCGTCAGCACCCCGGTCTTGTCGAACACCACGTGATCCACCTCGGCGAGGCGCTCCAGCGCGGCGCCGGACTTCACGAGCACGCCTCGGCGGAACAGCCGCGCCGATGCGGTGATCTGCACCGCGGGCGCCGCCAGGCCCAGCGCACACGGGCAGGTCACGATCAGAACCGCCACCGCGCGGATCAGCGCTTCCCGCGCGTCGAGCCCAAGACCCCAGCCGCCGACGAAGGTCATCAGGGCGACCGTGTGGACGACCGGCACGTAGATGGCCGCCGCGCGGTCGGCGAGGCGCACGTAGCGCGACTTCGACTGGGCGCCGAGTTCGACGAGGCGCGCGATCGCCGCCAGGGCCGAATCCTCGGACCGCGCCACCGCCCGCACGCGCAGGGTCCCCGAGAGATTCAGCGCGCCGGCCCGGCAGAGCTGGCCGGCGGCCACGGCGACGGGCGCGGTCTCGCCGGTGAGCAGGCTGTTGTCGAGTTCCGAAGACCCCGTGGCGATCTCGGCGTCCACGGGCAGGCGCTCGCCCGGCCGGACGAGCAGGATGTCGCCGATGCGCACCTGGCCGACCGGCACGGCCGTCAGGGCGTCGGCCGCCCCGACCAGCGTCGCCGTCGGGGCCTGCAGCGCCAGCAGGTCGGCGGCCGCGCTGGACGCCCGGGCGCGCAGCCGGTGCTCGAGCCAGCGGCCGATGAGCAGCAGGAACAGCAGCGAGACGGCGGCGTCGAAGTAGACGTCGCGGCCGCGCAGCACGGTCTCGGAGAAGCTGATGGCCAGCGTCAGGAGCACGCCGATGGAGATCGGCACGTCCATGTTCGCCCGCCGCGCCCTGAGCGACCGCCAGGCCGAGCGGAAGAACGGCATGCCGGCGTAGAGGGCGCAGGGCGCGCCGACGATCCCGGAGAACCACATCATGAGCGTCCGCGACGCCGGGCCGAGTTCCTGCCCGAACAGCCCCGCCCAGATCGGCACCGAGAACATCATGGTGTTCATCACGCCGAACCCGGCCACGGCCATGGCGAGGATCAGGGCGCGACCCTCGCGGTCATACGCGGCGCGCGCCTGTTCCGGGTCGAACGGGGTCGAGGGGTAGCCCAGGCGCTCCAGCGCTTCGACGACCGCCGCCGGGTCGCCGGCTCCCGGCCGGAACGCGACGGTCAGCCGCTTCTGGCTGAGGTTGACCCGGGCCCCCGTGACCCCGGGAAGCGCCTGGACGGCGCGCTCGACCTTGCCCATGCAGCCGGCGCAGCGGACGTCGGGCACCAGCAGGTCGAGGCTCGAGCCCCCGCCGGCTCCGGGTTTGAGGAAGGCGCCGAAGTCGCGGGGGACGTCCGAGATCAGCGCCACGTCAGCCTCCGCTCGGCGGTGAACGGCCGCCCGTCGGGCGTGCGCGCGTCGACGGTGAGGTCCCAGGCGCCCGTCAGGATGCCGCCCTTGGCCACGTAGCGGCCGGGGGCCGCCTCGGCGAAGGCCAGGGCGATGCGGCCCGCCTCGGTCGCGGGACGCTCCAGCCGGCCGGTGATGGAGAGGCCCCGCACGGGCTCGCCCTGGGCGTCGCGGAACTCGACGGCCACCGCGCCGGGCAGCGCCTCGGCGGCGGCCTGCCAGCCGAGCTTCTCTTGCGCCTCGAGCTGGGCGATGCGCCGGTTGTAGATCAGCCCGTCCTCGTAGGGCGTCACCGAGACCTGCCCCGGGAAGGTGCGGATCGCCATCACCATGAAGGCGGCGTCGACGCTCGCGACGGCGACGAAGAAGGCCGTAACGCCGGCCGCGACGTGCCAGCCGCGGATCGTGAAGCTCGGACGGGACGTTGCGGCGCGGCTCATGGCGCTTCGGCTCCGGTGAGGAAGGTGGTGGCGGCCTTCACGTCGCCCTTGGGTCCGCCGATGGTGAAGGCGGCCGGCAGGCTCTTGGCGGTCAGGGACTCGGCCGGCGCGCTCACGAAGACCCGCACGGCGCGCACCTCGTTGGGCGGCACCACGGTGCGCACGACGCCCTCGGGCTCGCCGGGGCTCGAGAGCCGGGCGCCCGGCACGCCCGCGAAGGACACGGCGACGGGCCGCGGCTCGAACGTGCGGTTGGCGATCTTCAGGGTGTAGCCGTTGCGCACCGAGCCGTCGTGCAGCCGCACGAAGGTCGGGTTGCGGTCGCGCAGGGCGTGCAGGGTCATGGGCGCCCGGTTCACCAGGCCCCAGAGAACGATGCCGGACACCAACGTGAGAGCGACCGTGTAGTAGATCGTCCGCGGGCGGACGAACCGGTACGTGGGCGCCGTCTTGCAGCTCCGCGCGGCGACGGCGGAATCCGAGTCGTAGGCGATCAGCGCGCGCGGGCGGCCGACCTTGTCCATGATCTCGTCGCAGGCGTCGATGCAGAGGCCGCAGTTGATGCATTCCAGCTGCGGGCCGTTGCGGATGTCGATCCCCATCGGGCACGCGACGACGCAGGCGTTGCAGTCGATGCAGTCGCCCCGGCCGGTCCAGTCGGCGCCCTTCTTGTGCGCCCCGCGCGGCTCGCCGCGATCGTAGCGGTAGGTCACCTGCAGCGAATGCTCGTCGAGCATCGCGCCCTGGATGCGCGGCCACGGGCACATGTAGGTGCAGACCTGCTCGCGCATGTGGCCGGCGAAGATGTAGGTCGTCGCGGTCAGCAGGCCGCACGAGATGTAGGACTGGATCGGCGCGCGTCCGGTCCAGAACTCGACCAGCAGCGTCGGGGCGTCGCGGAAGTAGAAGATCCAGGCGCCGCCCGTGCCGAAGGCCACGCCCAGCCACACGAGATGCTTGCCGCCCTTGCGCCACAACTTGTCGAAGGACCACGGCGCCGCGGCCAGGCGCATCCGCGCGTTCCGGTCGCCCTCGAACAGCCGCTCGACGTAGATGTACAGGTCGGTCCAGACGGTCTGCGGGCAGGCGTAGCCGCACCAAAGGCGCCCGAACAGCGCCGTCACCAGGAACAGCGAGAGGGCCGCGATCACCAGCAGGCCGGTGATGAAGTACACCTCCTGCGGCCAGAGCTGGATCCCGAAGAAGTAGAAGCGGCGGCCGAAGAAGTCGACGAGCACCGCCTGGTCCGGCAGCGCGCCGGGACGCTCCCAGCGGATCCAGGGCGTGACGTAGTAGACCGTCAGCGTCAGGATCATCAGCGCCCACTTCAGCCGCCGCCACTGACCGTGCACCAGCTTCGGGTAGATCGGCTGGCGGGGCTTGTAGAGGCTGCCCTTGGCGTCGCCCTTGGCCCGTGCGCGCTCGGCTGCGGACACGGGTCCGCCCGCAGGCTGGCCGCCGGCGCCGCCGGCGGCCCGCTTGTCGATGACGACCGTCACCGGCCCGCCGCGCTGGTCCCTGCGCCCTCCTGCTGGGCCGGACGGATCGGCTCGGCCGCGCCGCCGGCGTTCGCGTGCACATAGACGGCCAGCGCCTTGATGGTCTCGGGCGAGAAGCGCGCCTCCCAGGTGGGCATCACGCCGTTGCGGCCGTTCCAGATCTGGTCGCGGATCGCGGCGCGGGTCGAGCCGAACAGCCACTCGCCGTCCGTCAGGTCGGGCACGCCGCGCGCGACGTCCCCGGTGCCGGCCGGACCGTGGCACGCGGCGCACTGGTCGGCGAAGGTCTGGCGGGCCCGGCCGACCGCGGCGGCGTCCGCCTTGCGGCGGGACAGCGCGACCACGTACTCGGTCAGGTCGTCGACCTGGCGGCCGTCCAGCATCTGGTCGCGGCCGAAGGCCGGCATGACCGTGCCGCCGCGGGCCGCGGGGTGCCCCGAACGGACGCCGACCGCGATCGTGTGCCGGATGTCGTCCAGCGAGCCGCCCCAGAGCCAGACGTCGTCCCGCAGGTTCGGGTAGCCCTTGGCCCCCGCCCCGCCCGCGCCATGGCAGGTCGCGCAGTTGTCGCCGAAGACCGACTGGCCCACCTGCATGGCGTAGGATTGCAGGTCGGGATCAGCCTCGATCTGCTGCAGGCTCGCGTTGCGAAGCTTCGCCTCGCCGGCGTGGCGTTGCTTGGCGAGCGCGCCCAGCTCGGCGGCCACCGCCGAACGGTCGGACAGGCCCAGCGTGCCGCGGGTGTAGCTAGTGATCCCGGGCCAGGCTGGCATCAGGATCCAGTAGACCACCGACCAGGCGATGCAGCCGTAGAAGACCCAGAGCCACCAGCGCGGCAGCGGCGTGTCCAGTTCCTTGATGCCGTCCCACTCGTGGCCCGTGGTTTCGGTGCCAGAGTGCTCGTCGCGTTCGCGCTCAGACATGGTCGTCGTCCTCGAGAGGAAGCTGTGCGAGGCGGCGGAACGCCTCCTTGTTGCGGGGCCAGAGCGCGTAGGCGAGGCCGCCCATGAAGATCAGGCCGAAGTAGATGGTGCCGCCCTGCTGGGCGAAGGCGGCCACCGTCTCGTAGGTGAGGCCGCTCATCTCAGGTTCTCCGGATCGGTAGCCTTGTAGGTCTTGAAGTCGACCATGGTGCCCAGGACCTGGAGGTAGGCCACGAGCGCGTCCATCTCGGTCAGCATCTCGGGGTTCCCGTCGAAGTCGCGCTGGGTGACCTTCGCGCCGTAGCGGGTCTTGAGGCCCGAGCGCTCGCCGGCGAAGGCGTCGACCTGCGTCTCCAGATCCTCGCGGGCGTTCTTCAGCTGCGCGTCGGTGTAGGGCACCCCGACCCCCCGCAGGCTCGCGAGGTGCTTCTCGATCGCCCGGTAGTCCAGCTCGCGCTTCGCCAGGAAGGCGTAGGGCGGCATGTTGGACTCCGGCACCACCGAGCGCGGGTTCGTCAGGTGGTCGACGTGCCAGCTGTCGGAGTACTTGCCGCCGACGCGGGCGAGGTCAGGCCCGGTGCGCTTGGAGCCCCACTGGAAGGGGTGGTCGTACATGCTCTCGGCGGCGAGGCTGTAGTGGCCGTAGCGCTCGACCTCGTCGCGCAGCGGCCGGATCATCTGCGAGTGGCAGACGTAGCAGCCTTCGCGGACGTAGATGTTGCGCCCGGCCTGCTCGAGCGGCGTGTACGGGCGGACGCCCTTCACGTTCTCGATGGTGCTCTCCAGGTAGAAGAGCGGGCTGATCTCGACGAGACCGCCGATCGAGACCGTGATGATGATCCCGATGATCAGCCACAGGGAGTGGCGTTCGAACCTGGCGTGATGTTTCCACATGTGCGGGGGCCCTTACTCGGCCGCTGCGAGCAGCGGGTTGGGCGCCGGCGCCGACAGGTCCGCGGTCGCGGAGCTGGGCATGCGGATCGTGCGCCACAGGTTGTAGGACATGATCACCGCGCCTGCGAGGTACATGACCCCGCCGAGGGTGCGGATGACGTTCTCGATGTGCTTGGCCGCGACGGTCTCGACGAAGGCGTTCGCGAGGTAGCCCTGCGGCGTGTATTCCCGCCACATCAGGCCTTCCATGATCCCGGAGACCCACATCGCGGCGATGTAGAGGAGGATGCCGGTGGTCGCGATCCAGAAGTGCCACTCGACGAGCGTGTTCGAGTACAGCCGGTCCTTCTTCCACAGCCACGGCACCAGGCAGTAGATCGCGCCGAAGCTGATGAAGCCGACCCAGCCGAGCGCGCCGGAGTGCACGTGGCCGATGGTCCAGTCGGTGTAGTGGCTGAGCGCGTTGACGGCCCGGATGGACATCAGCGGGCCCTCGAAGGTCGACATGCCGTAGAAGGCGATGGCGACGACCATCATGCGGACCACGGGGTCGGTGCGCAGCTTGTCCCACGCGCCGGACAGGGTCATCAGGCCGTTGATCATGCCGCCCCAGGACGGCATCCACAGCATGACCGAGAAGGTCATCCCGAGCGTCTGCGCCCACTGCGGCAGCGCCGTGTAGTGCAGGTGGTGCGGGCCGGCCCAGATGTAGATGAAGATCAGCGACCAGAAGTGCACGATGGACAGGCGGTACGAGTAGACCGGCCGCTCCACGCGCTTCGGCACGAAGTAGTACATCATGGCCAGGAAGCCGGCGGTGAGGAAGAAGCCCACCGCGTTGTGGCCGTACCACCACTGGGTCAGGGCGTCCTGGACGCCTGCGAAGGCCGAGTAGCTCTTGGTCTCGAGCAGGCCCACGGGCAGGGCCGCATTGTTCACCAGGTGCAGGATCGCGATGGTGACGATGAAGGCCAGGTAGAACCAGTTGGCCACATAGATATGCGGCTCCTTGCGCTTCCAGATCGTGCCCAGGAAGACCAGCAGGTAGGCCACCCAGACGATCGTCAGCCACAGGTCCACGTACCACTCGGGCTCGGCGTACTCGCGGCCCTGGGTGATGCCGGCCACGTAGCCGGTCGCCGCCAGCACGATGAAGAGCTGGTAGCCCCAGAACACGAACCACGGCCAGGCGCCGCCGAACAGCCGCGCCTTGCTTGTGCGCTGCACCACGTAGAAGGACGTGGCGATCAGCGCGTTGCCGCCGAAGGCGAAGATCACCGCCGAGGTATGCAGCGGGCGCAGACGCCCAAAGTTCAGCTCGGGGAACTGCGGGAAGTAGAAGATGTTGGGCCACGAGAGCTGGGCCGCGACGAGCCCGCCGGCGGCCAGGCCGGCGATCGCCCAGAACATGGTGGCGATGACGCCCGCCCGGACCACGCCGTCGTGGTAACGCGTCGGCTCGTCCTTGAAGCGGCCGTTGGCCAGCCCCACCGCCATGACCATGAAGGCGGTGACGAACGCACCGATCATGACCCAGCCGTGGAAGCGGAACGCCGGGTCGGGCGAAAACGCGGTGGCGAGGATCGCCAGAAGGGCGGCGACGCCCGTGAAGGTGAACAGGACGAGCGCGTTGAGGGGCGCATCGTCGCGTGAGACAGCAGCCTGGGTCATGGAATCCGCGGGGTGCGTATGAGAGACGCCCTCCCATGCCGCGCTGCAAAACGAGGGGCCTTGACTTCGATCAACGCCCCGCCGGCGGGGGGCTGCGACAAGGGGTCGTTCTCAGGAGCCGTCCATGCCCACGCCCGTCGTGTCCGAAGATCTGATCCTGCGCCTCGGCGTGGGACTGACTGGGGCGACACTGCTGGGAGGCTCCGCCCTGGCGGCCGATCTGGCGCAACTGCACATGGCGGCTCTCGGGACGATCTGCGGCGCCAGCACCAACCCCCATTGCGGCTGGTGCCTCGGGGCGGTGGGCCTTGCGCTCGCAGGGCTCACCGCACTGGGGTTCGCGACCGCGCCCGAGCGCGTGAGAACCCCCGAATAACTTCGAACTTCGGGTTTGCTCCAGATCAAGGCTCAGCTTGATCGGCCCTGGCATCCCTCCCCTCACGACGGCCTTAGAGCCGCGGAAAGGGGATAGACCAATGAAAGCCAAGCTGCTCGTCGCCGCTGCGCTCACGGGGGCCCTGGCGGCCGCTGGCGCGGCCCAGGCGCAGGACTTCCAGCCCAAGGAAAAGGGCACCATCATTCTCAACGTCCGGATCACCCAGGTGGACCCGGCGGGCACCGATCCGCTGACCACGCTCGCGGGTGCGGCGACCGGCCTGCGGACCGAAGCCGACTACGACGTGATGCCGACGCTGGGCCTGACCTACTTCCTCACCGACAACGTGGCGGTCGAAGCCATCGCCGGCACCACGCACCACGCCGTGCGGGCCAAGGGCGGCGCGACGAACATCAAGGTGAAGGAGACCTGGGTCCTGCCGCCGGTGGTGGCCCTGCAGTACCACTTCGCGCCCAAGGGCCGGATCAGCCCGTACGTCGGAGCCGGCGTGAACTACATGATCTTCTACGGCGGCGACAACAAGAACGGGTTCGCCTTCAAGGTGAAGGACGGCTTCGGGACCGCGCTGCAGGCCGGCGTCGACGTCGCCGCCAACGACAAGTGGCAGCTGAACTTCGACGTGAAGAAGATCTTCTTCGACACCACCGCGACCGATCGGGCGAAGGGGCTGAAGAGCAAGATCAGCCTGGACCCGTGGGTCTTCTCGGCCGGCGCGGGCTACCGCTTCTGACGGCTGCGAACCTCGCTTGCGGGGCGGCGTCCCGCCGCCCCGCCAACGTTCAGGACAGGAGATAGAGCATGCACAGCGAAGTCTCGGCCCGGCCCGCCCTCGCGGCGGTCGCCGACGCCTATCAGGGCTCGTCGCACAGCGTCGCGCTCGACTGCGACCCGAACCTGGCGGCCGACGCGCCGCAGGTGGAGGCGATGGGCTGCCTCGTGGCGGAAGCCGTCGCCGCGGCGATCGCCAACCCGCTGGGGGCCGCCGCCCACGTCTGGATCAGCCTCGCCCGCGACGGCGCGCGGCTGCGCCTTAGGGTGCGCGACGATGGGCCCGGCGTCGCGGACATCGAGGCCGACCCGCGGCGGGTCCTGATCGAGGGCCTCGGCCGGCAGCTCGGCGGCCGCGTGAAGCAGGGCAGCGCCGCGTTCGGCGGCGGCGAGGTT
The DNA here is from genome assembly GCF_016793225.1 of Phenylobacterium sp. GTDB lineage: Bacteria > Pseudomonadota > Alphaproteobacteria > Caulobacterales > Caulobacteraceae > Phenylobacterium. Next base: position 111,442 of record NZ_JAEUMN010000050.1, read on the forward strand.
CTGGTCACCTTCCCGGCGACGCTCGCGGCGGCTTGATCCTCCGCAAGGCCGGATCCGGAATTCGGCCCATCCTCGATCGCAGACCGCGCAGGGAGGATTGCGATGGACCGGCTGAAGAAGAAGGTCGCCGTGGTCACCGGCGGCGCGCTCGGACTGGGGCGCGCCACGGCCATCCGCATGGCCGAGGAAGGCGCCGCCGTCGCCATCTGCGACGTGCTGCTGCCCGAGGCGAATACGCTGGCGGACGAACTGGCCGCCCGAGGCTTCGAGGCCTGCGCCTGGCGGCTGGACGTGTCGCGGGAAGGCGACGTCGAGCGCACCCTCAACGACATCGCGCGGCGCTTCGGCCGGATCGACGTCCTGGTGAACAACGCCGGCGTCGCCGGCGCCAACAAGCCCACGGACATGCTCACCGAGGCCGAGTGGGACTTCGTCCAGGCGATCAACGTCAAGGGCGTCTTCTTCTGCACCAAGCACGTGATCCCGCACCTGCGCCGCAGCGGCGGCGGCAGCATCATCAACCTGTCGTCGATCTACGGCCTGGTCAGCGCGCCCGACGTCCCGCCCTATCACGCGTCCAAGGGCGCGGTTCGGCTGATGACCAAGACCGACGCGCTCCTCTACGCGCAGGAGAAGATCCGGGTGAATTCGATCCACCCCGGCTTCATCTGGACGCCCATGGTGGAGGGCTACCTCAAGGACCAGGAGGATCCCGCCGCGGCCCGGCCCCTGGTGGACGCCCTGCACCCGCTGGGCCACATGGGCGAGCCCGACGACATCGCCTGGGGCTGCGTCTACCTCGCGTCGGACGAATCCAAGTTCGTCACCGGCGCCGAACTCGTCATCGACGGCGGCTACACGGCGCGGTGAGGGCCGTGCCCGCCTTCAGCCTCCCGACCCTGCTGCGCGCCGTGGCGCTCTGGCTCCTGCTCATGGCGGCCGAGAGCGCGCAGGGCGCGATGCGCGAGTGGCTTTTCGGACCCGACATGGCGTTCGCGGCGCGGCAGGCGGCCGTCGTGGTCGGGACAGGGGTCATCGTCCTGATCTCGTGGGTGAGCCTGAAGTGGCTGCGCCTCCGCAGCGACGCCGCGGCCCTGGCCGTCGGCGCGCTCTGGGTGGCGCTCACCGTCGCCTTCGAAGTCGCGCTCGGGCGCGCGCTTGGACTGAGCCAGGAGCGGATGCTGGAGGACTACGACCTCCTGCGCGGCGGCCTCATGCCTCTGGGCCTGCTCGCGATGGGGGCGACCCCCTTCGTGGTGCGGCGGCTGCAGGCGCGCGGCGAGGGCCGGACATGACGCCTGCGCTCTCGTAGCGTCGGGCGGCCCTGGTCCTGAGCAGGGCGCCCGTCGCAGCGGGTCCGTCAGGCCGAGCTCACGCGGTGCGGATCGCGCCCGGGCCGGCTGGGCGCGCCCGTCCGCCGCGCACTGGCGCGCACGAGCAGCCCCAGCGCCTCAACCGGCGTCAGGCGAGCCGGCTGGAACCCGCCGCCGAGCGTCGAGTCCTCCAGGAGAGCCGCCATGGCCGGGTCGTCGCGGCTCAGGCAGACGTCCCACCCGTCGAAGAGGTTGGCCAGGATCGGCTCGGAGGAGACGACCGTGAAGGGGCCGTCGGGCGGCAGGCTCGCCACGCCGCCGTAGTAGCGCTGCACCGCCTCGCGGGGTCCTTCGAGGACGTGCAGCAGTTGTCCGTCCAGCGCCAGCGCGAAGCCGCTGAGACCTTCGGGCGGCCGGGGGCTCATCAGGCGCGCGATCCCCGCAGCCGTCACACTGCCCCGGTAGATCAAGCGTTGCCGGTTGGTGGGTGACGGGCCCGCCGCGCCGTCCCGCGCGGAAGGTTCGTCGGCGACCCTGCGCCACACCCCCTCGGCGCCCGATTCCGACTCGAAGCGGATGCCCAGCGCCTCGAACGCCTCGCTGATGGCGTTCAGCGTCCTGACATTGGCGTTCACCTGGCCGCGGATGTTCTCCAGGCGCTTGATGGTCTCGACGCTCAGGCGCGTCAGCCTGGCGAGATCCGCCTGCTCCAGGCGCGCGAGCGCCCTCGCCGCCCGCAGCTGTTCGCCGCTGAACCCGATCGTACGGTACGGCATGGCGGCTACCCGCATCCGGGCGACAGGTGGCGACGGCCGTGGGCCCGGGCGATCGCCGACACCGGGCCAGGACGCCGCCTGTGTTCGTCCGAAGGATCGAGGATCGAGGCCGCGGCTGGGAATGACATCTCGTGCTCTCTGGTCGTCGGGAGACACGCCGCTCACGTCATGGACCGCCGCGTCCCTCCCGAATGGGGGGGTAAGCCAGCCCGTCTGACGCGGGCCTGGGGCACCGACCCGGCCGCTCGCGCGTCCGGCGCGCGCACGTTTCGAAGAGAGAGTCCGGCAGCTTGCGCCCAGCCCCCTCGGGTCCTCTCCCGCGCCTCTCTCGGGCGCAGTTCGCGAACCCTCTACGCACGTCGCTGCGCAACGAAGTGCGGTGATTTGGCGGTCACAGAAGGGGGCAGTTTCGCGCGGACCGCGCGGAGTCCGCGAGGTCGCGGAGCGGACCTGTGCCACAGGGGGTATCGCTGACACTCAGACTGCTTTGCCTTACACTTGGAGCGTCATTCCACCCGGGTGCGCGACAGAATGTCGCGCTGCGTGTCAGAGGGGCTCGCGCTCCCGCGTCCTGCGCGTGGACGCCGCTGGACGAACGTCGGCGGCATCCCCCTGGCGATCGCGCACGATGGTCAGGAGACCCAGCGCGGTGGCCGGCGACAGCGAGTCCGGACGGAAGCCGTCCCGCAGCGCGGGCTCGCGCGCGAACACCTCGTCGTCCGCGGCGATCACCCCGTGGCACATCGGCCAGTCCGCGAAGTTGCGGCCGGCGATCGACCGCCGCTCGACCACGGTGATGTTGCTGTGACGCGGATCGCAGGAAATGGCGCCGAACACGCGCAGGACGACGTCATCGGGCCCCTCCAGCGCCTGCAGGAACCGCCCGTCGCAAGCGAGCAGAGCGCCCGTGACTCCGCGTTCCAGGTTGCGCGGGGCGGCGACGTCGACGATCCGCGCCAGCCCGGCCTCGGTCTGGTCCCGCGGGTCGACGCAGATGCTGTGGTAGATCAGCCGGCACAGCCCACCGGAAGCGCTTGTCCGCGCCGGAGTTCGTCCCCGCCCAGGCTTCACCGGCGCGCCGCCCGGGGGCAGCCGGCAAACGCCCAGCCCGCTCTCGCATATGTCGAAGACGACGCCGAGGTCGGCGAACGCCCCCGTCAGCGCGATGACCGTTCGGCTGTTGGCCTCGACCGGACCGTGGGTACGCTCAAGTCGCTTGATCGTCTCGAGACTCAGCCCGCTGAGGCGCGCGAGCTCGGTCTGCTCGATCCGCATGAGCGCCCGCCCGGCGCGGATCTGTTCGCCCGTCAGAGCGGATCTAGCCGACCACATGGCGCCCCCCGATCACCGCGCCGGCCGTCACGGTCGGACGGGTGCGACCAGATGGCGCAACCGGCCGCGCGGACGCAACGCGTTGAATCGCGGAGCTCGGGATTCCGTGCAGCCTATTCAAGGACATACGCTTCACAGCCGTATCGCGGACCCCCTTTCGATGTTTATCGAATGGCGCGCGCGATCAACTTAGATAAGCACAAAAATACCCCTAAGGTGCACCTCGGTACCCGATATGGGTAATTACCAGATCCCATCTTCATGATATTGAGACCTAATCTCACGGATACTCAAAATGAGCTTTAGAATGCCTTTACCGTGCACCTGCGATCTACCCGAACACAGGATCGGGTCGCGCACGCCTTAGGTGTCTCCAAACCCGCCCTGACGTTCGAGAGAGGGGCAGGCATGGTGTCGAGTACCGCAGGGGCGATCGCGGCGCAGCGATCGGCTCGGGTGATGGTGGTCGACGACTCGGCGATCGTGCGTGGGCTCATCTCCCGCCATCTCGGCGCGGCGCCGGGAATCGAGGTCGTCGGCACCGCGGCCAACGGCGAGATCGCCCTGCGCGAACTGCATCGGCATCCGGTCGACGTGGTGATCCTCGACCTCGAGATGCCGGTGATGGACGGCATGACGGCCCTTCCCCGGATCCTGGCCGAGCACCCCAAGACCCGCGTGATCATCGCCTCGACGCTCAGCCTGCGGAACGCCGAGATCAGCCTGCGCGCCCTGCAGCTCGGGGCGAGCGACTACGTGCCGAAGCCCGAAGGCGGCCTGGCCAGCGCCGAGTCGTTCCACGACGAACTGGTCATGAAGATCCGGGCGCTCACCGGGGTGTCCGAACGGCGCGCCGAGGCCCGGCCGCCCCCGGCCGCGAGGCCTGCCCCCGCGCCGGCGGCGGCGACCCCGGCGCCCGCCGTCGCCGCCGTCCGCGGCCCACGCCTGAAGCCCACGGTGCTGGCCATCGGCGCGTCGACAGGGGGCCCGTCGGCGCTGACGCGCTTCTTCGAGTCCATCCGCGGCGCGATCCACCAGCCGATCCTCTTGACCCAGCACATGCCCGCGACCTTCACCTCGCTTCTGGCCGAGCAACTGTCGCGCGCCGGCCAGCGACCGTGCAGCGAAGCCCGCGACGGCGAGCCGCTGCGCCAGGGTCACTGCTACGTCGCCCCGGGGGGCTGGCACATGGTGGTGGCCCGCGAAGGCGCCATGCCGGTCATCCGCCTGAACCAGGAGCCGCCGGAGAACTTCTGCCGGCCGGCCGTGGATCCGATGCTGCGCAGCGTCGCGGCCTATTACGGACCCTCGGCGCTCGCCATCATCTTCACCGGCATGGGATCCGACGGCGCCAAGGGCTGCCAGGCGATCGCCCAGGCCGGCGGACGTTTCATTGTGCAGGACGAAGCCTCAAGCGTCGTCTGGGGTATGCCCGGCGCCGCGGCGGCGACCGGCTTGGCTGAGGCGGTGCTGCCGCTCGAGCAGATCGGCCCGTGGGCTCGCCGCATCGCTGGAGCGCCGGAATGATCGACCCCGACTACGAAAACTTCTGCCGGCTGGTCCGCGACCGCTCGGGCCTCGTCCTCACGCCCGCCAAGGCCTACCTGGTCAACAGCCGCCTCGAACCCGTCGCGCGCGGACTCGGGCTGGCCGGGGTGCCGCAGCTGCTGGCTCAGCTCCGCGCCGGCGCCGCCTCCTCGACGATCGACAGGTGCGTCGACGCCATGGCCACGCACGAGTCCTCGTTCTTCCGCGACGCCGCGCCGTTCGAGCAGCTCGCCAAGACGGTCCTTCCGCCGCTGATCGAGGCCCGGCAGCACACCAAGCTGCTCCGCGTCTGGTGCGCGGCGTGTTCCAGCGGCCAGGAGCCCTACTCGGTGGCCATGGTGCTGCAGGAGATGGGTCCGCGCTTCTCCGGCTGGCGGCTGGAGATCACCGCCACGGACATGTCGGAGAGCATCCTGCGCAAGGCGCGCGCCGGCATCTACAGCGACTTCGAGGTCCGCCGCGGCCTGTCCCCCGAGCGCCTCTCACGCTGGTTCACCCGCAAGGGCGAAGCCTGGGAGGTCTCGTCCACCCTGCGCGCCATGATCCAGTTCCGGCCGCACAACCTGCTCGCCGGGTCCAAGGGGCTGGGCGTGTTCGACGTGATCTTCTGCCGCAACGTGCTCATCTACTTCGACGTCGACCGCAAGCGGCAGGTGCTGGGCGAACTGGCCCGCGCGCTGGCGCCCGACGGCAACCTGTTCCTCGGCAGCGCCGAGACGGTGCTGGGCGTCACCTCAGACTTCGAGGGCGCGCCGGGCTCACGCGGTCTCTATCGCCTTCCGCGCCTGGTCGCCGCCGCCAAGTCGGCCTGAACCCGGCCGGGGGCGCGCCGGCGCGTCCCCGCCGTTCCTACTGCCCATGCGCCGGCGCCGACTTCGGCGGCTCCGGCGGCGCGGTCTTCGCGGCCCAAAGCAGGTAGGCCCGAAGGTCCTCGGTGGCCGCCACGTCGAAGAAGCGGCTGAAGCCCGCCATGCCGCGGTCCTTGAGCGCGCCGTCGTGCACGATCGCCTTGAAGCCGTCCGGCTCCAGGATCGCCGGCGATCGCGCCAGATTCGGGAAGTAGGGGCCCGCGCCGTGGCAGTTGGCGCAGTAGTTGGCGAAGGTGGCCGCGCCGCGGTCGGCGTCGCCTTTCGAGGGCGTGGCGAGGGCCAGGTCCAGGGGCGGCGCGTCGACGGGCGCCGGATAGGGCGGCGGCTTCGCCGTGCCGCCGAGCTTGAACACCACCAGCCGTCCCTTCTGGCGCGGCACGTCGCGGCTGCCCGCGCCGCCCGCCCCGACCATCAGGGCCAGGTACTGCTCGCCGTCGATCGCGTAGGTCGAGGCCGGCGCGATGGCGCGGGCGCCGAGGTCGTAGCTCCAGGCGGGCCTGCCGGTCGCCGCGTCGTAGGCCGTCAGCCGGCCGAGCGCGCTGTGGAACACGAGCCCGCCCTCGGTGGCCAGGATCCCGCTGGTGGCCATCTGCGGGAAGACGACGCTCCAGCGCTTCTTCTGCGCCACCGGATCCCAGGCGATGAGCTCGCCGCGTACGGGCTCCCGCTCGGCCGGCCGGTCGAGCCGCGGCCGGGTCGTGGGACCGCGCGCCGGCCGCAGCATCCCGGTGTTCCAGGCGCCGGGCGTGAACGCGAAGCTGTCGGGGTCGGCGTAGAAGCCGCGGTTGTACTGGGCCGGGATGTAGACCAGCCCCGCCTTCGGACTGAAGGCCATGGGATGCCAGTTGTGGCCGCCCAGCGCGCCGACCATCTGGTTCGACGCCGATCCGCCCAGGTAGCGCGCCCCCGGCGTCTCGACCGGCCGCCCGGTCTTGAGGTCGATCCGCTCCGCCCAGTCCACGGGCACGAACTTCTCGGCCGAGAGCAGCTGTCCGGTGCGGGCGTCGAGGACGTAGAAGAAGCCGTTCTTCGGGGCCTGCATGACCACCCGGCGGGTCTGGCCGCCGATCGGTAGGTCGGCCAGCATGATGTGCTGGGTGGCGGTGTAGTCCCAGCTCTCGCCGGGCGTCGTCTGGTAGTGCCAGACGTACTCGCCGGTGTCGGGCCGCAGGGCCACGATCGAGGCCAGGAACAGGTTGTCGCCCTGGCCGCCCGAGCGGAGCTTGTGGTTCCAGGGCGTCCCGTTGCCGACGCCCACGAAGACGAGGTCGAGGCCGGGATCGTAGGTGATCGCGTCCCAGACGGTGCCCCCGCCGCCGGTCTGCTTCCACGCCCCGTCGCTCCAGGTGGCCGCGGCCTTCTCGGCGAACACCTTGTCCGAGGCCGCGCCGTCGGGCGCGCCCTTCGGGTTGGGCGTGGTGTAGAAGCGCCACGCGAGCTTGCCGCTGGCGGCGTCGTACGCCGACACGTAGCCACGCACGCCGTATTCGGCGCCGCCGTTGCCGATCAGCACCCTGCCCTTGATCACCCGCGGGGCGCCCGTGATCGTGTAGGGCCGGGAGCGGTCGGTGGTCTGCACGCTCCAGGCGACCTCGCCCGTCCTGGCGTCCAGCGCGACGAGCCGGCCGTCGATCGTGCCCACGTAGACCCGGCCCTTCCACAGCGCGACCCCGCGGTTGACCACGTCGCAGCAGGCGTTGAAGCCGGCCTCGCCCGGCACCTTGGGGTCGTAGGCCCAGAGCCGCTTCCCGGTCTTGGCGTCGAAGGCGTAGACCTTCGACCAGGCCGTGGTGGTGTAGAGGACGCCGTCGTGCACCAGCGGCGTCGCCTCCTGGCCGCGGTCGGTGTCGAACTCGGCCCACCAGGCCACGCCCAGCCGGCCGACCGTGTTGCCGTCGATCTGCTTCAGCGGACTGAAGCGCTGTTCGTCATAGGTCCGACCGTAGGTCAGCCATTCGGCGGGGTCGGGGTTCTCGATCCGGCGGCCGTCGACACCCTGGCCGCAGCCCGACAGAGCCAGGGCCGCGCCGATCGCGGCCGCCCAACGAACCCACTGCTTCACGACGCTTCCCCCGAAGACTTCGTGCGAATGTCGCAGGCCCGGCCGGAAAGCAGAAGGGCCGCCCGACGCGGACGGCCCTTCGCTGTCGCGGGTCGGCGACGCCGAGATCAGCCCTTCAGGTCGCCGAACTTCTTGCCGTCGGCGGCCAGCTTCTCCAGCAGGGCCGAGGGCTTGAAGTCGTCGCCCATGGCGCCCTGGAATTCCTTCATCTTGGCGAGCACCTTCTGGGGCCCGCCGATCAGGTCGCCGTAGAACATCGGGCCGCCGCGATAGACCGGCCAGCCGTAGCCGTTGACCCAGACCACGTCGATGTCCGACGAGCGGATCGCCTTGCCCTCCTCGAGGATCTTCACGCCCTCGTTGATCATCGGGAAGACGCAGCGCTCGAGGATCTCCTCGTCCGAGATCTTCCGCGGGTTGCGGCCGCTCTTCACGATGAAGTCGTTGATGATCTTCTCGGTGACGGGCGACGGCTTGGCGGTGCGGTTCTCGTCGTAGTCGTAGTAGCCCGCGCCCGTCTTCTGGCCGCGGCGGTCCATCTCGCAGAGCACGTCGCGGATGGTCTCGCCCTTCGAGTTCTCCTTCACCCAGCCGATGTCGAGGCCGGCCAGGTCGCTCATGGCGAACGGGCCCATGGGGAAGCCGAAGTCGTAGAGCACGCGGTCCACGTCCCAGGGCATGGCGCCTTCCAGCACCAGCTTCTGGGCCTCGCGCTGGCGCTGGCTCAGCATGCGGTTGCCGATGAAGCCGGGGCAGACGCCGGCCAGGACGGCGATCTTGCCGATCTTCTTGGCCAGCTTCATCGAGGTGGCGATGACGTCCTTGGCGGTCTTCTCGCCGCGGATCACCTCCAGCAGCTTCATGACGTTGGCCGGCGAGAAGAAGTGCAGGCCGATCACGTCCTGCGGCCGGCTGGTGGCCGAGGCGATCTCGTCGACGTTCAGGTAGCTGGTGTTGGAGGCCAGGATCGCGCCCGGCTTGGCCACCTTGTCGAGGCGGGCGAAGACGTCCTTCTTGATGTCCATGCGCTCGAACACGGCCTCGATGATGAGGTCGCAGTCGGCCAGGGCGTTGAAGTCGAGCGTGCCGGTCAGCCGGCTCATCCGCGCCTCGGTCTCCTCGGGCTTGGCGCCGCGCGAGCGCTCGTAGTTGCCGCGGATCACCTTCATGCCGCGGTCCAGCGCCTCCTGCTGCACCTCGACGATGGTCACCGGGATGCCGACGTTGGCGAAGTTCATCGAGATGCCGCCGCCCATGGTGCCGGCGCCCAGGACGCCCACCTTCTTGATCTCGCGGACCGGGGTGTCGTCCGGCACGTCCGGGATCTTCGCGGCCTGGCGCTCGGCGAAGAAGTAGTAGCGCTGCGCCGCCGACTGGCTGCCGCTCATGAGGCCGCCGAACAGCCGGCGCTCCTCGGCGAGGCCCTCCTCGAACGAGTTCGAGTTCACCGCCGCCTCGATGCACTTGATGTTGGCCTCGGGGGCGTCGAAGCCGCGGAACTTCCGCGCGTTCTTCTTCCGGAACTCGGCGAAGATCTCGGGCTTGCCCTTGGCGGCCTCGAGCTTGGTGTTGTTCTCGCTAATCTTCACCAGCGGCTTGTTCTCGGCGACGCACTTGTTGGCGAAGGCGATGGCCGCTTCCTTGAGCTGGCCTTCCGGCGCCAGTTCGTCGACGAGGCCCAGCTTGGCCGCTTCCGGCGCCGGCACGTGGCGGCCGGACGTCATCATCTCGAGCGCGGTCTCGACGCCCACCACGCGCGGCAGGCGCTGGGTGCCGCCGGCGCCCGGCAGCAGGCCCAGGGCCACTTCAGGCAGGCCCAGGCGCGCCGAAGGCACGGCGACGCGGTAGTGCGCGCACAGCGCGACCTCGAGGCCGCCGCCCAGGGCCGTCCCGTGGATCGCGGCCACGACGGGAACGGGCGAGTTCTCCATCATGGTCTGCACGTCGAACAGCGAGGCGGACGGTTTCCCGGGCGCGCCGAACTCGGTGATGTCGGCGCCGGCGATGAAGGTCCGGCCCTCGCAGATCAGCACGATCGCCTTGGCGTCCGAGGCGCCCGCCGCCTTGAAGCCTTCGTACAGGCCGTCGCGGACGTTGGCCGACAACGCGTTCACGGGCGGGGAATTCAGTGTGATGACAGCGACGTCGCCCTCGCGGGTGAGCGTGGTCACCGAATTGATCTCGGTCATCTGGCGTCCTCGAAAATGATGGTCCGACCGCTCGCTCAAAATACCGGCAGCCGTGGAATTCAAACGCGTGTTATAGGCCTCGCCGGGCAAGGCCAAGTCAATGCCCGCAAGGGGATCGCGCCATACTGGCCGAGGCGCCGCAACGACAGGAAAGGGGAGGTTCATGACGTCCAATCTGTTCTCGCTGGACGGCAAGGTGGCGCTGGTCACCGGCGGCTCGCGCGGCATCGGCAAGATGATCGCCAAGGGCTTCCTCGAGGCCGGCTGCCGAAAGGTCTACATCACCGCGCGCAAGGCCGCCGCCTGCGACGCCACCGCCGCCGAGCTGGGCCCGAACTGCGTCTCCATCCCGGTGGACATCTCCACCGTCGAGGGCTGCCACCTGCTGGTGAAGCGCTACCTCGAGCACGAGGACCGGCTGGACATCCTGCTCAACAACGCCGGCGCCGCCTGGGGCGCGCCGTTCGAAGAGTACCCCGAGAGCGGCTGGGACAAGGTGGTCGACCTGAACCTGAAATCCCCGTTCTTCCTCACCCAGGCGCTGCACGAGACGCTGAAGAAGAGCGGCACGCACGAGCGCCCGTCGAAGGTGATCAACATCACCTCGATCGACGGCATCCGGCTGAACCCGCAGGAGACCTACGCCTACCACGCCTCGAAGGCCGGCCTGATCTACCTCACGCGCCGCATGGCCGCCCGGCTGATCGAGGACAACATCGTGATGAGCTCGATCGCGCCCGGCGCCTTCGCCTCCGACATGAACCGCGTGGCGCGCGACCAGGGCGACGAGGTGGCCCGGCGCATCCCGTCGCGCCGGATCGGGACCGACGAGGACATGCAGGGCGTGGCGATCTACCTGGCCAGCCGGGCCGGGGACTACGTGGTGGGCGAGACCATCGCCGTCGACGGCGGCGTGGCGCTGGCCCAGCTGGGCGTCTGACCGCATCCCTGACGGCGGATTCACCGTAGTTGCAGGCGGAGGGGGACCTTCCCGCGCGTACCGCGGGTGGTGGGCGATTGTGACGCTTTTTCCGCTTCGAGCCTGCTCTCGCCCTCTCCACCAATTCCGCGCCGGCGCATCGATCCGCCGCATTCTGCGCTATCTAGGGTGACGCTTCATCGCCGAGCCCTCCTCCTTGCCTGACGCCAAGCCCGCCAAGACCCGACCGCTGCGCCTCGTCCTGGCGGTGGCGGGCGTCGTGCTGGTGGTGGTGGCGGCGCTAGCGTGGCTGAACCGCAGGACCCTGGCGCGGGACGCCCTCACCGACTGGCTGCGGTCGAAGGGCGTGGCGGCCGACGCCGAGGTCGAGGCCATCGGCCCGACCACGTTCACCGCGCGCCTGGCGCTGGGCGATCCCCGCAGCCCCGACTTCGCCGCGGAGCGGGTCGAGGTGCGCTACCGGCCCCGCCTCACGGGCGTCGAGGTCGTTTCGGTCGCCATGCGCAAGCCGGTGCTGCGCGCGCGGCTCAAGGATGGACGGCTCAGCGTCGGCAGCCTGGACCGGCTGGTGCAGGAGGTCCTGCGCCGCCCGCCCCGCCCGAACGCCGCCCAGCCGAGGATTTCGATCGACGACGGCCTGGTGGTGCTGGCCACGGACTACGGCCAGCTGCGGCTCGCCGCCGACGCCCTGGTCGAGGACGGCCGGCTCCGCAGCCTCGCCGCCACGGCGGCTCCCGCGCGGCTGGCCGGCGGCGGCTTTGCGCTGGAGACCGGGGCCGGCGTGTTGCGGGCCTCCACGACGGCCAGCCGGACGGACGCCAGCCTCAGCCTGCCGATCGCGCGCGCGGCCTTCGCCGACCGGACGCTCACCGGCGGCCGCCTGACCGTGTCGATCCGTGGGCCCTATCCCGACCTCGTCAAGCGATCGGGCGAAGGCGCGGTGACCCTGCGGGCCAACCTCACGGCCGACCGTCTCGCCGGCGGGGGCCAGACGGTGCGGGCCCCCGTCCTGACCGCGGCCTTCGACGGCCGCAGCCGGGGCTGGATCGACACCCTGGCCCTGGAGGGCCGCGGCGTGGTCGAGCTCGCCGCCGCGGGGGCGGAGGCCGGGACGGCGCGCGCCGGGGCCGTACGGGCGCGGCTGGTCAGCGACGACCTGCGCTGGCTGCGGCGCGGCGGCGACCGGGTCACCGGTACAGGCCGCCTGGCCGCCCGCGCGGCCGACGTGCGCGCTGCGGAGCTGTCGCTTCCACGGCTCGCCCTCGACGGCGCGCTCTCGTTCGACGCGGCCTCGGCCGGCCTGCAGGCGTCGATGCGCGCGGGACTGGAGGGCCGCGGACGCTGGGACGGGCTGGGTCCGATCGCCGCCGGCGACACCGCCCAGGTGGCGGCGCTCAAGCGCGCCGCACGCGGCTTCACGCTCTCGACCTCGGGCCTGCGCGCCGAACTGGACGCCCGGTCTGGCGGGGGCGCGTCGGCCCCCCCGCTGCGTCTCGCGCTCGCCACCCCGCTGCGGATCCGGCCCGACGGCGGCGGCGAGGTCCAGGTCACGGCCCCGGACGGAGGCGTGATCCGCATCGCCAGCCGCGGCGGCGGACTGCCCCAGGCCGAGGCGACCGTCTCGAACCTCCGCAACGGCGGCGCCGACGTGGCGCTCCAGGCGCGCGAGATCGCCTTCGCCTCGCTGGTCGGCGGAACGCTGCAGGCGGCCGGCCGCGTCCAGACCGGCGCGGCGATCACCTTCACGGCCGCCCGGTGCGTGGCGTTCGGCGGCCGGCGGCTGGAACTCGGCGCCAACGACGTCGAATCCGTGTCGGGCCGCCTCTGCCCGGCGGGCGGGCCGATGCTGACGATGCGGGACGGTCGCTGGTCGCTGGCGGGCCGCGCGGAAGCGGTGAGCGCCGCCGTCCCCTTCCTGCAGGCCCGCGTGAGCCGCGGCGTCGCGCGGGTGCGCGTCGACGGGCGGGGCGGGGCGATGGGCGTGCGGGCGCAGGTCGTCTCGGCGGCCCTCGCCGACACCGCGCCCGAGACGCGGTTCAACCCCGTCACCTTCAGCGGCCCGGTGTCGCTGGCCGACTTCATCTGGACGGCCGACCTCGACGTCCGGCGCCCGGACGGCGGCGCGATCGCGATCGCGCGCGTCACCCACGACAGCCGCCTCGCCCTGGGCGTGGCGGTGGTCGAGACGCCGCTCCTGCAGTTCGCCGAGGGCGGGCTCCAGCCGGTCGACCTGTCCCCGCTCGCGGCCGCCGTCGGATCTCCCGCCACCGGTTCGGCCCGGTTCCAGGGTCGCTTCGACTGGGCGCCCGAGGGCGCGACGAGCACGGGGGCCCTGTCCGTGCCCCGCCTCGACTTCACCAGTCCGGCCGGGCCGGTGAAGGGCCTGATGGGCGAGCTGGCGTTCGAGAGCCTTGCCCCGCTCCGCGCCGCGCCGGGGCAGGAGCTCAGCATCGAGGCGATCGAGGCCATCGTGCCCGTCACCGCCCTGCGCGCGAAGTTCGCGCTGCGGGACGACCTCATCACCATCGCCGGCGGCGAGGCGCTGGTGGGCGGCGGCCGCGTGCGCGTCGAGACCCTGGAGATCCCGCTCACGCCCGGCGCGCCGACCCGCGGCGTGCTGTTCTTCGACGGCGTGCAGCTGCACGACCTCGTCGAGGCCTCGCCCTTCGGCGACAAGGTCGAGCTGGACGCCAAGGTCAGCGGCCGCGTGCCGTTCGAGCGCTCGGGCAACCGCGTGCGCATCACCGGCGGCGAGCTGCGCGCGGTCCAGCCGGGCCGCATCTCCATCGACCGGACCGCGCTCACCGGCGTGCAGGCCGACACCGCGGTGGCCGCGCCGGCCGCCGCGCCGGTGGTCGACCCCAACGCCACCTTCACCGACTTCGCCTACCAGGCCATGGAGAACCTGGCGTTCGAGACCCTCGAAGCCACGATCGCCAGCCGCGAGGACGGCCGCCTGGGCGTCCTCTTCCACATCGTGGGCCGCCACGATCCGCCCACGAAGCAGGCCATCCGGCTCACCCTGATGGACCTGATCCAGAGGCGGTTCCTGGGCCGCAAGCTGCCGCTGCCCTCCGGCACCAAGGTGAACCTGACGCTGGACACGACGCTCAACCTCGACGACCTGCTGGACGACTGGGCGGAGTATCAGAAGGCGCGCCAGCCGCAGGGCGGCGACCGATGACGGTTCAGCTTGGGTTCACCCACGACGCGTCAACAAGGAGACATGATGAGGACCGTTCCATGAGGCTCGTTCTGGCCGCGCTCGCCATCGCGAGCCTCGCCGCGTGCGCCCCGACCGTGAGGGTCGAGGTCGCGCCGATCACCATCTACGCCAAGCTGGACGCGAACGTCCGGCTGCAGCTGGACGAGGACGTCAAGGCCCTCATCCAGAAGAACCCCAACCTCTTCTGAGGGAGAGGATCAGAGACATGAGACACGACCTTTCCATCGCCGCCGCCATCCTGGCCGCCCTGGCCGTGGCGCCCGCCGCCGCCGTCGCGATCGACGCCAAGACGGCCGTCGACTCGGCCAAGGCCGCCGGCGTCGTCGGCGAGCAGGCCGACGGCTTCCTGGGCTTCGTGAAGCCCTCCAGCGATCCGGCGCTGCGCGCCGCGGTCGAGGAGATCAACCAGGGCCGCGCCGCTCTGTACCGCGAGGCGGCCGCGAAGAACGGCGTCCCGGTCGAGGCGGCAGGCGCGGCGGCCTACAAGGCCGTGGTGCAGGCCCGCCTGAAGCCCGGCGAGTACTACAAGCCCGAGGGCGGCGGCTGGGTGCGCAAGTAGCCTGTCACGACGCCGCGACGAGGAGCGCCACCTCGTTGCGGCGCATCGGCGGCGGGGTCCACGGCGGATCGTAGAACCAGTAGACCGCGGGGCCCTTCGCCTCCCAGCCCCGGGCTGCGATGGCGGCTCTCAGCTCGGCTTCCCGCTGCGCGAGACGCGCGCGGCCGGCCAGGCCGCTGAACCGGATCACCGCATAGCGTTCGGCCGGGATGCGGCGCAGGACCACGTCGGCGCTGTTCGGCCGCGGCAGGGTGTCCATGTCGTAGGCCGCCGGCATGAAGAACTGCACGCGCCAGCCGCCCTCCGCGGGCTCCTGGGCAACCGGCGCCGTCATGGCGATCTTCTCCGAGGCGCCGGACGCGGGCGCCTGGGCGACGGGGGCCGTCATGGCCACGGAGGCGCGGCTCTGATTGGCGCCGAAGATGTAGTCGGCGATCCGGCGGAAGCCGCGGTTGCGGGCGGTGGATTCGTCACCCTGCACCACGGTCTCGGCGGCGATCAGCGAGGGGTAGGCGCGCAGCTCGACCCGTCCGTCCCGCTCGAGCACCTCGTAGCGAGGCTGTTCGACCGAGGCGCGCGAGGCGCCCGGCGCGTAGACGAGCAGGGCCGCGGCGGCGGCGACCCCCAGTGCGATCTGCAGCATGCGTCGTCTCCGGTTCAGCGTGGCCCGGCCGCCACCGACCGCCAGTGGTCGAGGGCTTCGGGGATGTCGGGAAGGTTGGGCAGCGTCCGCACGCCGGGCGCGGGCCCGACGTGGGCCGCGCTGGCGCCTCCGGCCCAAAGCTCGGTCTCCGGGGGCAGCGCGGCGCGCAGGTCGGCGGCGGCGCGCCGCGCGGCCTCGGCGGGAACCATGGCCGAGAACGAGACCGCGACGACGTCGGCCCCGTGGGCGCGGGCGGCCGCGACCACCTCGGCGGGCGGCGTCTCCGCGCCCAGCGAGAGGCACCGGGCCCCGCCCAGGGCCAGCAGGCACTCGGCCATCAGCAGCCCCAGCGCATGGGGCTCGCCGGGGAGCGTGGTGAGCAGGACGCGCGGCCGGGCGGCCGCCGGCCGCGGCAGGCCGTCCAGCGCCCCGCGGAGGATCCGCACCAGCTGCTCGGTGAACAGGTGCTCCTCGTAGACCTGCAGCCGCCCGCCGATCCAGGCCTCGCCCACGGCGCGGGTCAGGGTCGCCACATTGTCCTGGACAAATCTCGCGAGGCCCTGGGCGTAGATCGCCGACTGCATCAGCTCGCGCAGCCCGTCCACGTCATGCCGCCGCAGACGGTCCAGCGCATCCTCCACCCAGGCTCCGGCCTCGCCGTCGTTGGCGGGCGAGGGCGTCAGCAGCCGGGCGACCAGGTCTTCCCGGCTCAGCGGCGCGAGGCGGGCGGGCCGATCCCCGTGGTCGATCAGGGTCTTCATCAGCCTGAGCTTTTCCACGTCTTCGGCGGTGTAGAGGCGGTCGCCCGCAGCGTCGCGCACCGGCGAAGGGAAGCCGTAGCGCCGCTCCCACACGCGCAGGGTCTCCTTCGCGACGCCGCTGCGGCGCTCGGCTTCCCCGATAGGGATCAGGCCCGCGGGCTCGGATTTTGGCGACACATTCATCTTGTCCTGGACAAATGCCTCAGTTCGGCGCCATTGTCCAGGACAACCCGGCCGCAGGACCCGCCATGAACGCCTTCACGCCCACCGAACTCCCCGACGTCCAGGCCAGCGCGGACCGGCGCGGCCAGCCCATCCAGCGGGTCGGCGTGCGCGGCGTCACCCACCCGGTCACCCTGCTCACCGGCCAGGGCCCCTGCCCCACCGTCGCCGAGGTCGAGATGTACGTCGCGCTGCCGGCCGACCAGAAGGGCACGCACATGTCGCGCTTCGTGGCCCTGCTCCAGGAGATGCGCCGGCCCCTCGACAGCGGCGACCTGCCCGGCCTGATGGCCGACATGCTGGACCTCCTGGAGGCCGACGGCGGCTTCCTCTCCTTCGCCGCGCCGATCTTCCTCACCAAGCAGGCGCCGGTCTCGGGGATTCCCAGCCTCATGGACTACCGCGTCACGCTCGGGGCCGAATGCGCCGGCGGCCGCACCACCGTCAGCCTCTCCGTGACGGCGCCTGTGACCAGCCTCTGCCCCTGCTCGAAGACGATCTCGCGCTACGGGGCCCACAACCAGCGGAGCCACATCACCATCACCGCGGCGCTGGCGCAGGGCGTGCGGATGATGCCCGACGACCTGATCCGGATCGCCGAGGACGCGGCGTCGTGCGAGCTGTGGGGCCTGCTGAAGCGGGCCGACGAGAAGTTCGTCACCGAACGCGCCTACGAGAACCCCAAGTTCGTGGAGGACCTGGTGCGCGACGTGGCGGCGCGACTGGCCGACGATCCGCGGATCGCGCGCTACGAGGTCTCGTCCGAGAACTTCGAGTCGATCCACAACCATTCCGCCTACGCCTGGCTGGAGGGCGCGGGCGCCGCAGCCTGATTCCGCCCGCGCCGCATTGACCGATCGCAAGGCCGGGCCGCTGCGGGCCGCGTCAGCTTCGCCGTGCGGCGCCGCAACGACGGCGCGGCGGGAGGACAGGCATGGCGGCCACATCGCGGTTGCCGGGCGTGCAGCGGATCGGGCCGACCGCGCCGCTGAAGTGGCTCGGCTGGGGCTGGCGCGCGCTCTGGGCGTCGTGGCGGGTGTCCCTGCCCTTCGGCCTGGTGACGGCAGGCGTCTGCGCCGGGATCGCCGCGGCGCTGATCGGCTCCAATCTGGCGTTCTGGGCCCTGGCGCTGACCTTCGGCTTCGTCTTCGTGGCCCCGGTGCTGGCCATGGGCAACTACGAGACCGGTCGACGGCTCGAGGCGCGCGAGCCGTTCACCCTGGCGAGCACCTTCCTGCCCCCCGGCACGCTGCGCCAGGACGTGGCCTACCTCGGGCTGGTGCTGTTCGTGATCTTCGGGATCTGGGTGCAGGCCGCGCAGATCGTCTACGGGCTGTCGACCTACCAGATCCACCGGACGGTGGACTCCTTCGTCCGCTTCGCCGCGACCAGCGCAGAGGGACACCGGATGCTGGTCACCGGCTCGATCGTCGGCGGCGCGATGGCGTTCTTCACCTTCTGCCTGTTCGTCGTCTCCGCGCCCATGCTCCTCGATCCGCGGCGCGGCTTCTTCGAGGCCACGGCCACCAGCGTCCGGGCCGTGCACGACAACTTCATTCCCATGCTGATCTGGGCGGCGATCATCGCGGTGCTGACGATCGGCAGCGCCGCCACCGGCTTCGCGGCGCTGATCATCGTCTTCCCGTGGCTGGGCCTGGCCAGCTGGCGCGCCTATCGCGAACTGGTCGTCGCGCCGTAGGCGCCTCCGCCATCTCCGCGGTCGGACGGGGCGGATCCACCGCCCCGCACGCCCGCCCGGCCTTCTGACGACAGCCCTACCCGCGCAGCTGCGCCTTCCGCTCGCGGCGGCGGGCCGTGAGGATGTGCTCGGTGTAGCCGTTCGGCTGCTCGCGGCCCTTGAACACCAGGTCCAGCGCCGCCTGGTAGGCCGAGCCGCCCTCGTTGCCGGTCATGGGCGTGTAGAGCGGGTCGCCGGCGTTCTGGGCGTCCACCACCTTGGCCATCCGCGCGAAGGTCTCGCGCACCTGCGCCTCGGTGCAGACGCCGTGGTGCAGCCAGTTGGCGATGTGCTGGCTGGAGATGCGCAGCGTGGCGCGGTCCTCCATCAGGCCCACGTCGTGGATGTCGGGCACCTTCGAGCAGCCCACGCCCTGGTCGATCCAGCGGACCACGTAGCCCAGGATGCCCTGGGCGTTGTTGTCCAGCTCCTGCTGAACGTCGGCCGGGCTCCAGTTGGAGTTCGCCAGCGGCGGCGTGAGCAGCGCATCGGTTCCGGTCTTCGTGGCCGCCTTCGCCATCTCGGCCTGCAGGCCCGGCACGTCCACCTCGTGGTAGTGCAGCGCGTGCAGCACCGCGGCCGTGGGCGAGGGCACCCAGGCGGTGTTCGCGCCCGCCTTAGGGTGGCCCACCTTGGCCTCCAGCATGCCCTTCATCATGTCGGGCGCGGCCCACATGCCCTTGCCGATCTGCGCCCGGCCGGGGAAGCCGGCGGCCAGCCCGATCTCGACGTTGCGCTTCTCGTAGGCGGCCAGCCAGGGCTCGGCCTTGATGGCGTCCTTGCGCATCACCGGGCCCGCTTCCATGGCGGTGTGGATCTCGTCGCCGGTGCGGTCGAGGAAGCCGGTGTTGATGAACACTACCCGGTCCTTCGCCGCCGCGATGCAGGCCTTGAGGTTGGCGCTGGTGCGCCGCTCCTCGTCCATGATCCCCATCTTCATGGTGTTGCGGGCCATGCCCAGGGCGTCCTCGACCCGGTCGAACAGCCGGACGGCCAGCGCCACTTCGTCGGGCCCGTGCATCTTGGGCTTCACGACGTACATCGAGCCCTGCGGGCTGTTGCGCCGCGCGCCCTTCAGGTCGTGCAGGGCCGCGGCGGCGGTCACCAGAGCGTCCACCGCGGTCTCGTAGGCCTCCCGGCCCTGGAAGCGGACCATGTCGGTCGTCATGTGGTGGCCGACGTTGCGGACCAGCATCAGCGAGCGGCCGGGCAGCGTGATCTTGCCCCCGCCGGGCGCCTGGTAGCGGCGGTCCTCCTCGAGCCGGCGGGTCTCGCTGCGCCCGCCCTTCTCGAAGGTGGCCGCCAGGTCGCCCTTCATGAGGCCGAGCCAGTTGCGGTAGACGCCCACCTTGTCCTCGGCGTCCACGGCGGCGACCGAGTCCTCGCAGTCCTGGATGGCGGTCAACGCCGCCTCCACCAGCACGTCGGCCACGCCGGCCGGGTCGTCCTTGCCGATGTTGTGGCTGCGGTCGATCTGGATCTCGAGGTGCAGGCCGTTGTGCTTCAGCAGCACCGCGCTCGGGTTGGCCGCGTCGCCGCGCCAGCCGGCGAGCTGCGACGGATCGGCCAGCGCCGGGACCAGGGCGTCGCCCACGACGGCGTAGCCGGCGACGTCGGCGTGGCTGCCCGACGCGAGCGGGGCGACGCGATCGAGCAGGGCGCGCGCATAGGCGATGACCTTGCCGCCGCGCACCGGGTCATAGCCCTTCCCGCCCGTGGGGGGCTCCAGGGCGTCGGTGCCGTAGAGCGCGTCGTAGAGGCTGCCCCAGCGGGCGTTGGCGGCGTTCAGGGCGTAGCGGCCGTTCGACACCGGCACCACGAGCTGCGGCCCGGCCAGCCGGGCGATCTCGGGGTCGACGTTCCCGGTGCCGATGGTGAAGTCGGCCGGCTCGTCGCGCAGGTAGCCGATCTCGCGCAGGAAGGCGGTCGCCTCGGCCACGTCGTAGGGCTTGGCCTTCCGGTCGCGCCACCAGGCGTCGATCCTCGCCTGCAGTTCGTCCCGCACCGCCAGCAGCGCGGCGTTCCTGGGCGTGAAGTCCGCCAGGATGTCCTCCAGGGCGGCCCAGAAGGCGGCGGGCTCGACGCCCGTCCCGGGCAGGAGTTCGCCTTCGACGAAGGCCGCGAGCTGGTCGTCGACCGAGAGATTTGCCGTGATGTCCATGCCGTACCGAAGCCCCCGATCCGCCCCGGGCGCAAGGGGGGCGGTCCGTCAGAAAAA
Organism: Phenylobacterium sp.; assembly: GCF_016793225.1. Lineage (GTDB taxonomy): Bacteria > Pseudomonadota > Alphaproteobacteria > Caulobacterales > Caulobacteraceae > Phenylobacterium. The sequence continues at coordinate 131,838 of NZ_JAEUMN010000050.1, forward strand.
AGAGCGGCCCGAGGCGACGCGCCTCGGGCCGTGCGAACACGCAGAAACCCGATAGCCGTCAGGCGAACTGGTTCATCGTGTTGTGGACGCCGCCGGCCTTCAGGGCCGCTTCGCCGGCGAAGTATTCCTTGTGGTCGTCGCCGATGTCCGACCCCGACATGTTCTGGTGCTTCACGCAAGGCAGGCCCACGCGGATCTCCTGGCGCTGGACGCCCAGGACGTAGCCCAGCATGCCTTCCTCGCCGAAGTAGGCCTTGGCCAGGTTGTCGGTGGACAGCGCGGCGGTGTGGTAGGTCGGCAGGGTGATCAGGTGGTGGAAGATCCCCGCCCGCTTCGCGCCGTCGGCCTGGAAGCTCTTGATCAGCCGGTCGGCTTCCACGCCCAGCGGGGTGGCGTCGTACTCGGCGCTCATCAGCTTGGCCTTGTCGTAGGCCGCCACGTCCTTGCCTTCCTTCTCCCAGGTCTCGAAGACCTGCTCGCGGAACTTCAGCGTCCAGTTGAAGGACGGGCTGTTGTTGTAGGCGAGCTTGGCGTTCGGAACGACCTCGCGGATGCGGTCGACCATGCCGGCGATCTGCTCGACGTGCGGCTTCTCGGTCTCGATCCACAGCAGGTCGGCGCCGTTCTGCAGCGAGGTGATGCAGTCGAGGACGCAGCGGTCCTCGCCCGTGCCGGCGCGGAACTGGAACAGGTTGGAGGGCAGGCGCTTCGGACGCAGCAGCTTGCCGTTGCGGGTGATGACCACGTCGCCGTTGCCGACCTGGCTCGCGTCGATCTCCTCGCAGTCGAGGAAGGCGTTGTACTGGTCGCCCAGGTCGCCCGGTTCCTTGGAGAAGGCGATCTGCTTGGTCAGGCCCGCGCCCAGGGAGTCGGTGCGCGCGACGATCACGCCGTTGTCGACGCCCAGCTCGAGGAAGGCGTAGCGGACGGCGCGGAGCTTCTGGATGAAGTCCTCGTGCGGGACGGTGACCTTGCCGTCCTGGTGGCCGCACTGCTTCTCGTCCGAGACCTGGTTCTCGATCTGGATGGCGCAGGCGCCGGCCTCGATCATCTTCTTGGCCAGGAGGTAGGTCGCCTCGGCGTTGCCGAAGCCGGCGTCGATGTCGGCGATGATCGGAACCACGTGGGTTTCGAAGTTGTCGATCTTGTCCTGGATCTTCTGCGCCTTGGCCTGGTCGCCGGCCTTGCGGGCGTCGTCGAGGTCGCGGAACAGGCCGCCCAGCTCACGCGCGTCGGCCTGCTTCAGGAAGGTGTAGATCTCCTCGATCAGCGCCGGGACGCTGGTCTTCTCGTGCATCGACTGGTCCGGCAGCGGGCCGAATTCCGAGCGAAGGGCGGCGATCATCCAGCCCGACAGGTAGATATAGCGGCGCTTGGTGGTGCCGAAGTGGCGCTTCACCGCGATCATCTTCTGCTGCGCCACGAAGCCGTGCCAGCAGCCCAGCGACTGGGTGTAGTTGGCGGGGTTGGCGTCATAGGCCGCCATGTCCTCGCGCATGATCCCGGCGGTGTACTTGGCGATCTCCAGGCCGGTCTTGAAGCGGTTCTGCAAGCGCATGCGGGCGACGGCTTCGGCGTCGATCCCGTCCCAGCTGCCGCCCTTGCCCTTGATGAGCTGGCTCATCTCGATGATGTGGTCCTGGTAGGCCATCGCGTGTGCATCCTTGGCTCGAAGGAGATTTCCCGCACGGCCTAGTGCAAGACGCGCGCCGCGCGCCATGGCCGGCGCGGTCTAGGTGTAAAACTTTACAGACCTGCTCTGTAATGTTGTAATAGCTTACATCTCAGGACCTTAGTTAATGCCCGCCGACCGCCGCCTCTACGTCGGGCCCAGCCTGCGGCGCCTGCGCCGCGATCGCGGCCTGACGCAGGCCGACATGGCCGCCGACCTCGACATCTCGCCCTCGTACGTCGCCCTGCTGGAGCGCAATCACCGGCCGCTCTCGGCCGAGCTGCTGCTGCGCCTGGCGCAGACCTACAAGCTGGACATGTCGGCGCTGGCGGGCGCGGGGTCGGGCGAGGAGTCGCTGCGGCTGCAGGCGGTGCTCAAGGACCCGATGTTCGCCGACATCGACCTGCCCGCGCTGGAGGTGGCCGATCTTACCGCCAACTTCCCCGGCGTCGCCGAGGCGCTCCTGCGGCTCTACACCACCTACCAGGAAGAGCAGCTCGCCCTGGCCGACCGGCACGGCGCCGAGCCGGGGGAGGACACCGCCGATCCCGTCGCCGAATCCCGCCGCTTCCTCGCCGCCCGGCGCAACAGCTTCCCCACCCTCGACGACGCCGCCGAGCGCCTGGCCCAGGCGGTGGGCGCCGCCGAGGGCCTGCCCGCCTACCTGCGCGCCAGGCACGGCCTGCGGGTGCGCCGGCTGCCGCCGACCGTCATGGTCGGGTCGATGCGCCGGCTCGACCACCACCGGCGCGAGGTCCTGCTGTCGGACGACCTGGACAACGCCAGCCAGACCTTCCAGCTCGCCCTGCAGCTCGCCTACCTGGAACTGGGCGGCGAGGTGGACGCCGTGCTCGCCGAGGGCGCTTTCGCCACCGAGAGCGGCGAGCGGCTCACCCGGCGCGCGCTGGCCAGCTACGCCGCCGCCGCCGTGCTGATGCCCTACACCGCCTTCGCCCGCGCCGCCGAACAGCGGCGCTACGACGTGGAGGCGCTGGGGCGCCAGTTCGGCGCCAGCTTCGAGCAGACGGCGCACCGGCTCACCACCCTGCAGAAGCCGGGCGACGCGCGGGTGCCGTTCTTCTTCATCCGGGTGGACGAGGCCGGCAACGTCTCCAAGCGCCTGGACGGCGCGGGCTTCCCCTTCGCGCGTCACGGGGGCGGTTGCCCGCTGTGGAACGTGCACCAGGCCTTCCGCACGCCCCGGCAGATCGTCACCCAGTGGCTGGAGCTGCCCGACGGCCAGCGGTTCTTCTCCATCGCGCGCACCGTCACCGCCGGCGGGGGCGGCTGGGGCAAGCCCAGGGTGGAGCGCGCCATCGCCCTTGGCTGCGCCGCCGAGCACGCCCACCGGCTGGTCTATGTCGACGCCGGCCAGCCGACCGAGGCGACCCCCATCGGCGTCACCTGCCGCCTCTGCCACCGGACCGAATGCACCGCCCGCTCCGCGCCGCCGATCGGCCGGCCGATCCTGCCGGACGACATCCGCCGCACCGGCGCGCCCTTCGGTTTCTCGGACAGCTGACGCCCGCTTTCCCCTAGGGCGCCCCCCTTGGCTCCCCCTCGGATTTCAGGGACAACGGACGGGCATAAGGGATACCAGCGTCACATGGCCCAGCGCAGCGCCGCGGCGAAGTCCACGGACCGGTTCGAACGCAAGCGCGAGGCCATCCTGGACGCGGCCACGCGGATCCTGAACCGCAAGGGCATCAAGGGGCTGACCCTGGGCGACACCGCCGCCGCGGTCGACCTCTCCACCACCAGCGTCACCTACTATTTCAAGCGCAAGGACGACCTGGCGGCCGCCTGCATCACGCGCGGGATCGAGCGGCTTCACGACATCGCCGACGCCGCCGTGCGCGCGCCCACGCCCGAGGCGCGGCTGCAGGACTTCCTGTCCGGCTACCTCGACGCCCTGAAGGCCACGGCCGCGGGAACGGCGCCGCCGCTGCCGATCATCTCGGAACTGCGCGCCCTGACCTCCCCGCGCCGCGAGGAGGTGGCCACCGCCTACGGCCGGCTGTTCCGCAAGGCGCGCCAGATCTTCGACCACCCCGATCTCGCCTGGATGTCCCGCGGCCGCCGCACCGCGCGCACGCGGGTGATCCTCGAGCAGGTGTTCTGGGGCGGCGCCTGGCTCGCCCGTTACGACATCGAGGACTATCCGAGGGTCCGCGACCGGATGGTCGACGTCTTCCTGCACGGCGTCGCCCGGGACGACGCGGCCTGGACGCCGGCGCCCATCGACATGGAACGGCTGGCCGACGGCGAGGGCGGACCCGGGCGCGAGGTGTTCCTGCTGGCGGCCACGCGGCTGATCAACCGTCGCGGCTATCGCGGGGCGTCGGTCGACAAGATCTCGGCCGAGCTCAACGTCACCAAGGGCAGCTTCTACCACCATAACGAGGCCAAGGACGATCTCGTGGTCACCTGCTTCGAGCGCAGCTTCGAGGTGATGACCCGCGCCCAGCGGCTGGCCATGGAGCTGCCCGGCGACCAGTGGGACAAGCTGTCGGCCTGCGCCGCCGCCCTGGCCGAGTTCCAGCTGTCGGAGCACGGCCCGCTCCTGCGCACCAACGCGCTCACGGCGCTCCCCGAACAGATCCGCGGCGTGATGGTCGAGCACGCCAACCGGGTCTCGGACCGCTTCGCCTCCATGATCTCGGACGGCATTGCCGAAGGCTCGCTGCGTCCCGTGGACCCCTTCATCGCCTCGCAGATGCTGAACGCGACCCTCAACGCCTGCGCCGAGCTGGGCTATCTCGTGCCTGACGTCCGTCCGAAGTCGGCGGCGGCGGTGTTCGCCAAGCCGCTCCTCATGGGCGTCTTCAAGCACTAGCCGGGAGCCTGCGGACGCCGTCGGGGGCTTCGGGCGCCGCAGGCGCTCGATTGAACCGCGGAGGACGCAGAGACGAACGCAGAGAGCGCAGAGGTCTCCGCGCCCTCCGCGCCTCCTCCGCGATCCCTGCGGTTAGGCCACTGCGGCTCTACCGCCCTTCGCTCCCGCCGCGCCGCGCCGCGATTTCAACAGCTTCCGACGTCCCGGCGAATGCCGGACCCAGATCCACGTGCGAGATGGATGACCGGGTCCTGGTTACGGACCCTAGCCCGCGCCGGATCCGGCGGCCCGTTCGGCGAGCTTGGCGAGGTTCGCCTCGTGCTTCTGCCGCGTGATGTTGTAGGCGAAGAGCAGCAGGATGGCCGACCCGTACAGGCCCACGATGATCGGGATGTAGGCCAGGCCCAGGCCGTACAGCGCCTCTTCCGGCACCTGACCGCGCTCGGCCTTCTCGGGGAAGCCCACGAAGGCCAGCACGCCGGTGGCGATGAACACGCCCATCCCCGAGATCATCTTCCGGAACAGCGCATTGGCCGAGAGCAGGAGGCCCTCCGAGCGGCGTCCGGTCTTCACTTCGGCGTCCTCGACCACGTCGGCCACGATGGCCGCCAGCAGGATCCCGGTGGCCGAGGCGAACGTGGCGTTGATGATCTCCTCGCCGTAGAGCAGCCACAGCAGCTCGGGCGTGCCGTTGGCGGGCGCCAGGCCCAGCAGGCGCAGCGACACGGGCGTGATGTGCACGCAGACCGCGATCGCGAAGACCAGGATGACGCCGTACTTCTTGCCGAACCAGCGACCCACGGCGGGTGCGAGCAGCACGCCCAGGAAGCCGCCCATCACGCTCATGGTGGCCAGCGTCGCGAGCTGCGACTGGCGCAGGCCCCAGAAGTAGAGGCCGAAGTAGATCTCCAGGCCGTTGCGGGCGCCGACCGCGATGGCGATCAGCATCATGGCGAAGGCGGCCGACAGGAAGGCGCGGTTGTTGAGCGTGTGGAACATCTCCAGCGCCATGCCCTTCACCGTGATCTTGCGGACCGGCGCGGTGGCGAGGTGCGGGATGCGGTGCGCGGTGCCCAGCGTGGAGATCAGCACCGTGGCGAAGATGATCAGGGCGCCGGTGAGCGAGTAGGCGAAGTAGCCGTCCCGGGCGAGCACGCCGCCGGTGCCGTCGGGCCGCTCCTTGAGGAAGACCTGGTAGGCGAGGACCGTCATGCCCAGGCCGCCCGCCACCATGAAGAAGTGGCGCAGGGCCATCAGGTTGGTCCGCTCGTCGTAGCCCCGCGCCAGTTCGGGCGCGAGCGCCTGGTGCGGCAGTTCGAAGAACGAGTCGAAGAAGCGCACCGAGATCACGCAGGCCGCGAGGTAGATCCCCAGCGCCGCGTCGCTCCACCCCTGCGGCGGGTTCCAGAGCAGGAAGAAGGCCAGCGCGTAGGGCAGCGCGGCCGCCAGCATGAACGGATGCCGCCGGCCCCAGCGCGAGCGGAAGTTGTCCGAGACCTGGCCCACGATCGGGTCGACGACCGCGTCGATGACGATGGCGATCATCAGGATCGTGCCCACCATCTGCGGCGGCAGCCCCACCACCTGGTTGTAGAACAGCACCAGGAAGGTGGAGAGGGCGCGCAGCTTCAGGTTGGTCGCCGTGCCGCCCACGGCGTAGAGCACCTTGGTCCCATAGCCCAGGCGTGGCGCCGGGCCGGCCGCTGCCGTCATCTAGTCCTCCCGATCGCGCCGGCCGCAGCGTTCTGGAGGCGCCCCGTGCCGACGCCGCGACCGTGACGGGAGGCTCCCGCCAGGTCAATCGTTTTCGATTTTTCGGTATGGACACAAAGCCGGGAGCGCCGTCGGGCGCCGCGGCTCAGCCGGTCTTCAGGATCACCTTGCCCACGTGGCCGCCCGCTTCCAGGTGCGCCTGGGCCGCGCCCGCCTCCTCGAGCGGGAAGACCTTGTCCACCTGCGTCTTCAGCTTGCCGGCGGCGATCCAGGGCCAGACAACGCGCTCCACCTCGGCGGCGAGCCGCGCCTTCTCGTCGGCGTCGCGGGGCCGCAGCGTCGAGCCCGTGATCACCGCGCGCTTCTGCATGATCCGAAACACGGGCACGGTGATCTCGCCGCCGCCCAGGCTGGCGATGAAGACGATCCGCCCGCCGGTCTTCAGGGCGTCGAGGTTCTTCGGGAAGTAGTCGCCGCCGACCATGTCCAGGACGACGTCGACGCCGCCCTCGGCCTTGGCGACCTCGGCGAAGTCCTGGCGGGTGACGTCCACGGCCACGTCGGCGCCCAGCGCCAGAGCCGCGGCGGCCTTGTCGGCGCCCCGGCCGGTCGCGATCACCTTGGCGCCCGCCGCCTTGGCCATCTGGATGGCCGTGACGCCGATCCCCGAGGTGGCGCCGTGCAGCAGCAGGGTCTCGCCGGCCTTCAGGGCGCCGTGCTCGAACACGTTGGCGTAGACGGTGAAGACGGTCTCGGGCAGGCCGGCCGCCTCCTCGAACGACAGCGGGCCCGGGATCGGCAGGGCGTGGCGCGCGTCGACCACCGCGTACTCGGCGTAGCCGCCGCCGCCCAGGAGCGCGCAGACCCGGTCGCCGGCCTTCCAGCGGCCCGCAGGCCTGCCCACCACCCCGGCCACCTCGAGCCCCATGGTCTCGGGCGCGCCGGGCGGGGGCGGGTACATCCCCATGCGCTGGATGAGGTCCGGGCGGTTGACGCCCGCGGCCTTCACCTGGATCAGGATCTCGCCCGCCTTCGGCTCCGGAAGGGGCAGGCGGACGGGCTTCAGCGCCGAGGCGGGGCCCTTGCCGCCCTCCACGGCGATGGCGGTCATGGTCTCGGCCTCGAGGGGGCTGGTCATGCGGCTTGGTCCCCGGAACTTGCGCAAATCGGCGCAGGAAGGTCAGATAGCCGCCTGATCGGGGGACGCAAAGGAGGGTTCGGCGTGGAAGAACCTGCGGAAGTCCGGATCGGCCGGGGCCAGCGCCTCTCCGAGGCCTGTCGCGAGGACCTCGAGCTCTACGGCGTGTCCGAGCTCGAGGAGCGGCTCGAGATCCTCCAGGCCGAGGCGGCCCGGGTGCAGGCGCAGATCGACCGCAAGCGGTCCGGCCGCGCCGCGGCCGACGCGCTGTTCTCGCCCCGCGCCTGACGCGCCCGCCCGCGTTCAGGGCGTGGAAACCAAACCTGCTGTAGAGACCCCCGGATGCAGGATACCCAGAGCCCCGACTGGCGCGACGACGTCATCCAGGACTTCGCCCGATCCGAGCTGTTCGAGCGCACGTTCCAGGAGGGCATGGAGCTGGTCGAGGAGACCGCGGCCTACCTCGACGGCGAGGGCCGGCAGGAATCCAAGCTCCTGTCGCGCAACGCCGCGCTCGCCTACGCCGCCGAGAGCATGCGGCTCACCACGCGGCTCATGCAGGTCGCGTCCTGGCTCCTGGTCCAGCGCGCCGTCCGCGAGGGCGACATGGCGCCGGCCGCGGCGTGCGAGGACCGCTACCGTCTCAACGCCGACGTCGCGGCCCGCGAGGACGACGCGGCCGCCCGCGACGAGCTGCCGCGGGGGCTGACCGCCCTGACCGACCGCGCCGAGCGCCTCTACGAAAGGGTGCGCCACCTGGACCGCCGGATGTACCTGGAGAGCGCCGGCGGAGAGCCGTCGAACCCGGTCCTCAGCCACCTCGACCGCCTGAAGAGCGCCTTCGGCGGCTAGACCCCCCGGTCTTCCGGGCCGCGGACACCCCCAGCGCATCCGCGCGACAGCAAAAACGCCGCGAAGGGCAGTCCCCTCGCGGCGTCCGTGTTCGTGGATCCCGGCCTTCGCCGGGATGAGCCCGGCGAGCGCCGGCTCACTTGCGCGTGAAGGCGCCGAACTTCGCGTTGAAGCGCGACACGCGGCCGCCGCGGTCGAGCAGCTGGTGGCCGCCGCCCGTCCACGCCGGATGCGTCTTCGGGTCGATGTCCAGGTTCAGCGTGTCGCCTTCCTTCCCGTAGGTGGAACGCGTCTTGTAGGTGGTGCCGTCCGTCATCACCACGGTGATGAAGTGATAGTCGGGATGGATGTCTTGTTTCATCGAACGGGCGCCTGACGTATTGGGACCGCGCCCACGCTTGATGACCGGGAATGACACGGCCGCCGCGAGGGCAGGGAAAAACGAAGCCGCGCGTATAGAGAAGCGCGGGGCGAAAAGCAAGGTGCGCCGCTTGGAGTGCTTGGGGGATGAGTGAGCCGGGGCCGCAGCCTTCCGTCGAAGGAAGGCCCAGCGCCGGCCAGGCGCTGGCCCAGAGTCTCGCCGAATCCGCCGCCAAGCGCGGCCGGAGCCGCAACGTCCGCGCGCTGCGGCGGCTCGCGCCGTTCCTGGCCGCGCACTGGGGCCGGGCGGGGGCGGCGCTGTTCTTCCTGCTGCTGTCGTCCAGCGCGACCCTGGCCATCTCGTGGGCCGTCCGGCAGGTGGTCGACCACCTCACCGCGAGCGGCCTGGACGCCCGCACCGTGGACCAGCGGTTCCTGCTGGTGGGCGCGGTGGCCGCCACGCTCGCCGTCGCCACCGCGATGCGCTTCTACTTCGTCACCAGCACGGGCGAGCGCGTCGTGGCCGACCTGCGCAAGGCCGTGTACCGCCACATCCTGACCCTGGACCCCTCGTTCTTCCTGGGCACGCGCACGGGCGAGGTGCTGTCGCGGCTCACCACGGACGTGGCGATCATCGAGAACCTGCTCGCCACCTCGGTCTCGGTGGCGCTGCGCAACTTCCTCATCCTGGTGGGAGCGCTCGTCTGGCTGGTGTTCGTCAGTCCGCACCTGACGGGGCTGGTGCTGCTCACCTTCCCGTTCGTGATCGCGCCGCTGTTCATCTTCGGCCGCCGCGTCCGCCGCCTGACCACCGACGCCCAGGACCGGTTCGCCGACGCCGTGGGCTCGGCCGGCGAGAGCCTGGACGCGCTCGAGACCGTGCAGGCCTTCGGGCGCGAGCGGGCGGCGGCCGACCGGTTCGGCGCCGCGGTCGAGAACGCCTTCAACGCCCAGATGCGGCGCATCACCACCCGGGCCATGATGACCGCCGCGGTGATCGTGCTGGTGTTCGGCGGGGTCGTGGGCGTCTTCTGGCTCGGCGTGCATGCGGGCCTGCGCGGCGAGATCAGCTGGGGCGCCCTCTTCCAGTTCGCGTTCCTGGCGGTGATGGCGGCCAGCTCGGTCGGCGCCCTGGGCGAGACCTGGGGCGAGGTGCAGAAGGCCGCCGGCGCCATGGACCGCATCGGCGAGCTGCTCGACGCCCGGCCCGGCGTGGCCCCGCCCGCGCGCCCCGTGGCCCTGCCGCAGCCGCCGCGCGGCGAGATCGCCTTCGAGGACATCACCTTCGCCTACCCCGCCCGCCCGGACCTGCCCGCGCTCAGCGGGTTCAGCCTGCGCGTGGCGCCCGGCGAACGGGTGGCGCTGGTGGGCCCGTCCGGCTCGGGCAAGAGCACCGTGCTGCGCCTGCTGCTGCGCTTCTACGACCCCCAGGCGGGGCGCGTGCTGCTGGATGGGGTCGATCTGCGCGACGCCGACCCGCGCGAGGTCCGCGCCCGGATGGCCCTGGTGGCGCAGGACAGCCCGCTCTTCTCGGGCTCGGCCGCCGAGAACGTCCGCTTCGGGCGCGAGGGGGCCGGCGACGCCGACGTCCAGGCCGCCATCCGCGCGGCCCAGGCCGAGGGCTTCCTCCAGGCCCTGCCGGAAGGGCTCGACACCCAGGTTGGCGACCGGGCCCGCGCGCTCTCAGGCGGTCAGCGCCAGCGCCTCGCCATCGCCCGCGCCCTGGTGCGCGAGGCGCCGGTCCTGCTGCTCGACGAGGCGACGAGCGCCCTCGACGCGGAGAACGAACACCTGGTCCAGCGCGCGCTGGACGAGGCCATGAAGGGCCACACCACCCTGGTGATCGCCCACCGCCTGGCCACCGTGCTCAAGGCCGACCGCATCGTCGTCATGGACGAGGGCCGCGTCGTCGAGGAAGGGACGCACAACGCCCTCGTGGCGAAGAACGGCCTCTATGCCCGGCTGGCGGCGCTTCAGTTCGAGGCGGCGTAGCCGCGCCGGCGGCGCAGCGCCGCGCCCGACGCCCCGAAGCCCAGGATCATCATCGCCCAGGTCGCCGGCTCCGGCACGGCGGGCCCGACCTCGACGACCGGCGGGACGCTGAACGACCCGTCCACGCTCCCGTAGAGCACGTTGCGATAGCCGAGCCCGACCCCGCCGGACCGGCGCGTCTCGAACGCCGCCGTGGCCAGGTCGAGGTTCGCGTAGTTCAGCGAGGTGGGCAGCGCGGCCCCGATTGTCCCGTCGTCGTCCCTGAGGATGAAGATCGCCGCCGTCGTGTAGGTGGACGAGCCCGCGGTCTGCACCCGGTTCAGGGACACCGTGATCTGCTGGGAGGGATTGAAGGTCATCCGCGCGGTGAAGGCGGAGAAGTCCGTGACGCCGCCCAGCCGCCCCGACACCAGCGTGAGCCCGTAGTTGGGGCCGGACGCCGCCGTGTCGTAGGTGAAGTGGAAGGCATAGTCCCGGTTGTCGGCCGCGTCGAAGAAGTCGATCTGGCCGGGCAGGTAGACGTTGGGCCCGAAGAACTGGAAGCCGGGCAGCGCGGCGGAATCCTCGAAGCGCAGGTCGACGATGGCCGCCTGGGCGGCGCTGGAGAGGCCCGCGGCCAGCGCCGCGGCGATGAGTGTCAGTCTCGGAGACGGCATGGTCCCTCGGGTCCGTTGCAGGGTCAGGGACCAACGAAGCACGGCGCGCGGCGGGCCGGGCCCCCCGATTGGGGGTGTCGTAGAACGGCGTTCCGACAGACAGCGGCGGGCGGTCAGGCCTGTGCGGCCTCGCCGCGAGCCAGGGCGGCGAGCAGCGGGAAGTCCGAGAACACCCCGTCGACGCCCGCGGCGTAGAGGGCCTTGAACAGCGCCTCGGCGTCGCCGTGGCCGGCCGGGTCGCGGCCCTGGCGCAGGGCGGGCGGCAGGAAGGCGTTCTCGGCCCGCACCGTCCAGGGGTGGACCTGCAGGCCCGCCGCATGCGCGTCCGCCACCAGCGCCGTCGGCGCCCCGAGGCGGCCATCGACGATCGGGACGACCAGCGGCCATTCCGGTCCCAGGCCCTCGGCGAAGGCGGCGATGGCCCTGACGCCGGCGGCGGACTTCACGTCGACCGGCGCGGCGCCCTGCGCCACCAGCATGACCCGACGGGCGCGCCCGCCGGACGCCCGGAAGGCCTTCAGCGGCTCGACCTCGAAGCACTGCACGAAGACCGGCGCCGCCGGGCTGTTCAGCCCGTTCCTGCGGAGCGCGGCCACGAGCCGCGCCTCCAGCGGCAGGCCGAGGCTCGCGAAATAGGCCGGGTGCTTCATCTCGGGATAGGTCCCGATGACGCGGCCCACGCGGCGGCCCTCGGCCTTCGCGAGGTCCACCACCTCCTGGAAGGTCGGGATCGTGTACAGCCCGTCGAACTTCGCGCTGCCCGGCCGCAGCTGCGGCAGGCGCTCGCGGCAGCGCAGGGTCTTCAGCTCGGCGAGGGTGAAGTCCTCGGTGAACCAGCCGGTGACCGCCTCCCCGTCGATGGTCTTGGTGGTCTTCCGGCCCGCGAATTCCGGCCGGCCCGCCACGTCCGTGGTTCCCGAAATCTCGTTCTCGTGCCGCACCACCAGGTGGCCGTCCCGGGTGCAGACGAGGTCGGGTTCGATGAAGTCGGCGCCCTCGTCGACGGCCAGGGTGTAGGCCATCAGCGTGTGCTCGGGCCGCTCGCCGCTGGCGCCGCGGTGGGCTATGACGAGCGGGCGCTTCCCTTTCGCCTGGGCGAAGGCGGGCGTCGTGGCGGCGGCGAGGCCGGTGGCGGCGAGCGTGCGGCGGGTGATCATGCGGCGGAGCTTAGCCCCGTTTCACGACCCGCGGGCGACAGGAGTTTCGCGCCGCCAACGCGACGGGCGAAGGCCGCAGTTCAGTCCTCCCCTGCAAGGGGAGAGGGACCATGCGCAGCATGGTGGAGGGGTCGCGACCGCCGCAGGCGCCCCCCCCTCCACCGCCTTCGGCGGTTCCCCTCCCCCTACGGGGGAGGGGCATCAGCCTGAACTCAAGGCGCCGGGGGTCGGCTATCGCGCCGCGCGGTCCGTCGGACCTACTTCGCGGCCGTGAGGCGGTTCAGCAGCAGCGGGTGGATGTCGAGGTTGCCTGCGACGATGGAGCCCTGCGTCAGGACCGCGTCACCGCCCTCGGCGTCGGTGACCTTGCCGCCCGCCTCGGCGACCAGCAGCATGCCGGCCGCGAGGTCCCACGGCTTCAGGTCGCGCTCCCAGTAGCCGTCGAAGCGGCCCGCCGCGACCCAGGCCAGGTCCAGCGCCGCCGAGCCGAAGCGGCGGACGCCCGCGACCCGCTGGCTGATCTGGTGCAGTTCCTTCAGGAACCTCGCGTGCTGGCCGTGGGCCAGGAACGGGATGCCGGTGGCCAGCACCGCTTCGTCCAGGCGCGAACGGGCCGCCACGCGCAGCCGGTGCTCGTTGACGAAACAGCCCTTGCCCTTCTCGGCCCAGAACATCTCGTGGGTGATCGGGTTGTAGGTCACCGCGGCCACGATGCCCGCGCCGTCGCGCTCGAGGGCGATGTTGATGGCGAAGTGCGGGATCGCGTGCAGGAAGTTCGTCGTCCCGTCGAGCGGATCGACGATCCAGCGGTGGGTCTTGTCGGTGCCCTCGACGAGGCCGCGTTCCTCGCCCCAGAAGCCGTAGCCCGGCCGCGCCTTGGTGAGCGCCTCGAAGAGCACCTGTTCGGCCTTGAGGTCGGCGGCCGAGACGAAGTCCGCCGGCGCCTTCTTGGCCACCTGCAGCTCGCCCAGCTCGCCGAAGTCGCGGTTCAGGCCGCGCGCGGCCTTGCGCGCAGCGTCGCTCATCACCTTCAGGAGGGCGGACTGGGTGCTCACGGTGTGAAAGATCTCGGCGGCGGATAGAGGGCGCGATACCTAGTCGCCGGGGCCGTGGAAGGCAAGGAGCGGACGATGACCACCCGGACGGCGCGGTGTTTCTGCGGCGACTACGCCGTCACGCTGGAGGGCGATCCGCTGCTGGTCTCCAGCTGCTGCTGCACGCGCTGCCAGCGCCGGACCGGCAGCTTCTTCGGCGTGACGGCCTACTTCCGGCCGAGCCAGATGGTGGCGCGGAGCGGCGAAGAGAGGACGTTCCGGCTCGACGACGCGACGACCCGCTTCCGCCAGTGCGCCCGCTGCGGGACCTCGGTCTGGTACGCGCCCGACGACGACGGCTGGGGCGAGGACATCCTGGGCGTCGCCGGCGGCTGCTTCGCCGACCCGACCCTGCCGGGGCCGCACCGCATGACCCACGCCGCCACCGGCCACCCGTTCGTCACCTCGCCCAAAGGCGTGCCGGTCTACGAGGACGGCCCGCCGGAATAGCCACCCCGTCTCATGCGCGAGGCTCCGCAACGGTCCTCCCCCGCAGGGGGGGACCGCCGAAGGCGGTGGAGGGGGGCCAAGCTCGGCGCTCACCACCCCTCCACCATGCTGGCGCATGGTTCCCCTCCCCTTGCAGGGGAGGACCGGGCGGGC
>NZ_JAEUMN010000064.1 GCF_016793225.1 Phenylobacterium sp.
CCAGGACCAGAACACCCCGCTGCAGGTGGGCGACATGCTCTACGCCTGCACGCCCACGAACGTGGTGATCGCGCTCGACGCCGACACGGGCCGTGAGAAATGGCGGCACGACCCGAAGGTGAAGCCGCACTTCTGGCACCGCTGCCGGGGCGTCGCCTACTGGGATGGAACCCAGCCGAAGGTCGCCCAGCGCGCGGACGCCGCCCCCGGTCCGGCGGCCTCGAAGGCGGCCGGGGGGAAGGCGGCCCAGGCGAAGGCGGCCGGGGCGAGCGCGGACCCGAAGGCGGGCGGGGCGAAGGCTGCGGTCACGACGGCGGCGACTGCGCCCGCCGCGGCCCGGGAGACGCCCCTCTGCCGTCGGCGGATCATCTCGTCGACCATCAACGCCCAGCTTTTCGCCCTGGACGCCGAGACCGGGCAGCGCTGCCCGGGCTTCGGGACGGACGGCATGGTCGACCTCAAGACCGGCATGGGCGCGGTGAAGCGCGCCTTCTACTTCCAGACCTCCATGCCGACCGTGATCGGCGACAATGTGATCATCGGCGGCTGGGTGGCCGACAACCAGGAGCTCAGCGAGCCCTCGGGCGTCGTGCGGGCCTTCAATGTGGTGACGGGCGATCTCGTCTGGGCCTGGGACCTGGGCGATCCCGGCATCAAGAAGCTCCCGCCGGAAGGCAAGACCTACACGCGCGGCACGCCGAACGTCTGGTCGACCCCGGCCTTCGATCCTGACCTCGGTCTCGTCTACCTGCCCACCGGCAACGCCACCCCCGACTACTGGGGCTCGCACCGCTCGGCGGCGGCGGACACTTACTCGTCCTCCGTGGTGGCCCTGGACGCGGCGACCGGCGAGTACCGCTGGCACTTCCAGACCGCCCACCACGACGTGTGGGACTGGGATGTCCCCAGCCAGCCCATGCTGATCGATTTCCCCCTCCCGAGCGGCGGATCCGCGCCGGCGCTGGTGCAGCTCACCAAGCGCGGCCAGATCTTCGTGCTCGACCGCCGCAACGGCCGCCCGCTGACCCGCGTGGTCGAGGTGCGCGTGCCGCAGGGCGCGGCGCCCGGGGAGTGGGTCTCGCCCACGCAGCCCTACTCGGTCGACATGCCCACCATCGGGGTGGAGCCGCTCACCGAGAAGATGATGTGGGGCGCGACGCCGCTGGACCAGCTCGCCTGCCGCATCAAGTTCAAGACGCTCCGCTACGATGGCGACTTCACCCCGCCGGGGGCCGAGCAGGCCTCGCTGCAGCATCCCGGCAACGCGGGCGGCATGAACTGGGGTTCAGGCGCCTACGACGCCCGGCGCGGACTCCTGATCGTGAGCGACGTGCGCATGCCCCAGACGGTGCAGCTGAAGCCGCCGCGGCCCGAGAAGCGGGCGGTGCTGAACCTCGCCCTCGCCAAGGACCGGCCGCCTCAGTCGAGGAAGGCCGTCGCCTACGAGGCCGACAACAACTGGCTGCTGAGTCCGCTGTTCGCCCCCTGCCTCCAGCCGCCGCACGGGATGGTCACCGCCATCGACCTGAAGACGCGCCAGATCGTCTGGCAGGTGCCGAACGGCACGGCCGAGGCGCAGGCGCCGCTGGGACTGCAGAGCCACCTGCCGATTCCCATCGGCACCCTCAGCATCGGCGGGACCATCACCACGGCCGGCGGGGTCTCGTTCCGGGCGGCGTCGACCGATCCGTACCTGCGCGCCTACGACAATGCGACCGGCAAGGTGCTGTGGAAGGCCCGGCTGCCGACCGCCGCGGCCGCGACGCCGATGACCTACGTCTCGCCCCGGACCGGCAAACAGTACGTGGTGATCTCCGCGGGTGGGGCGCGTCTGGGCCCTGGGGGACCCGCGCCGAGCCAGGACAAGTCCGACTACGTCATCGCCTACGCCTTGCCGTAGGCGATGACGCCGTCCCGCTGGGCAGCGGACGCCCAACGGACGCCCAGCGGCGGTGATCGGAGAAAAATCGGCTGCGATCGGGGGAAGCTCGGTCGCACTGCGGCGAGCGCGTCACTACCTTTGTCGCAGTGCTGGCTGGTGGGCGTTGACGATGCAAGACGAGGTGAACCTGTTCGTGGGCCGCAGGATCCGCCGGCGCCGGCGACTCCTGGACATGACCCAGCAGCAGCTGGGCGCCGCCTGCGGCGTCACCTTCCAGCAGATCCAGAAGTACGAAAGCGCCTGCACGCGGCTGTCGGTCGACACCCTGTGGAGGATCGCCCGCGCGCTGGAGGTCGATATCGGCTACTTCTTCGAGGGCCTCGGGGATGCGCAGGGCGACAGCCGAGCCCCGCTGACCCGCCAGCCGGACCTCGTGAGCGTCTAGAGCGACAGGCTTTAGTCGGCGGCGACGGCGGAGTCTGCCGCGGGCGCGTACTGGGCGACGATGACCTTGGTCGCGTCGATGCGGCCGCTTCGCTGGTCGATGATCTCGAGATGCACGTGGTCGGTCATGCCGCCCGGGTACTTCCGCTGCAGCGAGCGCGCCCGGCCGATGGGGCGGCCGACCTGGACAGCGTCGCCCACCTGCACCGTGGGATTCACATAGAAGACCCGCGCGGCGTAGCGCAGGGCGGGGTTGGTCACCTCCACGAACCGCAGTGATGGGTCGTCGGCGTAGGCGAAGCCGATCTTCGTGACGAAGCCGGAGATCGGCGCGGCGACCGGCTGGCCGGCCCGAGCCACGAAATCGACCCCCTCGTGCCGCCGCGAGCCGCCGTCCCGGCGGGCGCCGAACGCGCCCGCGCCGTAGGCGTCGTGTCCCCGGGCTTCCTGACCGGTCGGGTTGGCGAAGTCCGCCTTCCCGTCTCCGTCAACGTCCCGGCCTTCCCACACGCGCTCCAGCGGAACGGACGCCGGGTCGCCCTTGGCGGAGGCAGCGGCCACGGCCTCCTGGACCGCGCCGGCCACCGCGGTCCGCTCGGGCTGGCCCAAAGGACTGGCCGCGGCGGCGCCGGCGGCGACGAGGGCCGCCAGGGACAGGAGAACCAACGGCCGTCTTTCGGCAAGGTCACTGACACGCGCACGAACGCCCGACACCATCTGAAGCCTTAATCGACGATGCGCCTTCGCCGGACTGGGCCGGCTTCGAGGCGGACTGACTGGAGCGCCGCGATGAACGGGGCGCGGCGAGGGCCGAGCGTCCTGACGGCCGACCGCGGCGAAAAATGGGCGCCGCCCGGACTTTTCATCCCGCGGCGTGTCGTCGCGGCGCCGGAATCCGGGCGATCCGTGGCGCGAACTGACGGCCTTCGTCGCCTTGGCGCGGATGGTCGGCGCGCCGGTAATGCGGACGCTGGACGAGCGCCGCGGCACCCGGCAGCAATGGCCGCTCAGCCGTTGGGGAGCCGTCGATGAAGGGGTGGATGATCGCAGGGGCCGCGGCCCTGCTGGCGGGTTCGGCGTCGGCCGCCGAGCCGCCCGTGCTGCCGCTGAGCCAGACGGAAGCGGTCCGCCCCGCGCTGCCGGAGATCCTGACCCAGCGGGACCGCGCGCGGGTGGTCAACGCCATCCTCGCCGAGCGGCTTGAGACCATCGTGCCGCAGCTCATGCGGGAACAGGGCTTCGACATGTGGATCCTGGTGGCGCGCGAGTACCTGGAGGATCCGGTCGTCGCCACGATGCTGAACGCCGAGAGCCTGCGGGCGCGGCGACGCACCATCCTGGTCTTCTTCGATCCGGGCGACGGCCGACCGGTGGAGCGGCTGACCGTCAGCCGCTACGGCCTGGGCGGACTGTTCCAGCCCGCCTGGAACCCGGACCAGCAGCCTGACCAGTGGAAGGCGCTGGCCGATCTCGTGGCGCGGCGCGCGCCGAAGCGGATCGCGGTCAATGTCTCGGGCCGGACGGCCTTCGGCGACGGCCTGACCCACAGCCAGTACTCCGAGATGATGGCGGCCTTCGCCCCCGAGCTGCGCGCCAAGGTCGCCGCGAACGACAGCCTGGCGGTCGGCTGGCTCGAGACGCGCTCGCCCACCGAGCTGAAGATCTACCCTGGCATCGTCCGCCTGGCCCACGCCATCCTGGCCGAGGGGCTGTCGGCCAGGACCATCCGTCCGGGCGTCACCACCACCGCGGATGTGCAGTGGTTCCTGCGCGAGCGGATGGCGCGTCTGGGCGTCGACACCTGGTTCCATCCGTCCGTGGGCGTCCAGCGGCAGGGCGTGAAGGAGCTCCTCGAAGGCGACACGGTCATCCGCAAGGGCGATCTGGTGTGGACGGATTTCGGCGTCACCTACCTGCGGCTCAACACCGACACCCAGCACCTGGCCTATGTGCTGAAGGACGGCGAGCGCGACGCGCCCGAGGGGCTGAAGGCCGGGCTCCGCGCCGCCAACGCGATCCAGGATGCGCTGACGTCGTCGTTCCGGACGGGCGTGACCGGCAACGACATCCTGGCCGAGGCCCGGCGCAAGGCGATCGCGGCGGGCCTCAAGCCCTCGATCTACTCGCACCCCCTGGGCTACCACGGCCACGGCGCGGGACCCGCCATCGGGTTCTGGGACAATCAGAACGCCGATCCCCGCGGCGACTTCCCCGTGCGCGCGCCGACGGTGTGGTCCATCGAGCTCTCCGCCTTCGCGACCGTGCCGGAGTGGGGAGGCCAGGAGGTGCAGTTCCGCACCGAGGAGGACGCCTTCTTCGACGGCACGACCGTCCGCTACCTCGACGGCCGGCAGACGGAACTGACCCTCATCGGGGCCCGCTAGCGGGGATTCGACAAGCGCACCGGAGGCGCTACTGTCGTTCGTCCCTCTGGCGACCTGGGACGACGCTTCCATACATGGCCCTCTCCGATTCCGCGGCGATCGCCGGCGAGCTTCGCCGCCTGCTGCCGCATGCGCATGCGCCCTACTCGGGCGTCCACGTGGCCGCCGCGGTGGAGGATGCCGACGGCGGCGTCCACTACGGGGTCAACGTGGAGAACGCGGCCTATCCGCAGGGCGTCTGCGCCGAGGCGAGCGCGATCTCGGCCATGGTTACGTCGGGCCGCGCCGCCATCCGGCGCGTCTGGGTGGCGTCGTCGCTGCCAGGACTCATCTGGCCCTGTGGAGGCTGCCGCCAGAAGATCTGGGAGTTCTCGCAGGCCGGATGCGAAGTGGTCAGCGTCGGCCGCGACGGGACGGAAGAGCGCCACACGATCGAAGCGCTGCTGCCCCTGGGCTTCCGTCTGGAGCCGCGGGGAGCGTAGGGGGCCGTCGGCGGCGCCGGCTTTCCACTGCGCGGGAACCGGGATGACAGCCGAAGGACGGGGCCCGGGATCACATCGCCGTCTGTCGGTCGATGACCGTCTCGAGGACGGACAGCGGGCAGCCTCCGGTCGCCACCACAGCGTCGTTGAAGTCGCGGACGTCGAAGCGGGGGCCGAGCGCCGCGCGCGCCTTGTCGCGCAGGCGGACGATCTCGTTGTGGCCGGTCTTGTAGGCGCAGGCCTGGCCGGGGCTGGCGCAATAGCGGTCGACCTCGCTGGTGCACGCGCCCAGCGAGCGCCCCGTCGCATCGGCCAGCCACCGGATGGCGTGCTCGCGCGTCCAGCGCTTGTCGTGAAGACCCGTATCGACCACGAGCCGCGCGGCCCGGAAGCGCAGCGCCTGCAGGTAGCCCAGCCGGCCCATGGGGTCCTCGGCGTAGAGCCCGAGCTCGTCGGCCAGCTGCTCGGCGTAGAGCGCCCAGCCCTCGATGTAGGCCCCGAAGTTCATCAGCGAGGCGATGGTGTGGATCTCGCTGGAGCGTTCCGCCAGGTAGGCGCCCTGCCACGCATGCCCGGGGATCGCCTCGTGCATGGAAAGGCTCGCCAGGGTGTACTTGGGCCAGTTCGCCGTATCGCTGAGGTTGACGTAGTAGATCGCCGGCCGCGAGCCATCGAGGGCCGCGTAGTTCATGTAGCCCAGCGAGGCGCCCGCCTCGATCTCCCGGGGCACCGCGCGCACCTCCACCGGCGCCTTCAGGCTCAGCTTCGAGAACCGCGGCACGAGCGGGCGGATCGCGGCGATGCTGCCTTCGATGTACGCGATGACCTCGCGCTTCCCGGCCTCGGTGTTGGGGAAGACCCATTTCGGATCGCGGGTCAGCGCCCCCATCCGCTGGCCCACCGTTCCCTGGGCGTAGCCCTGGGACCGGAGGATTTCGTCCATCCTGGCGTCGATCTCGGCGCCCTGCTCGAGGCCCGTCCGATGGATGTCGGACGGCGTCAGGTCGGTGGTCGTGTTGTACTTGAGGCTCCAGCGGTAGTAGTCGGCCCCGTCCGGGAACTTCCAGACGCCGGCGTCCTTCGTCGCCCGCGGGGCCTGCGCCCGCAGCATGGCGATCTGCCGCTCCAGCGCAGGGAACACCTGACCCGACACGATCGCCGTCGCACGGGCCCGCCATTCGCCGCTCAGGCCCTTGGCCGCCGCGCGATCCGCCAGCGACGAGACCAGCCGGGTCTCGCCCGCCCCCTGGCCGCGCAGCTCCGCGGCCTGCTTGAGCGTGGTGGCCAGCAGGAAATCGGGCAGTACGACCCCCTTCGCCGCCGCGCCGCGGATGCGGTCGGTCTCCTGGTCGAGCCGGCTTCCCACCTGCTCGAGACGGGCCACGTAGGCCTCGGCGTCCTCGCGCGTCTCGATCAGGTGCTGCGAGTTCAGGAACTCGCCGATGTTGGCGACCACGCCGTCCTGCTGGCTGACCACGTAGGGGTTGGCGTAGTCGCGGCCGTAGGCGAAGCGGCCGCCCTCCGCTCCGATCTCCTGGGCGTAGAGGACGGTGTCGTAGGTCGTCAGGTCACGGCCGGTCAGGCTGGCGCGGGGGATCGCCTTCAGGCGCTTGGCCCGGTCCGCGTAGGCGGCCAGCGCCTTGGCCCGGGCGTCGCCCGACCGCTCGTCCAGCCGGCGCTTCAGGGGCGCGCGCGGGCCCTTGTCCTTGCCGATGCTGGTGGCGGTCTCGGGCTGCTCGACCAGGATCTCCTCGACGAAGGCGTCGAGCAGCTTCGCCAGCCGCGGATCGCTGACGCCCTCGCCGTCCAGCGCGAAGGCGGCCCGGGGCGCGGCTCCCGCCGCAAGGGCGGCGAGCAGAAGCTGGCGGCGGTCGATCATTGCGTGGCTCCCGGGAACGGAAGCCGGCGACCCTAGCGTCGCCCGGACCACGCGCAACGAATTTGCGTCGAACGCGCCTGCGGACGCGACGTTGTCTCTGCGGCTAGAGGACCAGCGGCGTGGCCACGAGGGCGATCAGGAGCGCCGAGTGCCAGAAGGCCACGCGAAGCACCGCGCGGCGGCGGTTCGGCGACTGGCGACGCGGCGCGTCGCTCGTGGCGACGACGCGGTAGACGCCTTCGATGACTTCGGCGGAGGCGGACATGGGGAGGGGTCCTTGTTCTTGCTCTTACGCCCCTAGGACGTTCGACACTCTGGATATGCGACACGCCGGACCCCCTCAATCAGCGCTTCCGCATAGTTACTGTGCAGAAATGCTGCATGGCCGGGGGGAACGAAGCCGGGGACTGCGCGTCATCCCGAGGGCCCTGTCGGAGTTCCCGCGTTGCCCAAGCGCAAGGAGCCCAGCGTGACCGCACCGTCCCCGCCGCGGCGGCGCTTGCCCGACTCTCCATCGGAACCCAACTTAGGGCCATGAGTGATCGCCCCTCTGGCGCCGCGTCCTCGCGGCTGGTGGCCGTCCTGGGGCCGACCAACACCGGCAAGACGCACCTGGCCGTCGAGCGGATGCTGGGCCACGCGTCGGGGATGATCGGCCTGCCGCTGCGGCTGCTGGCGCGGGAAATCTACGATCGCATCGTCAAGGCGCGCGGGCCGCGCTGCGTGGCGCTGATCACCGGCGAGGAGAAGATCGTCCCGCCCCGGCCGCAGTACTACGTGTGCACCGTCGAGGCGATGCCGCTGTCCGTCGAGGTGGAGTTCCTGGCCGTCGACGAGATCCAGCTCTGCGCCGACCCCGAGCGCGGCCATGTCTTCACCCACCGCCTGCTGCACGCCCGCGGCAAGGCCGAGACCATGCTGCTGGGCGCCGGGACCATGGCGCCCCTGGTGCGCCGGCTGCTGCCGCACGCCGAGATCCAGACCCGCGACCGCTTCTCGCAGCTCACCTACGCGGGGTCCAAGAAGCTCACCCGCCTCCCCCGGCGCTCGGCCGTCGTCGCCTTCTCGGCCGACCAGGTCTACGCCATCGCCGAGCTGATCCGCCGCCAGCGGGGCGGCGCGGCCGTGGTCATGGGCTCGCTCAGCCCCCGGACCCGGAACGCCCAGGTCGCCCTCTACCAGTCCGGCGAAGTGGACTTCCTGGTCGCGACCGACGCCATCGGCATGGGCCTGAACATGGACGTCGACCACGTGGCCTTCGCGGGGCTGCGCAAGTTCGACGGCCGTCGCACGCGGTTCCTGCATCCGCAGGAGATCGGCCAGATCGCCGGCCGCGCGGGCCGCTACCAGACCAACGGGACCTTCGGCGTCACCGGCGAGGCCGAGGACATGGACCCGGACCTCGTGGAGGCCGTGGAGGGCCACAGCTTCGAGCCCGTGGCCGGCGCCGAATGGCGCAACGCGCGGCTGGACTTCGGATCGCTGCCGGGACTGCTCGCGTCGCTGGCGAAGCCGCCGGAGCGGCCGGGCCTGTCCCTGGCCGCCGAGGCGCTGGACGAGAGCACGCTGAAGGCGCTGGCGGGGGACGAGGTGGTGCAGACCCGCGCGCGCGACCGCACCAACCTGGCGCGGCTCTGGGACGTCTGCCAGACGCCCGACTTCCGGAAGGTCGCGGCCGAGGAGCACTTCGCGCTGGTGAAGACCTTCTTCCTGCAGCTCACCGAGCGCCGCCGGCGGATCGGCGACGACTGGATCGCGCGGCAGTACGAACAGCTCAACGTCAGCGAAGGCGAGATCGACACCCTGGCCGCCCGCCTGGCGTCGGTCCGCACGCTGGCCTACGTGGCCAACCGGCCCGACTGGCTGGCCGACCCGGCGGAGTGGCAGGGCCGTACGCGGGCGCTGGAGGACCGGCTCTCCGACACGCTCCACGAGAAGCTGATGGCGCGGTTCGTGGACCGGCGGACGAGCGCGCTCATGCGCGGCCTGCGGGTGCGCGAGGAGATGCTGGCGGGCGTCGCCGCCGACGGCGCGGTGACCGTCGAGGGCCACTTCGTCGGCCGCCTGTCCGGCGTGACGTTCGAGCCCGCCCCCGGCTCCACCGTTCTGGAGGAAAAGGCGCTGCGCGCCGCCGCCCAGCACGCGGTGGCGCCCGAGATCGCCCGGCGGCTGGGACAGCTCGCCGCCGAATCCGACGAGGCGTTCGCGCTCCTGCCGGACGGCGCCCTCGCCTGGCGCGGGCAGGTGGTGGGGGCGATCAGCGGCGGCCAGCCGTTCGCGCCGCGGGTTCGGCTGCTGGGCGAAGGCGGACCCGACGCGGCGCGCCAGCGGGCCACGCGCCGGCTGGAGGCGTTCGTGGCGGCCGAGGCGGGCCGCCGGCTGGGCGCGCTGCGCCGCCTCGAGACCGCCGTCGCCGACGGCAAGGTCCGCGGGCTGGCGCGGGGGCTCGCCTACCGGCTGATCGAGGCCGGCGGCCTGATCGACCGCGCCGAGGTGCAGGCCGACGTCCGCGCCCTCAGCCCCGTGGAGCGGCGCATGCTGCGGAGCCTGGGTGTGCGGATCGGGGCGTTCTCGATCTTCCTGCCCGCGCTGCTGAAGCCGGAGGCCCGGGCGCTGGCCCAGGCGCTGGTGCAGCGCGAGAGCGCAGGCTGGCGGCCCGATCCGGACGCCGTCAGCCGCCTGCCCGCCCCGGCGCCGGCGCCGCGCGTGCTCGCCGCCCACGGACTGCGCGCCGTGCGCGGGCTGGCCGCGCCGGTGCTGCAGCTGGAGCGCGCCGACGAGCTGCTTCGCGCCGGGCCGATCCGCGGCGGCGGCGTGCTGCTGACCGACGAGGCGCGCGCCGAGCTGGGGTGGAGCGCCTCCGAGGCGCAGACGCTGCTGCGGGGCCTCGGGTTCACGCCGGTGAACCGGCCGGCCGGGGACGAGCCCGTGGCGTGGCGGCGGCGCGCCGAACGCGCCCCGGCGGCCCAGCCGGCCGACCGCCCGCACTCGCCCTTCGCGGCGCTCGCGGCGCTGAAGGAACGACCGCCGCCGCCGCGCCGCCGTCGCCGGCGGCCGCGCGCGGCGAAGGCATGAGCGAGCCCGACGCCTGCCGCGCCGACGTGTGGCTCTGGCGCGCCCGCTTCTTCAAGACCCGCTCGCTGGCGGCGCGGTTCATCGACGAGGGCCGCGTGCGCCTCGGCCGGGCAGGCCAGGCCGAGCACCGCCTCGACAAGCCCGCGCGGCCGGTGAAGGTGGGCGACCAGCTGGTGTTCGCGCTGGGCGGGCGGCTGGTGGCCGTGCGCGTCGAGTCCATGGGCGACCGCCGCGGCCCGGCCGCCGAGGCGCGGACCCTCTACTCGCCGCTGGAGCAGGGCTGAGCCCGGTTACGTCGGGTGGCAGGGAGGCCGACTTCGCCGAGACGTCTGGCCAGGCGGCGCGGGGCTGGGCCGGCTTGCAGAAATCCTCGGAGGCGGCGGCATTGACATCCGCCCCTCGCGCCGTGAAAAACCCGCGCCCCGCGAACGGGCTGCCGGAGTACTGCGCGCGCCATGACCTACATCGTGATGGATCCCTGCATCAAATGTAAGTTCATGGACTGCGTCGAGGTCTGCCCCGTGGACTGCTTCTACGAGGGCGAGAACTTCCTGGCGATCAATCCGGACGAGTGCATCGACTGCGGCGTCTGCGAGCCCGAGTGCCCCGTCGACGCCATCAAGCCCGACACCGAAGACGATCCCGACGGCAAGTGGCTGCGCATCAACTCCGAATACTCGCGCGTCTGGCCGAACATCACGGTTAAGGGCGATCCGCCCTCGGATGCGGAAGCTTTCGAGCGCGAGACCGGAAAGTTCGAAAAATACTTCTCCGAGAAGCCTGGCCGCGGGTCCTAGCCCGTCCCGGACGCGTGCTCCCGGGGGCCGGCCCAACCCTTTCATTCGGTTGTCTTTTGTGTTAATGTCGTCATCGACGCGACACGAAAGGCTTCGCCCGCGTCGTCTGCTAATCAAGAACGAGCCGCCGGCTGCGCCGGACAGGGCGAAGGGTGTCTTAAGAGGTCAGTTTCCGTTTTCACAGTGACGACGCCGCCGCGAACGATCCCGCGGACGAGGTGGTTTTGTCCCGTATCCGGAAGCTCGGCTGTAGCGCCGCGGACCAGCCGCGGATGGAATGAGAGGTTGCTGATGAGCAAGAGCGGTACGGAGTTCCAGGTCGGCGATCACGTCGTCTATCCGGCCCACGGCGTGGGTCAGGTTCAGGGGATCGAGACCCAGGAAGTCGCCGGTCTGAAGCTCGAGGTCTACGTCATCACGTTCGACCACGAGAAGATGACGCTGCGCGTGCCCACGGCGAAGGCCAAGACGGCCGGCCTGCGTCCGCTGGCCGAGACCGGCGTGGTCTCCAAGGCGCTGACCACCCTGAAGGGCCGCGCCCGCGTGAAGCGCACCATGTGGTCGCGCCGCGCCCAGGAGTACGAGGCCAAGATCAACTCGGGCGACCTGATCTCCATCGCCGAGGTCGTGCGCGACCTGCACCGCGCCGAGAACCAGCCCGAGCAGTCCTACTCCGAGCGCCAGCTCTACGAGAGCGCCCTCGACCGCATGGCGCGCGAAGTCGCCGCGATCGAGCGCATCGACCGCGAGGCGGCCATCGCCATGCTCAACAAGTCGCTGGTGAAGACCTCGGCCGTCGCGGCCTGAGCCCTTCGCCCCGCGGAACGCGAAACGCCCGGCCGAACGGCCGGGCGTTTTCGTTTGGACCCGGCCCGCCCACGCCGCCGTTCCCAAACGCCGGCGCATGCGCTACCACCCGCCGGCGCTGCGGCCCGGTAGCTCAGCCGGATAGAGCAGGGCTTTCCTAAAGCCAAGGTCGGGGGTTCGAGTCCCTCCCGGGCCGCCAGCGCAAGCGGCGGCGGCGGGCGCGCGCACGTTGGGGCTCGGCGAGAGGTGGGGTAGGACGGCCGGGAGAGACCCCCGGAGGAGGCCCCATGATCGCCTGCTATGCGGACCGCACCAGCCTGCGCCCGGGCGAGCGCTTCGGCCTGTGCGCCTCGGGCGATCGCGGGCCGGTGTCGGTCGAGATCGCCCGCGTGGGCGCCCGGCGCGAAGTGGCGCTGCGGCTCGACGGCGTCGCGGTGGGCGACCACCCCACGCCCGCCGATGCGGTCTCCGCCGGCTGCGACTGGCCGGTGGCGGTCGAGATCACCGTGGGCGAGACCTGGCGCAGCGGCTACTACGACGTCGCGGTCACCGACGCCGGGGGGGAGCGGGCTCACCACTTCATCTGCGTCCGGGCCGCCCCGGGGCGGGAGAGCCGCGAGGCGCTGGTCCTCACCACCAACACCTGGCACGCCTACAACTACTGGGGCGGGGCGAACGCCTACTGCGACGTGGCCGCCCTGATGGAGGGGCGGGCGCCGCTGTCCGAAGCCATGGAGGGCGCCGTCGGCGTGCTGTCCACGCAGCGGCCCTTCGCGCAGATGCTGCTGGCGCCGCCGCCGGGCATGCCGCGCCTGGTCAACCTGACGAAGCGCGGCTTCCGTCGTCGGCCGTGGGCCGGCGCGGACACCGCCTGG
This sequence comes from Phenylobacterium sp., assembly GCF_016793225.1. Taxonomy (GTDB): domain Bacteria; phylum Pseudomonadota; class Alphaproteobacteria; order Caulobacterales; family Caulobacteraceae; genus Phenylobacterium. Next base: position 12,626 of record NZ_JAEUMN010000064.1, read on the forward strand.
TCGCGGGCGCACGGGCAGAGCCCCTACGACGGGTCCGCGGGCTTCCTGCAGAAGTGGGAGGAGGCCTATGTCCGATGGGCCGAGGGGACCGAAGGGCGGGTCTTCGACTACCTGACCGACCATGACCTCGATGCGGACCCGGCCGCGCTCTCGCCCTACGAACGCGTCATCCACGTGGGCCACAGCGAATACTGGTCGGCGCCGCAGCGCGACGCCGTCGAGGCGTTCGTCGACCGGGGCGGCGCGCTGGTGATCCTCTCGGGAAACACCGCCTTCTGGAAGGTGCGATGGGAGGACGGCGGCCGGCGGATGATCTGCCACAAGTGGCGCGGACTGTCGGCCGAGGCGCAGGACCCGGCGCGCAGCACGCACCTGTGGTCGCATCCCCTGTTCGGCCGCCCCGAGGCGCAGATGACGGGCCTGAGCTTCGTCTTCGGCGGCTATCACCGCCTGGGGAACTGCGTGGCGCGCGGGGCCGGCGGCTACACCGTCTATCGCCCCGACCACTGGGCGCTCGAAGGCGCCGACCTCTACTGGGGCGACGTGATCGGGGATTCCGTGCCGCTGATCGGCTACGAGAACGACGGCTGCGCCGTGACGTTCGACGAGGCCGGCCTGCCGGCGCCGGTCCCGCGCCTCGGCGTTCCCGGCAACCTCGAGATCATCGCCATGGCGCCCGCGTCGTTCGCCGAGGCCGACAGCCCCTACGCGCCCCTGATCCCGCCGGAACAGCTCGACGTCGTCGCGGCCATCGCCTTCGGGGACGGCGGCCCCGCGGGTCAGGCCCGCGTCCTGCGCGGCCATGCGGTGATGGCGAGCTTCGAGCGCGGACGCGGCTTCGTGTTCAACGCCGGCACCACCGAGTGGGCCCATGGCCTGGCGGCCGGCGATCCCTTCGTCGAGCAGATCACCCGCAACGTGCTGGCGCGGCCGGCCAACCTGGCCTGACCCGCGCGCGGCTGCCGTCCAAGGCGTCGGTCGCGCCGCCCAGTCAAGTCGTCCAACGTCCACGACCTCGCCAGAAGAGCCAGCGCCCGTTTGATGTGCTCTTCCGTGACGCACCCGCGGAAGCCCGGCGCAGATGGCGCCGCAGCACAACCGCCGCACGAATCCGCATCGCAAAGGCCGCGCAAGTGTGCTTTCGATTATGGATCGAGGGTCCGGGGCGCGCCGGTTACTTGGCGTTGGGCGACAAGTGAAAGTACGCGGCGTGCATAGATGCCGGCTGTTGCTGGCGGTATTGGCCCTGCTCGGGCCATTACCTGCGTCGGCGCAGGTGGCCGCGCCGACTCCTGCGCCCGTTGCGCCCTCACGCCAGGATCTGGACCCGGAGTCGCGCCGCGGGGCCCAGCCCGCGCCCCGGGACTCAGACCTCTTCTCCGCGCCGGCGCCGCTCCCCTGCCCGCTGGCCTCGTCCGATCTGACGTTCCGGCTGCAGGCCGTCGACGTCGTCGGCAGCTCGATCGCGCCGGAGGATGCGCAGCCGGCCTATCGCCGCCTGATCGGGACCGAGATCCCGGTGTCCCGGATCTGCGAAATCCGCGACCGGCTGTCGCTGATCCTGTTCCGGAAGGGCCGCCTGGCGCGCGTCGAGATCCCCGAGCAGACCATCTCGGGCGGGCGGCTGCGCATCGAGGTGACCGAGGCGCGGATCGTCGCGGTGCGCGTGCGCGGCGA
>NZ_JAEUMN010000074.1 GCF_016793225.1 Phenylobacterium sp.
CTGCCCGCGATCAAGAATGCGTCGTACCCGGCGGACCGCCAGGCTTCCCGCTGGACGTGCGACGTTCTCCGATCAGAGACATTCGCCCACCACTGCGGTCGATCAGCGCTCTTGGGAAGCATGGCTCCGAGCACACGCTCGATCTCCGAGAAACTCATCTCGAACTCAGGAAGGGCTTGTCGGCGGAGGTGGCCGCTCAAGGGATCGTACTTGCCCATGCCCTCACCATGCGTCCCGCGTATCTCGCCGCCAAGGTGTTCCCGCGCATGAAGCCAACTGTCCGGCGTCCCCCAGCGACTTGTTGTTCAGATACACCATCTGCCTGGAGCGCACGGGCCGCGCCTGGCGATCTAGCGCGGCGACAGCGCATTGGAGGGCATCCTCTGGGAGGTGTGACGCGCTGGGAAGGCCCGGAGGTGACGCCAGAGAGACCTTGCCGCCGGACGGGGCTACCTGGTCGGCTTGCGCGCCTTGGCCGGCTTTGGCTTCGGAGCGGGCAGGGCGGCCGCCGTCGTGCGGACTAGGTCGCTCATCCAGTCCTGATCCTCCCAGCATTCGGCATCGATCAGCAGGTAGGGCTTGGCGCCGGGGTAGGGTGGGACCTCCTCGGCGTCCGCGGCCAAAGCTCTTCCGGCTGCGGTGGGTTTGATGAAGAGCTGCCCGTCACCGATGATCGCGACCATCTTGCCGTCACAGTAGACGCCGTACTCACCAAACATCGGCCTGGTGGCCACGGCCCCGGCCTTGGCCATCTGATCGACGATGTAGTCCACGGTCTTGCGGTCGGTCGCCATGGCCTATTGTGGCCGTTCGATCGCCGGCTGACGAGCGCGAACGAGATTTCGCCTTCACGGCGCGGTCCCGAGGTCAGCTCCTGGCGCAGAGCCGCTCACCGCGAGTCGTCGCTTCGCGTCGGGCCGCGGTCAGCGCGTGAGAAAGCGAACAACGAGATCGGCAAGTTCGCGGGGGCATTCGATGGCGGTCATGTGCCCGACCCCGCGGAGGTGAACGTGAGTGGCCTTCGGAACGTGGTTCACGATCAGGTCGGACGGCTCCAGCATCATCTCGTCCAGTTCGGCTGAGATCACCAGGCAGTCGGCCTTGATGCCTCTCAAGGCGGCCAGCCTCGGGTCGGGGTCGTCGTAGAAGTCCAGTGCGAAGCGGGACAGCTGGCCGGGCTCGCACTGGGCGAAGACGTGCTCGATGGCCCGCCAGAGCCGGTCGGGGTCAACGGCCCGGTCCAGTCCGTTCAGGAAGGGCTCGGGACTGCGGCGCAGGCGGGGGAAGATGTCTGGCCAATCGTGCCGGGCGTAGAACGCGGACATCCTCGTAAAGAACTCGGGTTCGGCCATGGCGGTGGCGGACGCCGCGCTGGTCAGCACCATCCGGCGGAGGCCGGGCGGGTTCCCCATGGCGTGGCGGAGGGCCACGACACTGCCGGTGGCGTGCGCCAGGATGTCGTAGCTCTTGAGGCCCAGGTGCGCGACCAGCGCGGAGATGTCCGCCGCCGTGGTTTCCGCATCGAAGCCCCGCGCGTCAGCCTGCACGCGGGTGCGCCCATGCCCGCGCATGTCCATGGGGATCAGGCGGAGGTCGCGCGCGGCCAAGTCCGCGAAGCCGCCGATCGTCCAGTAGTCCGAAGTCTCGGAGAAGCCGTGCGTAGCGATCACGGGCCGGCCGGCGCCAAGGTCCTGGTAGAAGATCCGTGCGTCGGGACGGTCGAAGTACGGCAAGCTCAGCGACCGGCGGCCAGGCTTTCATAGACCGCCGCCACCAGCCGCAGCCCGCGCGGGTCGCCGTGGAGGTTGGCGTCCATCTGGTTGAGGACGTAGCCGACGCTGATCCCTTCCACCGGGTCCGCGAAGCCCATGGAGCCGCCCCAGCCGGAGTGGCCAAAGGTCTCGTCATTGGGCCCGTACCATTTGAGCGGATTGTTGCCGTAGAAGCCCGCGCCCCAGCGAACCTCGACGCCCAGGTTGATGTCGACGCCTCGGAAGCGGCGCTGGGCGCCCCGCTCCACCGCGCCTGGCGCGTAGATGCGGCGCGCGCCGAATGCGCCGTCGTTGGCGAGCGGGGCGTAGATGCAGGCCAGCCCCATGGCGGTGGCGGCCCCGTTCAGCGCCGGCAGCTCGGCCGCCCGGAAGGCGCGCTGGTTGGGGATGGTGGCCTCGACGTAGGGGTTGGTCAGCGTGAGCTTCAGGATGTCGGACATCTCGGCCAGGGACTGGGTCGGCTCGCCCAGCGGCGCCAGCATCTCGGCCACGCGGCCGTCCTCGCTTTCGGGCACGCCGATGAAGACGTCGGCGCCCAGGGGAGCACAAAGCTCCTCGCGCAGGAACCGGCCGATGCTGCGCCCGTCGGTGCGGCGCACCAGTTCGCCGGCCAGGAAGCCCCAGGTGAGGGCGTGGTAACCCGCCACCGAGCCCGGCGGCCACAGAGGCTCGGCCCGCTCCAGCAGGCCGATCATCTTCTCCCAGTCGTAGAGGTCTTCCATGGTGAGCGGCGCGGTCAGGCCCGACAGCCCCGCCTGGTGCGACAGCAGCATTTCGACGGTGATGTCGCCCTTGCCGGCCTGGGCGAAGGCCGGCCAGTAGCGCGCCACCGGCGCCGCATAGTCGATGAGCCCACGCGACTCGAGCAGGGTGGTGCAGGCGGCGGCCACCCCCTTGGTGCTGGAGTAGACGTTGACGAGGGTGTCGCGGGCCCAGGGTCGGGTGCGCGCGCCGTCGGCGTGGCCGCCCCAGAGATCGACGAGCACCTCGTCTCCGCGCAGGACCGCGAAGCCGCCGCCCACCTCGGGCGTGTCGTGCTCCGGCGCGAAGTTGATGCGGAACGCCGCCTCGACGGCTTCGAAGCCCGGCGCCACCGACCCCTGGATCATCGGCCTGCTCCGTCCTGGTACTCGGGCTCCAGCTGAACCCCGAAGGTGTTCAGCGCCATGCACATCGAGGCGTAGTGGCCGACCGTGAACACGAGGTCCATCAGCTGCCGCGTGGCCAGCTTCGCCGCGAGCCCGTCCCAGGTCGCCTGGCCGATAAAGCGGTCGCGGAGCAGCTCGTCGACCGCGTCGATTAGGACCTGATCGGCCGGATCATCGAAGCGGCCGCGACGGACCGCCTCCACGTCCTCAGGCGACACCCCGGCCTGGGTCAGTGCGATCTCCTCGTGGTGCGCCCACTCGTAGGCCGCCTGGCAGACCCAGCCGGTGCGCAGGATCAGGATCTCGCGGACCCGGGGCTCCAGCGAGGACTTGAAGAGCAGATGGTTGCCCCACGGCGACATGCGCTTCATCTGGGCCGGATAGTTGGCCAGCGTCCTGAAGACATTGAAGACCGGCTGCGCGGGATCGCCGAACTCGTCGGGCCGCCGGCCCGGGTCGAGGATCTGGTGGACCGCGGGGTCCCAGTCCGGCGGATCGAGCGGAGCCAGCCGGGGCCGGCTCAGTCTTGGCGCGATGGAGGTCATGAGGGCCTCCCTAGAAGCCGCGCCGCAGCTCGACCCCGTAGGTGCGGGGCGGGCCGTAGAGCTCGATGGTTCCGTTGTTGATGCCCGAGACGGTGATTGTCTGGATCGTGAGCTCGTTGCTCAGGTTCCGGCCGAACACGGCGGCCTGCCAGCCGCCCTTTGGGCTGGTGTAGGCCAGGCGGGCGTTGAAGACGTCGGTGGCCGGCGAGCGGGCGTAGCTGGTGTTGAACGGCGTGAAGAAGACCGCGCTTCGGTGGGCGTAATCGCCGCGCAGGGTGATCAGGCCGCCGTCGTCGAGGCGCCAGTCGTACTGGGCGCCCAAGGTGGCGGTGAACTTCGGCGCGCGCGGCAGGCGGTTTCCGGAGAGATCCAGCTGGCCCAGAGACGGGCGGAACGAGTCGCCGGTGACGAACTTGTCGAAGGTCGCGTCCAGCACCGTCAGCGATCCGTCGAGGGTGAGGGCGGCGGTCGGCTTGCCGATGGCCTCCACCTCCAGCCCGTGGCCCTTGGCCGAGGCGGCGTTGGTGATGAAGGTCTGCCCCACCGCGAACTGGTTCACCTGTAAGTCGGTGTACTTGTAGGTGAAGGCCGAGACGTTGAGCTGGAGCCGCCCGTCGGCAAGGCGGTTCTTCGAGCCGACCTCGCCGCTCCAGACGTATTCCGGATCGTAGGGCGCGGTCTGCAGGCTGGCGGTGTTGAGGCCCCCCGCCTTGAAGCCGCGCGCCACCGAGGCATAGAGCAGCCGGTCGTCGTCGAGGCGGTACTCCAGGGCGAACTTGGGCGTCCAGGCGGACCAGCTGCCGTGCATGTCGGCCGAACTGGGGACGAACAGCACGCGGTCCGTGTGGCCGGTCTTCTTGTCGTGGCTGTACCGCAGACCGACCGTGGCCTTCAGTTTGTCGGTGAATGCATAAGAGGCCTGGCCGTACGCTGCGTAGGCGTTGGTCTTCTGCCGGGCTCGGAAGGTGATCGTCGTCTGCGCGATCGGGAACGGGAAGCGGTAGTCCAGGTGGCCCGTCTCGGTGAAGGCATAGACGCCCGCAAGCCACTGGAGCCGACCGTCGCCCGAGGAGGCGAACTGGAGCTCCTGGCTCCACTGCTCGGCGTCCTCGCGCAGGTCCTCGTTGATGAGGAAGAAGTCGGTGCCATCGAGGTCGCTCTGCAGGCGGAAGCGCGAGTCGCGCCAGCCGCTGATCGAGGTCACCGTGACGCCGGGGAGCTTCCAGGCGAGCCGCCCGGTCACGCCGCCGTTCTTCACGTCGTTCTCGGCCGGGCCGTCGAGGAAGAGGGTGCGCTTGCTCGCGGTCACGCGGCCGCCGAGCGCCGGGGCCGTGCCCGGGATCGAGCCGACGTCGAAGATCGGGCCAGCGTCGTCCTCCCGGGCGTAGTCGCCCGTGATCACGAGGCGGACGTCGGACGAGACGTCGATGCCGACCGCGGCGCGCCCGGACCAGACGTCCTGGTCGTCCACGCGGCGGCCCTGCTTGAGGTCGCGGATGTAGCCGTCGCGTTCGTCGTGGACGAGGCTGACCCGGGCCTGGATCCTGTCGCCCAAGGGGCCGTTGGCCAGGGCCTCCACCCGAACGCGGTCGTAGTTGCCGACCGTGACGCTGACGCGGCCGAGCGCGTCGGCGCTGGGCTCGTTGGAGATCAGGTTCACCGAGCCGCCGGTGGCGTTACGGCCGTAGAGCGTGCCCTGGGGACCGCGCAGCACCTCGACGCGGGCGAGGTCGGAGAAGGTCGCGTCGCCAACGAAGGGGCGGGCCAGGTAGACCCCGTCCTGGTGCAGCGCGACGCCCGGCTCGCCGCCGAGGTTGATCTGCTCGAGGCTGATCCCGCGGACCGAGAGCTGAACAAAGTTGGAGACCTTGTTGTACGACAGCCCCGGGCCCGCCTGGGCGAGGCCCTGGACGTCGGTCACGGTGCGCGCGGCCAGCGCCTTCTCGGAATAGGCGGTGATGGCGATGGGCGTGCGCTGGAGCGACTCCTCCCGCTTCTGCGCCGTGACGATGATCTCTTCGACCTGCGTCGACCCGGTGGGGCCGGAGGCGGTTTGGGCGGCCGCAGCGATCGGCGCCAGGCACGCGAGCGCCGAGGCGCCGGTGAGCAGATAGGCCTTCATGATATCCTCCCCCGATTTTTTGTGAGTGCGGCCGTTGACCGGCCGCGCCTTGGGCGCGCGCGGGCGCCGCGAGACGGTCAGCCGACCGTCTCGCTCCGCTTCCTCTCGTCGAGCAGCTTCTTGAGGTTGGCCGACGTCATGCTCTGGGCGAGATGCTCGTCGGGCTGGCCCATGAATTTCTGGAAGGGGGTGGTGTCGATCTCTTCCAGCTGGATCTCGCCGGCCAGAACCTTGCGCTTCCAGGCCTGGTGCTCGGGCTCTCGGTCGCGAAACTCGGGCATCACCTCGCGCGCGAAGAGCTCGAGGCTGGCGCAGATGTCCTCATGGGTGTTCTTGCCCGACTGGTTGAGCAGGATCACTTGGTCGACATTGGACTTCTCGTATTCGCGCAGCTTCTGGCGGATGGTGTCGGGCGATCCGATCAGGCCGGTGTGGAGCGCTTCCTGGGCCTTCGGCGTCTCGCGCCACTCCAGGTACTTCTCCCACATGTTGAGTTTGCCCGGCTCGGCGTAGCCGTGCTTGGAGTAGTACTGCAGCGCGAAGATGAAGAACGTCCAGCCGGCCGCCTTTTCGTAGGCCAGCTCGTCCGTCTCGGCGCACATGAAGCCGCAGACCATCGCGATGTTCGGGTTGATCTGGTAGTCGGCCAGCTTGTTCAGCCGCTTGGTGATGTTGTTGTAGTAGCAGTTCACCCATGCGGTAGCGGCTTCCGGGGAGACGAACTGGAAACCCAGGGCGCCCATGCCGCGCTGGCCGGCGAACTCGATCGTCCCCAGGTTGGAACACGCCGTCCAGAGCGGCGGGTGCGGTTTCTGGAACGGCTTCGGCAGCACGTTGCGCAGCGGGAAGTCGATGTACTGCCCGTGGAACTCGCAGCCCTGCTCCGTGAACATGGGGATCAGGGCCTGGATCGACTCCTCCCAGATTTCACGCTTGTCGCGGAAGCGGATGTGGAAGGGATGAATCTCGGTGGTGGTCGAACCCTCCCCCGTGCCCAGTTCGACGCGACCGTGGCTCAGAAGGTCGAGGGTGGCGACGCGCTCGGCGACGCGGGAGATGTGGTTGGTCGGCAGCTGGATGATGCCGTGGCCCAGGCGGATGTTCTTGGTCCGTTGGCTGGCGGCGCCCAGGAACACCTCGGGCGCGGAGGAGTGGGAGTACTCCTCGGTGAAGTGGTGCTCGACCTCCCACGCGTAGTCGTAGCCCAGTCGGTCGGCCATCTCGATCTGCACGAGAGCGTTCTGGAGCAGGTCGTATTCGCTACGGTCCGTCCACGGACGCGGAAGCTGGAACTCGTAAAACACGCCGAACTTCATCGCGCCCCTCCCTGGACGTTTCATTTTGTATTATTTACAAAAGGAAATTCCTTTGGGTCAAGGGATTGTTGGGCGGGCTGGGTCGGACTAGAGAAAGCGGTGCTCCGCGACGGGGGGCGCACAGGATGGGTCGACGTGGAAGATCGCCGAGAACGGATCGTGCAGGCGCTGCACCGGTGCATTCGCGAGACGGGCTACGCCAGTGCTTCCCTGACCGCCATCGCCGTCAAGGCTGGCATGTCGCCCAGCCACATCCGCTATTATTTCGAGAACAAGGACGCGATCCTCGAGTACTACCTTCACGGCCTCTGCCGCCGGATCATCGATGATCTGCAGCGCATCCCCACCGACGACCGCTGGATCTGGCTCGACCAGTTCTGCGACTACTACATCCGCAACCCCCGGATCAGCCGCGTCGGCCTTGGCGTGCTGGTGGAGGTGTTCGGGGTCTCGGTGCACCAGCCGGCGCTGCACGCCATCAAGGCGCAGTTCGACAACGACATCCGCGCCCTGCTGCAGGGATTCTTCGAGGATGTCGGCTGCGCGTCCGGCGTCACGCCCGAACTCGCCGCCGAGATCGCCCAGGCCGTGGAAGTGGGCGTGAAGTACAACGCGGTCTTCCAGAAAGGCTATGATCCCTTGCGCGCGGACGCGATCTTCGTGGCCGTCATCCGCAGCCTCGCCGGGGCCGAGGCGCCCGCCGCCCTTGCCCGAGCCCGCGAGCAAATCGCGCTGGCGGGCCAGCCGAAGACAAAGAGGGCCAGAGCGCAACGCTGAACCAGCGTTCGGAGGCGCGCTGACAGAGTCCGGTTTTCCGCGCGGGGTGAACGTCCGCAAATGGCGCATCGCTGACGTCAGCTCGGGGCTCGGCAGCGGACCTCAGGCAGGCGGGCCTAGGCGACGTCCTTGCGCATCTCGGGCGCCGGCTCGAAGAGCGTCTCCACGGTTCCGATCGTTGAGAACCCAACCGCTTCGTAAAACGGCAGCGCGCGCTTGTTGGCGATCACGTGAAGCCCCCTGAACCCGGACGCGACTGCGCGCCGCTCGGCCTCCGCGATCAGCATTCGGCCAATGCCCTGTCCCCAGAGGCCAGGCTCGACGAACAGATCTTCAAGCTCCGCATCGTGACCGGTGGAGGCCAAGACGGTCGCGAACCCCAGGATCGCGCCGCCTCGCTCGGCGAGAAAGACGGAGGCGAGATGTTCCTCGGGCACCTGCCTGCCCTCCGGCAACTGCGCGAGTTCCGCGTTGAGGTCGCCCCAGGCCAGCGACGAGCGCAACTTGAGTTCCCCCAGCTCAGCCCTCTCATCCTCGCTGGCCGGCCTTATGGTGATGTCGCTGGTCATGGCGAGACTATAGTTCTTCCTGCCCGCCGCGAGGCATAGGGACATGACTAGGGCATTGGAGCCGTGAGGGACGTGCTCGGAGCAGGCGAGCTGATCGCGCGTCTGCGAAGCGAGTACGATGCCGCAAGGGCGGAACTCTGCGCGAAGGCTTCGCTTGCCTGAGGGCGCCCCTGGGATCGGCGCGATGCCGAACGGTTCGTGCCTGGCGCAGGGGCGTCCCTGCCGTTCGACGCCGCGGGCCGGCGGATCCCGCCCTCAGCGGCTTTTGGCGGCCTGGACTTCGATCTCGACCATCATGCCCGGGCGGACCAGGGCGGCGACCTGGGAGGTGATGCGCGCGGGCTTCTTCTTCAGCGGCTGATAGATCGCGTTGTAGCTCTCCATCATGCCCGCGAAGTCCATGCCGCCGCCCTTTGCCGGGTCGCCGACGAGCAGGACGCGCATCATCACGACGTCTTCCCAGCCATAGCCCTGACCCTGGAGGATCGCGCCGATCTTGCCGAGGACGCTGGCGGTCTGGGTCCTGGTGTCGCCGAAAGGCGCGGTCGACGGCGCGCCGGCCACCGTGTCGGGCGTGATGCCGCTGACGTAGAGCGTCTCGGAGCCGGCCGGGACCTTCACCGCCTGCGAGATGAAGCCGTTCTGCGGATTGACGTGCACATTCTCGGCCTGCGCAGCGCCGGCCAGGGCGGCGAGGGCGAGGGCGGCGGAAGGCAGCAGGTGGCGCATCGGGAGTCTCCTCGAGGGTCAGGCCGCAGAAGCCCGGGCGCGGCCCTCGGCGACCGAGTTTGAAACCCGCTCGGCGATCAGGTTCAAGGTGCGCTGCGCCGACAGGACGGCGCCCTCTTGCCAGCCGGGCATCTGCGACAGGTGGGCGCCCGAGAAATAGACACGCCCATGCGGCAGGTTCAGGAGGCGATAGGCCGGGTCGTCGAGATGGCCTTCCTGTCCCCCGCGCCCGCCCCACGCCGGCCAGGGCCCCATGTTGAACGGGATCTTGCTCCAGTTGACCACGGCGGGGGCGGAGAGGTCGGCCTCGTGGCCGGGGTGCAGGCGCGCGACCACGCCCCTGGCGATGGCGATCTGCTCGTCGATCGGCCGCGCTGCGAAGCCCTTGGCGGCGCGTCCCGACCCGTAGCAGGCCAGCAGCATGCCGCGGGCGGTGTGCAGGCCGTTGGAGGGATACCAGACGAGATTGGTCTCGCCGCCGACGAACGAGATGCCGCCGTAGATCTGGTCCTTCTCCCAGAACCGCGGCGCGTCGAAGCCGATCTTGTTGGAGTAGTCGTGAGGCACGCCGGCGATGGCGGCCTTCACCGGCTTGTCGAAGTTGGACTCGACGCCCGCGAGGATGTTGAGCGGGAGCGTCACCACGGCGAAGTCGGCCTGAGCCGTTTCGGTCGTGCCCCGCACGCGATCGCGCCAGGTGACGGCGACGGCGCCGGGGGACTGGCGGATCTCCAGCACCTCGGCGTTCATGCGCACGGGACTGGTGATCGCCCGCTGGAAGCCGGCCACGATGCGGTCCATGCCGCCCACGGGCTGGAACATGGTGGCCTGCATGTAGAGCTGGTCTTCGAACAGGGTGGCGCGGAGCTGCTCGTTGGCCAGCAGCTCGCGGAACGGAAGCGGCTCGCGCGACCGCCCGAACTGGCCGGCCGCGCCCGGAACCTGTGCGAAGCCCGAGCGCTCGGTCCCGCGGAAGGCGCCGGTCTCGTCCAGGTCGCCGTAGGCGCGCAGGAACGGGAGAAGCTTCTCGCGATCCTCGGCCGAGAGGTCCTGGTCCAGGGCGCCGCGGCTCAGCGCCTTGGACAGCAGTTCGGAGATGTAGCCGCGGGTGTCGTTCACGCCCTGCCGCATTTGGATCGGCTTGCCGCCGTTTGATCCGGCCGACCAGATGTAGGCGCTGCGGCTGGAGTTGATCTCGACCTCCAGGGGCACGCCCAGGCGCGAGCAGTAGCCGAGCAGGCCTTCGTGATGGCTGGGGATACGGGCCGGCCCCGCGTTCATGTAGAGGCCGTCGGAGAAGGCCACGGTCTGGGTCGTTTCGCCGACCATCTCGATGCGTGAGCCGTTGCGCAGCGTCCAGTTTCGCCCGCCCAGCCTGTCGCGCGCCTCCAGCAGGGTCACCGTGAAGCCGGCGCGCTCCATCTCGTAGGCGGCGACGAGGCCCGCGATGCCGCCGCCCAGGATGACGACGCTTCGCCCCCGACCCAGCCCGGCCGGAAGCGACATGGGCCCGGCCCGGGCGGGGACGGCCATCAGGCCCAGGCTGACCATGGCCGAGTAGGTCGCCGCCGCGCCGCCGACCGCGCCGAGCCGATGGAGAAAGCTGCGACGGCTGAAGCCCATGATCCACTCCGCGTCCTGATCGCCCCTGCGACACGGCAAGTCGGATCGGCAGGGTCCGGCGGCGCAAGCGGCGGCCCTTCGGGCGAAGGCGGCCGACCGGATTCTGCGGCGCAAACCGGCGCCCTTGGCGACGGAATGGGCATTTCGGCGCAGACGTCAAAAATACATCAGCGCGTTACCCGAATAGTCAAACGTATCTCTGAAGGAAGAGAGCAGTCGCCTGATGATGTTCGGGCTGAAGGATGCTCTAGGGTCCGTGCTGAATACCCGGACCGCGCTGGCAAGCCGTCCGCCGGCGGCGCGAGGATGCTGATCATGCCGCCGCCGCGGACGGGCCCCCGTTCGTCTCGGGGGCCCTCCGCTGGCGTCCGGTCAGAACCGCTGGCCGAAGCGGGCACCGAAGAACTGCGGCTTGATGGGGAAGGCCCGCGAGGAGCCCGAGCAGAAGGTGATCGAGCAGAACGTGTTGCGGGTCAGCTGGCCCCGGCGGTCGAAGGCGTTCTGGATGAAGACGTTGAAGTTCCAGTTGTCCTTCTTCACGCCCCCCGACATGTCGAAGGTGACGAAGCCGCCGGTGTTGCCCAGGAGGTTGTTGTTGAAGACGTTCAGGTCCTGGGTCGCGCCGGTCTGGTAGAGAGCCGCCCCCTGGAGGAAGACCGTGTAGTCGCCGTAGTCGGTGTCGTAGCGGACCGAGGTGGTGCCCTTGAACTTGGGCTGGCGCGGAAGCCGCGTGCCGTCGGCGGCCGCGACCTGCGGGGTCGGCGGGCTGGAGCCCGGCACGGTCTGGCCCAGCGCGCAGGAGGACAGCTGGGTGATCGCCCGGCTCGTCGCATCGAAGGCGAAGTTGCAGAAATTGCCGTCGAGCGCAGCGTCGTTGTAGGCGCCCGACGACGAGATGGTGACCTTCCCCAGCTTCAGGTCGGCGTCGTACTCCACGCCGTAGACCCGCGCCTTGCCGGCGTTGCCGGTGATGCCGGCGCCCTGGGCCCCGGAGACGACCACCGAATACTGGATGTTGTCCCACTGCTCGTAATAGATCGCGGCGTTGAAGCGGAAGATGTCGTTCCACAGCGTCTTGATGCCCAGCTCGTAGTTGGTGAGCTTCTCGGACTTGAACGGATCGACCGAGGCGACGCCGATGTTGCGGATGCGTAGCGGCCGGTTGAAGCCGCCGGGCCGGAAACCGGTCGAGTAGTTGACGTAGACCATCCTGGTCGGCGTGAACTGCCAGTCCAGCGCCACCTTGTGCGTCTCGCCGCTCTCGTCGTAGCGCCCGACCTGGTCCGCCGCGGCGAAGTTCGTGTTGAGGCACTGCAGCCGCTTCTTGGGCAGCGGCAGCACGCACCCGCGCGTGTTGGTCGGGACGTTCAGCGAGGTGGTGGTGTTCAGGGCCGAGGCCATCACGCCGGCGAAGCCCTTGATGGTGTAGTCCGTCTTGAAATAGCGGATGCCGGCGGTGAGCTTCAGGTTCGGCGTGATGTTGTAGTGCCCTTCGGCGAACAGCGCCTTGTCGTGATAGATCTGGTCCGTCTCGATGATGTAGAAGCCGTCCTCCTTCACCGCCGGGGTGCCCAGGATCATTGTGCCCCCGTTGGCCACCGGAATGCCGAGGCCGGCCGGGTTGCTGTCGCCGCCGCCCGCGCGGGTGTAGCCCACGATCTGATCCAGGCCGCGGATGGCGTAGTAGGTGTTATTTTGCTGCTTCTGCCAGTGGTAGAAGGCGCCGACCGTGACGTCGAACGGCCAGTCCTTCGGCGTCGAGACGCGCACCTCCTGGGTGAACTTGTCCCGGTAGGTCAGGCCGTGGAAGTACTGGGTCGGGTTCAGGAACTTCGTGCAGCGCAGGGTCGCGCCCGTGCCCGTGCAGCCGCTCCGGTCGAAGAACTGCAGGTAGTTCTCGTACCCCGGCCCGAAGCCGTCATAGGTCACGGTGTAGTAGGTGTAGTCGTTGAGCAGCTTGGTCCGGCGCTGGTGGTAGCCGGTCGCCGAGACCACTTCCCAGTCGCCGATGTGGCCGTGCACCGCCAGCTGCGCCTGGTACCAGCGGTCGTCGTTCTTGGTCTGGTCGTAGTCGTGGACCTCGAGGTCGCCCAGGCGCGGGTCGTAGCCGAAATAGCCCTTGGCGGTCTGGTACTGCGCGGTCACCTGGGGGGTGACCTCCCAGCCGGGCGCGACCTCCCACAGCGCCACCAGCCGCGCGCCGAACTCGCGGATGGTGTTGTAGTTGTCGTCGGCGATCGCCGAGTTGTCGAGCGTGAAGGACGTCGCCGGATTGTTGTCCCCGAGCGTGAGGACGGACGACCGCCCGTCGTTCAGCTTCCCGTTGTTCGGGGTGTTGTCGACGTAGCCCCCGTCGCGGCGGACGTAGGCCATGCCGCGGACCGCCAGGGTGTCGTTCACGGGCAGGTTCACGAACGACTCGAGCTGGCCGCCCACCGAGCCCGGCCCGTACTTGTTGGCCTCCACGTCGTAGCCCGTCTCGAACACGCCGATCTTCGGCTTGTTGGTGATGAAGCGGATGGTGCCGGACAGCGAGCCGGCGCCGTAGAGCGTGCCCTGCGGGCCTGACAGCGCCTCGACGCGCTCCAGGTCGTACACGTGGATGTCGGGGACGCCGACGCCGGTGATCGGGATGTCGTCCAGGTAGTAGCCCACGGACGCGTAGGTGCCGCCGGCCGGGACGATGCCCCGGAAGTAGGTGGTCTGGCGGCCCGGCCCGAGGCCGGCGAACGAGACCGAGGGCAGCAGGGTGACGACGTCGGACAGGCTCTTCACCTGCCGCTCGGCCATCTTTTCGGTGCTGAGCGCCTGCACCGAGATCGGCACCTTCTGGATGCTCTCCGCCCGACGGGTCGCCGTGACGATCACCTCGCCCAGCAGCGCGCCTTCCGAGCTCTCGTCGGCGGCGTCGGCCGCCTCGGCCGCCGTCTCTGCGGAGGCGCGCTCGGCAAGGCCGAGCGGAGTCAGGAAGGTGGTGGCCGCAAGCAAGCAGAGAAGGCGCGTCGCTTTTGACGCCGGTTGCAATTTCATGACTTCGATATCCCCCAAATCCTGATGCCAAGTTTCTCCCTTGTGTTGTGTTTTCTTGTTTTCTTGCGGCTTGCTCAAAATGACGCATTCCCCAATCGCGTCAGGCGAAGCCCAAGGTGGAGCAAGTCACAGATTTTCGTCGCCGAAGACAAAATCTCCGGAATATCAACCGCCGAGGCGGGATGTTCAGGACACAACCTGAATCCGCCAGAATTCGCGGACGCAGCACTCCGCGAACATTTCTGAATTCAGATTGGCTGAGCGGGTTTCCGCGCTGTCAAGCGGGCTGCACTGGGAATCCCAGGTCCCCGCCGCCCCGACACCGTCCCAGCCCAAGCAGATGTCGGAATTTTGTGCGCGGGCGCCCAAGAGCTTTGCCATCGGGCCCGCTCCGACCGGGCCGACGAGGCGGCGGTTGATCGGGACTCGTCCGCACGGCCGGATGCGCCGGGCGGCCGCGAGGCGCGTCGCCGCCCAGCGCGGGGAGGACCACGCCGCCATGACCGCCATGACCGGCCCCGCCGCCAGGGCGCCTTCGATCCAGGCCGAGATCGCCGCGCTGCTCGAGACCCAGCCGGCCGCGGCGCTGGCGCGGGCGGAAGCGCTGCTGCGGCAGTCCCCGGGGCTGCCGCCGGCGGAACTGCTCGCCTGCCAGGCCCTGCGCCGCCTGGGCCAGCCGGAAGCCGCGCTGCAGCGCTTGAACATGCTCGCGCGCGCGCACGCGAGAGCGCCCGCCGTGCTCTGGGAACTGGCGGGGGCGGCGAGCGACGCGGGCCAGGGCCGGCAGGCCATCGCCGCGCTGGAGAGCCTCACGCGCCTGCAGCCGATGGCGGCCCACGCCTGGTTCCGGCTGGCGAAGGAACTGCGGGCGGCGGGGCGCGCCAT
This sequence comes from Phenylobacterium sp., assembly GCF_016793225.1. Lineage (GTDB taxonomy): Bacteria > Pseudomonadota > Alphaproteobacteria > Caulobacterales > Caulobacteraceae > Phenylobacterium. The sequence goes on from NZ_JAEUMN010000074.1 coordinate 14,517, forward strand.
GGACGCGTGGCGCGCCGACCTCTCCGGGGTCCACGCCGCGTCGCACGACCCCGACCTGCTGCAGGCCGCCCTCGCCATGAAGGACGGGCGCCTCGACGAGGCCGAGAGGATCCTGACCCAGCGGCTCGGCCGCGCGCCGGACGATGCCCCCGCCATCCGTCTCCTCGGAGAGGTCAGCTGGCGGCGGGGCGACATGACCGAGGCCCTGGCGCGGGTCGAGCGCGCGGTCGAGATCGCGCCCGGCTTCGACCTGGCCCGCGACTTCCTGGTCCGCCTGCTGATGCAGACCAATCGCCTGCCCGAGGCGCTGGAGCAGGCCCAGGCGCTGGCCGGGTCGCCGATCCGCAGCCCGGCCCACGATCTGCTCATGGCCTCGGTGCTGGTGCGGCTGGGGCGCCAGGCCGAGGCCGGGGACATCTACGAGCGCCTGCTGGCGCAGCAGCCGGACCAGCCGCAGGTGTGGCAGAACCTCGGCCACGTGCTGAAGACCCTGGGCCGGCAGGCGGATGCGATCCGCGCCTATCGCGAGGCGGTGGCCCGGCAGCCGACGATGGGCGAAGCCTGGTGGAGCCTGGCGAACCTCAAGACGGTGAAGCTGGACGCGGCGGACGCCGCGGCGATGGAGGCGGCGCTGGCGTCGCTGGCCCCGGTGGCGGCCGAGCGCAAGGAGGACGTCTTCCACCTGCACTTCTCGCTGGCCAAGGCGCGGGAGGACGCCCGGGACTACGCCGCCGCGTTCCGCCACTACGACCTGGGCAACCGGCTGCGGCGCACGATGGTGCTGCACGACCCGGACGGCCTGGCCGCCGAGGTGCGCGACGCGGCGCAGGCGATCACCCGGCCGTTCCTCGCCCGGATGGGGCCCGGCGGATGCCCGGCGCCCGACCCGATCTTCATCGTCGGCCTGCCGCGCTCGGGCTCGACTCTGGTGGAGCAGATTCTCGCCAGCCACAGCCAGGTGGAAGGCACGATGGAGCTGCCCGAGATGATGATGATCGCCGGGCGCCTGCAGTCGCGGGTGGACCAGGGCGAGTTCCCGGACTTCCGCGCGATGGTCGCCTCGCTGTCGCCCGCCGACCGGGCGCGGCTGGGCGAGGAATACATCGAGCGCACGCGGGTGCACCGGCAGAGCGGCCGGCCGCGGTTCGTCGACAAGATGCCGAACAACTGGCAGCACGTCGCGCTCATCAAGCTGATCCTCCCCAACGCGAGCATCGTCGACGCCCGGCGCCATCCGCTGGGCTGCTGCGTCTCGGGCTGGAAGCAGCACTTCGCGCGTGGGCAGGCGTTCTCGTACGACCTCGCGGAGATCGGCCGGTACTATCGCGACTACGTGGCGCTGATGGCCGCCTACGACGAGGCCGCGCCTGGGGCCGTTCACCGGGTGATCTACGAGCACATGGTGGCCGACACCGAGGCGCAGGTGCGGCGGCTGCTTGACGCGCTGGGGCTGCCGTTCGAACCCGGGTGCCTGGAGTTCCACAACAACGACCGCGCGGTCCGCACCGCGAGCTCCGAGCAGGTGCGCCGGCCGATCTTCACCGACGGGGTCGAGCACTGGAAGAACTTCGAGCCCTGGCTCGAACCGCTCGTCGAGGCGCTGGGTCCGGTCGTGCCGGCCTACCCCGATCCGCCGGCCGACTGGGCGGCGTGGCTGGCGCCTGGCGCGGCTGCGGATCCGGGCTGACCGCGGCGCCGGCAGGCCCCCATTCCGAGTCCGGATTCGGCGCGCCGCCGGCCGGTCCGGCGTGGAAGAATTAGGCGCCGCGTCGCGGTCTGCTGCCGCTTCTTAGGCAGTTTGCGCTGCAGTCAAGCTTGCCGGGCCGGGTCCCGCTGAAAGCCGCTTGACCGAGACCCGCCCTGGCCGCCCCGCTTGTCGTGCGGGAGGTCGAGGGGACCCTCCCGGACTGGCTAAGGGGGTCATTTCGAGATGAGCGTCCCGCAGAGCGGTGTCGGCGCGCCGGAGGGCGGCCAGGACGATCCGGGACGTTCGCCGGCGCGGACGGCAAGTCCGCTCCGCCGGCGCGCGTGGCCGCTGGCGCTGGCGCTGGCGGGCGTCTTCTCGGCCACGGTGGTCGGGGCGCAGGTCACGGGCGGCAAGCCGCTCGGCCCGGACCCCGTCGACTGGACCGAGACCGATCCGGGCATTCCGGTCACCGACCCGCTGACCACCAGCAAGTGCGGCACGTGCCATGCGCCCGACGCCAAGGGCAACCTGTCGCGGATCTCCTGGGTGCGCGCCACGCCCGAGCTCTGGGCGCAGACCATCAAGCGCATGGTCAAGCTGCACGGCGCGCCGGTCCAGCCGGAAGAGGCGCGCCGGATCGTCCAGTACCTCGGCGCTTACCACGGGCTCGCGCCCGAGGAGGCCAAGCCGGTCATGTACCTGGTCGAGCGGCGGATCCAGGACGAGACGAACATCCCCAACGAGACGATGCGGCACGCCTGCGCCGCCTGCCACGCCTTCGCGCAGCCGCTGTCGTCGCGGCGCAGCAAGCGCGAGTGGGCGCTGCTGCAGAACATGCACGTGGCGCTCTATTCCCAGGCCGATGCGCAGTACAGCCGCCCCCCGCAGGGCGCCCCGCCCGGGCCGCCCGGCCCCGACGGCAAGCCGCTGCTCCCGGGCCAGGTCGCGCTGAACTGGCTGGCCGAGAAGGCGCCGCTGCACACGCCGGAGTGGGCTGCCTGGAAGCCGCGCATCCGGCCGGCGCGCCTGGAAGGCCGGTGGCTCGTCTCGGCCACGCTGCCCGGCAAGGGCCGCTACCTCGGCGAGATGACCATCAGCCCCGGCCCGGACCCGGACCGCTTCGTCACCACCGCCAGCCTGCGCTCGCTGGAGACCGGCGCGCAGATCACCCGCAAGGGCCAGGGGGTCATGTACGGCGGCTACAGCTGGCGCGGCAGCGCCGACGGCGGCTCGGCCAGCCAGCCCGACGATCCCAAGGGCGCCGACCGCGAGGTGATGTGGTTCTCGCCGGACATGAAGCTGGCGCAGGGCCGCTGGTTCTGGGGCGCCTATCACGAGTTCGGCTTCAACGTGACCCTGACCCGGGCATCGGCCGACCCGACCGTGGCCGCCGTCTCGCCCGCGGCCCTGAAGGCCGGCGCCAAGGGCGTGACCGTGCGCATCTATGGCGACGCGCTGCCCAAGACCGTGACGCCGCGGGATGTCGACCTGGGGGCCGGCGTCACCGTGACGAAGGTCGTCTCGGCGAGCCCGGGCGAACTGGTCGTGACCGCGGACGTGGCCGACAAGGCGCTGCCGGGTCAGCGGGACGTCGCCGTCAAGGGCTCGGTCCTGGTCAAGGCGCTGCCGGTCTACGACAAGGTCGACTACCTGAAGGTCACGCCCGAGACCGGGCTCGCCCGCCTGGGCGGCCTCAAGTACGACAAGGGCTACGAGCAGTTCGAGGTCACCGGCTACGCCAACGGCCCGGACGGCAAGCCGAGGACCGACGACGACGTCGCGATCGGGCCGGTTCCGGTGACCTGGAGCCTCGAGGAGTTCCACACCGTCACCTATGACGACGACACGAGCTACGTCGGCGCGCTGAGCTCGTCGGCCCTGTTCACGCCGTCCACCGAGGGCCCCAACCCCAAGCGCCGGTTCAGCCGGAACAACTACGGTGAGGTCTGGGTCGTCGCGACCGCCAGGGACGCGAAGGACAGGTTCGGCAAGCCGCTCGTCGGCAAGGCCTACCTCGTGGTCACCGTGCCCACCTACCGGCGCTGGGACCAGGCGGAGATCACCCGATGACCACCATGACCTCCATGGCGGCGACCCGCTATCGCCGCGGCGAGCTGCACGAGTTCCAGGCGGCCGGCCAGGCGTTCGTCTACCTGGTCTCCGCGGGCGCGATCTTCGCGCTCGACGACGGGGCCTGCGCGGTGCTGCGCCAGCTCGGCGAGCGGGAGATGTCCCACGGCGAGCTCGTCGCGGCGCTGGTCGAGCACGGCCACGCGCGCAGCGACGCCGAGGAGCTGATCGCCGAGCTGCGGTACGTGCGCGGCATCGTCTCCGACGCGGTGACGCCGGTTTCGGCCCAGCCCACCAGCCCGCCGGCCGACTTCCCGCTGCAGGCGCTGGTGCTCAACATCACCAACCAGTGCAACCTGGCCTGCACCTACTGCTACGAGTTCGGCGCCGACAAGATCGCCACGCCCGAGGGCAAGCCCAAGTACATGACGCTGGAGACGGCGACCGCGTCGGTCGACTTCCTCCTGGCGCAGTCGGCGGGCCGCCAGGCCGTGCACATCACGTTCTTCGGCGGCGAGACGCTGATGAACTTCAAGCTGCTGCGGAGCGTGGTGGAGTACGCCCGTGAGCAGGCCGCCGCCCAGGGCCGCGGCATCGGCTTCAGCCTCACCACCAACGCCACCCTGCTGACCGACGAGATCATCGCGTTCCTGGCCGACAACGAGATCGGCGTGACGGTCAGCATGGACGGGCCGCCCGACCTGCAGGACCTGCGCCGCGTCGACAAGCGCGGCCGCGGCACCTACCGCATCATCGAGCCGAAGCTGCGCAAGCTGATCGCCCGGCACAAGAGCCGCGCCATCACCGCCCGCGTCACCCTGACCGACGGCGTCACCGACGTGGTGCGGATCTACCGCCACCTGAAGGACGACCTGGGTTTCGACGAGGTCGGCTTCGCGCCCGTCACCAGCAACGGCGACCAGGCCTATGCGATCGCCGACCCCGACATGGACAGCGTGCTGGACCAGTTCAACCAGCTCGCCGACGAGTGGCTGGCCTACGCGCTGCGCGGCCGGCGCCATGGCTTCTCGAACGTCAGCGAGACGATCGGCGAGCTGATCCAGGGCGTGAACAAGTCGCATCCGTGCGGCGCGGGCCTGGGCCTCCTGGGCGTGAGCCCGTCGGGCGACCTGTCGCCCTGCCACCGGTTCACCGACGCTGACACCCACACCCTGGGCCACGTCTCCAGCGGCGTCGACGCCGCCAAGCGCGAGGACTTCCTGGCCCGCGGCCACGTCAGCGCCAAGTACGAGTGCGCGACCTGCTGGGCGCGGCCGCTGTGCGCCGGCGGCTGCCACCACGAGGCCTTCGTCCGCTACGGCGACACGGGCCACGCCAACCTCCACTACTGCGACTGGATCCGGCAGTGGACCGACACCTGCCTGCGCATCTACGGCGCGGTCGCCGCGCAGAACCCCCAGTTCCTCGAACACTTCGCTGAACGGAAGGCCCTGTCATGAAGCATCTTCGGCCGATCAATCGGAAGGCGGAGCGGATCGACCAGGCGGCCTCGATGATCGAGGAGGACGTCGTGGCCCTGCAGCAGCAGCAGCCGCCGCCGCCCCCCAAGCCGCACGTGCCGATGGGCTGCGCGCTGTCGTTCTCGCCCGGGTGGGAAGTCGACGCCGGCGGCGGCACGGCGGGCCTCTGCCAGCCCGTCGAGCGGGACATCTACGACTGCTACGTCACCTGCTTCTGGCCGGTCCAGGTGCCGGACCACGTGAACTACTCGCCCGACTGGGCCAGCAACTGCGCCATCGCGACCAAGGACTGGCGCAAGCTGGACCTGGTCTTCCCGTGACGCCCCGTTTCACTCTCCGAGGAAGAGCCCGTCGCATGAGGACGTACTGGCCCAAACTTGCCCTAGGCGCGGCCGCCCTTTGGTCGGCCGCCGCGCTCGGCGCCGCGCAGGCGGGGACCATGTTCCTGGGCGGCTACCCCAACCACCTCATGGTCATCGACGAGGCCAAGGGGTCGGTCACCCAGGAGATCGACCTCAAGACCGGCCTGCCGACGAGCATGCGGCTCTCGGACGACGGCAAGCTGCTCTACGCGACGACGCTGACCACCAGCGGCATCGAGGTGATGGATCTCGCCACGCGCAAGATCATCAACAAGCTAAGCCTGAACACGCCCACCACGACCTATCGCTTCAGCGGCGGCGTGCCGGACCGGAGCGGGCGCCACTTCTACATCCTGGGCACGAAGATCGAGAAAGGCGTCGACTCGTACCGGATCAGCAAGCAGCAGTTCATGGTGGTCGACCTTCAGGAGAAGAAGGTCGTCCGCAGCGCCGAGCTGGACGCCGACGACCAGAAGTTCACCTACCGCGGCCAGCTCATGCTCTCGCCCGACGGCAAGACGCTCTACGCGTTCCGCGACAAGGTGATCGTGGTCAACACGGCCGACCTCAAGACCGTCGACCACTTCGACCTCTCCAAGCCCGATTTCCCCGGCATGCAGGACGTCAGCCTGGGCGGCGGGGTCGGGCGGCTGCAGACCCCGGGTCAGTTCGTCTCGCTGTTCGAGACGCAGGACCCGTACATCCAGAACAAGGTCTTCGGGATCGCGCGGCTGGACCTGGACACGCGCCAGTTCAGCTTCACGCCGATCGGGCCGTCGCCCAAGGCCCTGGCCGGGCTGGAGGTCACCCCCGACGGCAAGAGCGGCTACACCGTCGCCGTGAACGGCGACCTGGGCAACCAGCGCTGCGAGTTCTGGCGCTTCGACCTGGAAAAGAACAAGGCGCTCGACAAGGCCGAGTTCGAGTGTCGGCGGCGGTTCTATTTCGGCATGTCGGGGAACGGCGAGCGCCTCTACATCTACGGCGCCGGCTTCGACGTCGCGGTCTACGACGCCAAGAGCCTCCGGCCCGTCGCCGACTGGCAGCTCACCCACGACACGACCATCTCGGGCATGGTCATCACGCCATGACGGGGGCTTGTCGGGACAGGCGCGCGTGACGGCGCCGGGCGCGGACCGGCGGGGTCTGACCGTCGCGATCCAGGGCCCGGGGATGGCCGCCGGCTGCTGCGCCGACCTGCTGGCCCGCGCCGGCTTCGACACGGTCCGCACGATGCGGACGCGCGCGGCGGGCCCGGCCGTCCTGCTGAGCGACGCGGCCCTGGCGCTGCTGCGCGACGTCCTGGAGCGGCCGCAGCTGTTCGCCGACCGGCCGCGCATCACCCATCGGGTCGTCGCCTGGGGGCCGGGCGAGCCGGCGCGGCTGCCGCACGGCGGCGTCGTCCTGTCCGAGGGCGAGCTCGACGCGGCGCTGGGCGGGCCGCCGTCCGAGGGGAACGAGACGGACGCGCCGCCCTTCATGTCCGTCCACGCCGCCCCGCCGTTCCCGTCCGGCCGGATGCTGGCCTTCGGGGGAAGGCGCGCCGTCGCCGCCCGGGTCGGCCTCGTGCACGCGGACGACCGGTCCGCCTGCTGGATCGAGGCGGTGGAGGCGGGCTGGCTGTTCCTGATCCCCACCGGCGCCGCGTCCGGGTGGCTGCTGGCGGTCGGCGGCGACATCGAGGCGTCGCTCCGGCAGAGCCGTCACATCGCGCCTCGCGTGGAGGTGGCCGGCGAGCCGTCGGGCGCGTTCGAAACCAGCCCGCGCATGCTCGCGGCGCTGCAGGGGCCGGACTGGCTGGCCTGCGGCTCGGCGGCCATCGCCTTCGACCCGATCTGCGGCGACGGCACGGCCCAGGCGGTGCGCGAGGCGATCCTGGCCAGCGCCGTCGTCGGCGCGATCGCGGGGGGCGGCGATCCGGACGCCCTGCGCCTGCACTACGAATCCATGATGGTGGCCGCCATGCGCCGGCACCTGCGCCTGTGCGCGCAGTTCTACGCCACCGGCGGCCAGGGCGACTGGTGGCGCGCCCAGCTCGCCGACCTCGCCGCCGGGTTCGACGCCTGCACCGCGCGCCTCGCACGGATGCCCGAGCCCCGCTTCGAACTGCACGGCCTGCGCCTCGTGGCGCGGGAGGCGGCCGCGTGAACCGGCCCCTGCCTCCGCCGCCGGCGGACCCGGCGCCGGCCGGCGAGCCGTCCGTGGCCAGCTGGCGCAGCTACGGCCGGCTGCTCCCGTTCCTGCGGCCCTACCTGCGGCCGCTGCTGGTCGTCCTGGTGGTCAGCCTCGGAGGGACGGCGCTCAACCTGGCGCAGCCGTACCTTTCCAAGCTGATGATCGACCACGCGCTCCTGCGCCGGGACATGACGGCGCTGGTCGAGATCGCGCTGGCGATGGTCGCGGTGGCCATCGTGGGCTACGGGCTCAACATCTTCGCCAGCTACCGCTACGTCTCGGCGTCCGCGGCGATGCTGTTCGACATCCGCGCCGCGCTGCTGCGCCACCTGCAGACCCTGTCCCCGCGCTTCTACGGCGGCTTCCGCCTGGGCGACCTGATGTCGCGCCTCAACAGCGACGTCAGCGACGTCCAGCGCGTCACCGCCGACACGCTGCTGTCGGTGCTGTCCAACGTGCTGATGCTGGTCGGCAGCGTCGCCCTGATGATCTGGCTGGACTGGCGGCTCTTCCTGATCGGCGTCGTGCTGATCCCGGCGTGCGTGGCGATCTTCCTGCACTACCAGCGCAAGCTGACGCTCATCACCCGCGAGATGCGCGAGCGCGGCGCGGACCTCGGCAGCCTGCTCGTCGATACCGTGATGGGCATGCGGGTGGTCGCCTCGCTGGACGCCGGCGAGCACGAGGTGCGCCGCTTCGAGAGCCGCAACAACGCCTTCGTCCGGGCCATGCTGCGCATGCAGCTGACGTCGTTCATGGCCGGCGCGCTGCCGGGCGCTCTGCTGACCGCCTCGACCTCGGCCGTCATCCTCTACGGGGGCTACGCGATCATCGAGGGCCGCATGACGATCGGCACGCTGGTCGCCTTCATCACCTACCAGGGGCGGCTGTTCTCGCCGATCCAGACGCTGATGGGCCTGACCGCCGGGCTGGCGTCGGCCCGGGTGTCCCTGGCGCGGATCTTCGAGCTGTTCGACACGCCCGCCGACGTGACCGAGCGGCCGGGCGCCGCGCCGCTGGGCGGCGTGAGGCAGGGGCTGCGCTTCGAGGGCGTCTGCATGCGCTACGATCGGGCGCCGGTGCTGGTGGACGTCGACCTGGAGATCGCCCGCGGCAGCATCTGCGCCATCCTGGGGCCCAGCGGCGTGGGCAAGTCCACCCTGGCCGACCTGATGGTGCGCTACCAGGACCCGAAGGCCGGCCGCATCCTCATCGACGGCGTCGACATCCGCGACCTCAGGCTGGCCGACCTGCGCCGGCAGCTGATCCTGGTCGACCAGTCCCCCTATCTCTTCAACGCCACCATCGCCGACAACATCGCCTTCGCCATGCCCGGCGCGAGCGCGGGCGAGGTCGAAGCCGCCGCCCGGATGGCGGGCCTCGGCGAGCTCCTGGCCCGGCTGCCCGAGGGCCTGGCGACGCCGACCGGCGAACGCGGGCTGGCGCTCTCCGCGGGCGAGCGGCAGCGGGTGGCCCTGGCGCGCGCGCTGCTGAGGCGGCCCAGCGTGCTGATCCTGGACGAGCCGACCTCGGCGCTGGACGGCGACACCGAGCGGCTGGTGGCCCGCGGCCTGCGCGAGGCCCTGCCGGACGCCACGATCGTCGTGATCACCCACAAGCCGGCGCTGGCCCAGATGGCCGACACGGTGGTGATCCTGGACGAGGGTCGCGCCACGGTGCGGCGCGCGCCGGACCTCCTGGATGCGTGAGCCGGACGCCTCGACGGCGCTCGCCCCGGCGGCGCAGGCCGGCCTCACGGGCCGCGGCGTCGTCGTCGCGGTGATCGACAGCGGCGTCCACCCGGGCCACGGCCACATCGCGGCGGGCCGGCTGGGTCCGGGCGTGATGGTCCTGCCCGACGGCGGCGTGGTCGAGGGCGAGGATGTCTGGCTGGACGGGCTGGGTCACGGCACGGCGGTGACGGCCGCGATCCAGGAGAAGGCGCCGGACGCGGTCTGCCTGCCCGTCCGCGTCTTCCGCGGCGCCCTGAAGACCAGCGCCGCCGGACTGATCGCCGCCATCCGGTGGTCCGTCGCGGCCCGGGCGGACGTCATCAACCTCAGCCTCGGCTCGCTCAACCCGGCGCACGCCGACGCGTTCGCCGCCGTCGTCGACGAGGCCGCGGCCGCGGGCGCGGTCGTCGTGGCCGCGGCGCAGGCCAACGGCGCGCCGTGCTATCCGGGCGCGCTGGACGGCGTGGTCGGCGTCGACGTCGACTGGGACTGCCCGCGCGAGGTCTACGAGGTGCGGCGCCGCGACGGCCGGGCGCTCGTCGTAGCCTCCGGCTATCCGCGCCCGATCCCGGGCGTTGCGCCGTCCCGCAACCTCTACGGCGTCAGCTTCGCCGTCGCCCAGGTCAGCGGCTTCGCCGCCCGCGCCTGCGAAGGCCTCGGCGACGCCGAGCGGGGCCCGGCGCGCGTGCGCGCGCTGCACGACCGCCTCTGGGCGCGAAGCCCGACGAGCTAGAACGGTCGTGGCCCGCCTGTGGCGGCGAGCCGTCCGACGTCAGGCCGAAGCCGATCGCCCCTCGCCCCTCGAACGGCCGAAGCTTCCTCTTCGGAGGAGCGAGGCCGGAAAGCCTGTCCTGGCCGCGCCCGGCTCTCCGGGGCGGCGCACCCGGAACCAGGCGGCATAGAGCGCCGGCAGGAACAGGAGCGTCAGGACTGTGCCGATCAGCACACCGCCAATCAGGGTGTAGGCGAGCGGCCCCCAGAAACTGGACAGTGTCAGGGGGATGAACGCCAGCATGGCGGCGAGCGCCGTGAGTATCACGGGGCGCGCCCGGCGCACCGTGGCTTCGACGATCGCGTCGTAGTCCGACAGGCCCGCGGCCTGATCGCGCCGGATCTGGTCCACCAGGATCAGCGTGTTGCGCATCAGGATGCCCGCCAAACCGATCAGCCCCAGGATGGCGTTGAAGCCGAAGGGCTGGTTGAACAGCAGCAACGTGGGGGCGGCGCCGACGAGGCCGAGGGGCGCTGTCAGGAACACCATGAACATGGCCGGAAAGCTTCGCACCTGGGCCATGATCACGGCCAGCATCAGGGTGATCATGATGGGGAAGATGGCGGCGAGCGCCGCGTTCGCCTTGCCGCTTTCCTCGACCGAGCCGCCTGTGTCGATGCGAACGCCAGGCGGCAGACTGGCCTTGAGCGTCGCGAGGCGCGGCAGCACTGCGGCGGTCGCGTCAGGGGGTTGAATGCCCTCGGCCACATCGGCGCGCACGGCGATGTAGAGCTCGCGATTGCGCCGCTTGAGGACGGGTTCTTCCGCAGCCGGGACCAGGCGCGCCACCTGCGCCAGCGCCACGCTGCGCCCGTCGCGCGTGGTGAGGGTCAGGTCGCCCAGGCGGTCCAGGCTCGCCCGCTCGGCGTCCACGGCGCGCGCCACGACGTCCACCGTGCGGATTCCCTCGCGCACCTGGGTGACCGTGACGCCGGTCAGGAGCGTCTGCAGCTGGTTGGCGGCGTCCTGGGGCGTGAGTCCGATCAGCCGCAGCCGCGCCTGGTCGAACGCCAGCCGTTGGACCGGCGCCCGCTCGCCCCATTCCAGGTGCGCTCCCTTGAGTTCGGGCGCCGCCTGGAGGACGTCGCGAACCGCCGTCGCGGTCCGGCGCATGACCGCAAGGTCGGTCCCGACCACGCGGAAGACCACGGGATATGGCACGGGAGGGCCGAAGAGCAGTCGATCGACGCGAATCCGCGCCTCCAGATAGCGGCCCGCCTCGACCCAGCGAGCCACCTTGGCGGAGAGCGCGGCGCGCGCCTTGGCGTCCGGAGTCCGGATCACGATCTTGCCGAAGGCCGGGTCGGGCTGCTCGGGATTGAGCGACAGGAAGAAGCGGGCGGCGCCGGCGCCGATGTAGCTCGTGACGATCTCGGCTTCCGGCTCACGCCGCAGGTCGGCTTCGAGGCGGGCGATGGTCGCCTCTGTGGCCCGGAAGGACGATCCCTGCGGCAGGGCGACCTCGATGAGGACCTCGGGGCGATCCGAGGACGGGAAGAACTGCTTCTTCACGACGCCCATCGCAGCCACCGACAGCGCGAAGGCGGCCACTGTCAGGCCGATCACGGTCCTGCGCCGATCGATGCAGGCGCGGATCAGGCGACGAAGCCGCTCGTACCGATCTGTGGCGTAGATGGCGTCATGCCCGCCCGGCCGGGCCGGGATTGCGGGCAGCAGCTTGACGCCGAGGTACGGCGTGAACAGCACCGCCACCAGCCAGCTGGCCAGGAGGGCGAAGGCGACGATCCAGAAGATGTTGCCGGCGTATTCGCCCGCGCTCGACTGGGCGAAGCCGATCGGGATGAAGCCGATGATCGTGACCAGCGTGCCGGTCAGCATCGGGGCGGCGGTGGCGGTCCAGGAGAAGGTGGCCGCCGAAATGCGGTCGAGCCCTTCCTCCATCTTCACCACCATCATCTCGATGGCGATGATGGCGTCGTCGACAAGGAGGCCCAGCGAGAGGATCAGCGCTCCGAGCGTGATCCGGTCGAAGTTGCGGCCGGTGGCCAGCATGATCACGAAGACCACCGCCAGCGTCAGCGGGACGGCGGCGGCGACGACCAGTCCGACACGAAGGCCGAGGGTGGCGAAACTGACAGCCATGACGACGCCCAGCGCCACGGCGAACTTCAGCATGAACTCGTCGTAGCTGTTGGCGATGTTCCGCGCCTGGTCCGCGATCTTGTGCAGCTCGAGGCCGAGCGGCAGGCTGTCGTGGATGGCCCGCTCCTCCGCCGCGAGCGCCTCGCCGAGGCGCAGGCCGTTCCAGCGCGGTTGCATCACCACGCCGATGAGCAGCGCGGGTTCGCCGGCGTTCCGGATGCGGTAGCTCGGAGGGTCTTCGTAGCCGCGGCGCACCTCGGCGACGTCGCGGAGCCGCAATGTGCGATCGCCGACCGCCGCCACCGGCGTCTCGCGAAGGGTCTCCAGGCTGTCGAACTCCCCGTCGAGCCGCATGTGGACCCGCGGTCCGTCCGTCTCCACGAAGCCGGCCGCCGCCACCGTGTTCTGGCTGGAAAGCGCATTGGCGACCTGTTGTCCGCTCAGGCCGAGGGTGGCGAGCCGCGTGTGGGAGAACTCGACGTAGATGCGCTGCGGCTGTTCGCCCAGGATGCGCACCTTCTGGACCCCCGGCACGGCAAGCAGACGCTGGCGGACCGCCTCCGCCTCGCGCACGAGATCCCGGTGCGGCAAGCCCCGCGCCTCCATCGCATAGAGCGTGAAGTAGACGTCGGAGAACTCGTCGTTGAAGAACGGGCCGATCACGCCCCGCGGGAGGTTCGACGCCTCGTCGCTCAGCTTCTTGCGGACCTGATAGAACAGCTCGGGCGCCAGCTTGGGCGGCGTGGTGTCCTTGAAGCTGATCACCATCGCCACCTGCCCAGGACGGGAGGTGGTCTCGACCCGGTCGAAGTAGGCCACCTCCTGAAGACGCTTTTCCAGCTTGTCGGCGACCTGTTCCTGCATTTCCGCCGCCGTCGCGCCCGGCCAGGCCACGGCGACTGTCATGACCTTGACGGTGAAGCTCGGGTCCTCCGCCCGCCCCAGCCGCTGGAACGCGAACAGCCCGGCGGCGGCCACCGCGATGATGAGGAACAGGGTGACCGCCCGCTCGCGAACGGCGAACGCCGACAGGTTGGGGATCTGCATCAGCGTGACGCCGTCTGGGCCGTCATCGGGCGAACGACCTGGCCCGGCCTCAGCAGGTGGACGCCCAGCGACACCACCCGGTCGCCCGGCCGCAGCCCGCCCGCCAGGACCGCCGTCTCTTCGCCCAGCGAACGAACGGTCACCTTGCGATAGGTCACGCGGCTGCTTCGGGGATCGACCAGCCAGACGCCCGGCCCCGAGCCCGAGTCATGCAAGGCGCCGATCGGTACGCTCAGCCCGCCTCCCGCGCCCGCGGGGCGCGTCAGCACGGTGACTGTGGCCCCAAGCGGGACGCTGCCCGGCTCCGCCGCCAGTGCATACCGCGCCTCGAACGTGCGCGTGACCGGATCGGCGGCGGCCGACAGCTCCCGCAGAGTGGCGGACATGGGGCGACCGTTCCCGCCGTAGAGCTCAGCCGTCGCCGTCCTGGGAAGGGCGGCGCGCGCCGTCTCAGGCACCGCGATCACGGCTTCCCGAGCCCCATCGCGCGCGAGCCGGACGATGGGCTGACCGGCGGCCACGACCTGGCCCGGTTCGGCGAGGACGCGCATCACGATCCCGTCGGAGTCCGCGATCAGCGCGGTGTACGCGGCCTGATTTCCGGCCTGGCTGGCCTGCGCCTGGGCCGCGCGCACCTGCGCCTCGGCGGCCGCCAGGTTCGCACTGGCCGCCTGCGCCGCGGCGCGGGCTTGGTCGTAGCGCTGGCCCGACGCGAACCCCTGCGCGTTCAGCTTGCGGAAGCGAGCCTCGTCAGCCTGGAGGCGGATGGCCTCGGCGCGGGCGGCCGCGGCCGATCGCTCGGCGGCCGCCACCTGGGCGACGGCGGCCGCCGCGCCCAGGCGGAGGTCCGCCGGATCGAGCCTGGCGAGAACCTGACCGGCCCGGACCGCATCGCCGGCATCGACCAGCCTGACGCTGATCTTGCCCGGCGCCCGGAAGCCCAGATCGCTCTCGTAGCGGGCCCGGATCACGCCGGTGTAGCCGGCCTCGCCGGCGGCGGCGGGCGCGGCCGCGGCGACGCGGACGAGCGGGGCCGAAGGGCGGGGCTCGGTCCGGGGGCCGCACGCGCTGAGCAGGAAAAGGACCGCAAGACCCAACGCCAGCCGCTCGATCGACCGCATGCGAAACTCCTCGACACCACGATCAATGATGGGCGTCGAGTGACGTTATCGTCAAGTTGTCAACGTCAAGATCGGACCGTCAGGCCACCATCAGACCTCGGGTGACGAGGCGGGCCGTCCAGACGGCCTGGGCGGTCAGGTCCTGGCCGGCGTCGAGGGCGTGCTCGATGGCGGCGGGGTGGGCGAACGCGACCATGGCGCTTGCCACCGCCTGGGTCTGCTCCTCGAGCGGAGTCGCCGCCTCGAAGACGCCTGCCGCGCGGCCCTCTTCGATCACATGCGCGACGGTCGCCCGCATGGCTGCCTTGTGACGCTCTACCGATGCCCATCGGTGGTCCATGGCGACCTTGGTCATGTCGTGCAGCTTCCGCTCCTTGAAGAGCAGGGCGACGGTCTCCGACAGCAGGCCGCGAAACAGCCGGTCCAGCCGTTCGACGGGCGGGGCGTCGGCGGTCGCGATCCGCCAGAGTTCCGCATCGATCCGGCTGAGCACCTCGCCGCAGACCGCCTCGCAGATGGCGGTCTTCGACGGGAAGAACTTGTAGACATAGGCGGTGGAGATGCGCAGGTCGCCTGCGATCTCGGCGACCGTGGTGCGTCCATAGCCTTCGCGGCGGAACCGGGCCTCGGCGGCCGCGACGATCCGGTCGCGCATGGCGTGCTGTTCGGGGCCGCGCGCTTCCAGGGCTTTCTTGTCGGTTGTGATCATTCTAGCGTTTCGTCACCGCCGCGCATAATCTGACCCAGTCGGCCTGTATCGCCAACCACGGACCTGAAGCTTCTGCGCCAATTGGACCTTCCTGGGGAGTACGAAATGACCGCACCCGCGCTCACACGGGCCGTGGCTCTGAACCACGCCGCGCTGGACGCGATGGTGAAGGGCGACAGCTCGGGCTACGTCGCGCTGCTCTCGGATCGCGACGACGTGACCTGGGGCAATCCGTTCGGTCCCTTCGCCAGAGGGCGCGCGAACGTGGAAGCTGCGCTCGTGAGCGCCGCAGCCCGCATGGGCGGCGGCCGGGCGCTCGATGCCGATCACATCGCAACGTACGCGACTGACGAACTCGCGGTCGTGGTCGAAGTGGAACACGCCGAGCGGCTGTCCGCCGGCGCCGAGGCGCCCTCGAGGACGGCTCTTCGCGTGACCAGCGTCTATCGGTCGGAAGGCGATGCGTGGAAGCTCGTTCATCGACATGCCGATCCGATCACCACGCCGCGGTGATCGGTCTTCCATGGTGAGGCCGGCCCCTGGCGCGGGCAGCCAAGCGGCTGATCCGCATGAGCCGAGCCCGCGCCTGGCGTCCCGAGGCGCAGCCTCATGCAGAACGGTTGGCGACGTCGCTGAGGGCGTCTCCGCCTGCAGCCCTTGGCTTCCGCGCGGTGCGGCGCGGTAGGGTCTCGGGTCGCGCGATGGGGAAGCTGCCGATGATCGACCTGCACTACGCCAACGGACCCAATCCGCGGAAGGTCGCGATCATGCTCGAGGAGGTCGGCCTGGCGTACCGCACCGTGCCCTACGACATGGGCCGCGGCGACCTGCTGACGGAGGAGTTCCGGGCCCTGAACCCCAACGGGCGCCTTCCCGTGATCGTGGACCACGATCCCATCGGCGGGGGCGAGAGCCTGGTGGTCTGGGAGTCGGCCGCCTGCCTCCAGTACCTCGCCGACAAGACGGGGCGCTTCCTGCCGACGGATCCCAAGGGCCGCTACGCCACCCTGCAGTGGCTGGCCTGGCAGATCGCCAGCCTGGGCCCCTACCACGGCCAGGCGCACCACTTCACCCGCTACGCGCCCGAGCCGATCGACCCCTACGCCCGCCAGCGCTTCCGGCTCGAGGCCGAGCGGCTGATGTACGTCATGGACCGCGAGCTGCGGGACCGGCCCTACATCGCGGGCGACGACTACACCATCGCCGACATGGCCTGCTGGCCCTGGATCAACCTCACCTGGAACATGCAGCTCGAGAAGCCGCGCGAGGCGTTCGAGAACCTGGAGCGGTGGTTCCAGGCGGTCCGCGCGCGACCCGCCGTCCGGCGCGTGGACGCCGAGACGCTGGCCCCGCACATGCTGCGCGCCGACCATGTGCGGATCCCGCCGGAACGCTGGACCAACAGCTTCGGCGAGAACTTCCACGCCTTCTTCAGGAAGGGGTGAGGCCTACTT